>CAYOWB010000001.1:0-4790 GCA_964407515.1 uncultured Bacteriovoracaceae bacterium
ACACCGCCGTGCAGGAGCGCCTCATTGAGCGACTTATAAGTGTCACGCCAGTCGGTGTACTTACCGACGATGCCGATCTTCACTTCGCCACCGGGCTCACAGATACGACCGACCATCTCTTCCCACTTGCTGAGATCCGGGCGCCCGGTCCAGATGCCGAGCTTCTCAGTGATCTTCTCGTCGAGATGCTCTTTGTGATAACCGAGCGGAACTTCGTAAATGCTCTTCACGTCCTGCGCGCTGAATACGCAGTCGCCGGAGACGTTACAGAAGAGGCCGATCTTATCCTTCACGTCCTTGGGCAGCGTGCGATCCGAGCGGCAAAGCAGAATGTCCGGCTGAATACCGATCTCGCGAAGCTCCTTCACACTGTGCTGGGTGGGTTTCGTCTTCAGCTCGCCCGCCGCGCCGATGTACGGCACGAGCGTCAGGTGCACGAAGAGAACGTTCGCGGCGCCCTCGTCGGCGCGCATCTGACGAATCGCCTCCAGGAACGGCAAACTCTCGATGTCGCCCACCGTGCCGCCGACCTCGACGATCGCGATGTCGGCGTCGTTCGACGCTTCGCGGATGTGCCGCTTGATCTCATCGGTGATGTGCGGAATGACCTGCACGGTCTTGCCGAGATAGCCTCCCGCGCGTTCACGACGGATGACGGCGTCGTAAATACGGCCCGTCGTGAAGCTGTTGGCGCGCGTGAAGTGCGCCTTCTGCACGAAGCGGGAATAGTGGCCCAGGTCCAGGTCGGTTTCAGCTCCGTCATCGAGCACAAACACTTCACCGTGTTGGAAGGGACTCATCGTTCCCGGGTCGACGTTCAGGTACGGGTCCATCTTGATCATCGTGACCTTAATGCCCCGTTGCTCGAGGAGCATGCCGATCGAGGCCGCGCTGATGCCCTTTCCGATACTCGAAAGAACTCCGCCCGTCACAAAGATGAACTTTTTCTGCTTAGCCATGAATGAGCTTCCTCACCAATTCGAGTTCCTCGGGAGTATCGACGCCGATCGAAGTGAAATCGATCTCGGTAATCCCGATTGAAATTCCGTCTTCCATCGCCCGGAGCTGCTCCAAAGACTCACCCCGCTCAATCGCCGAGGGCGGCAACGAACGGATGCGGAACAAAGTATCGCGGGTGTAGGCATACAAACCGACATGCCGACGGCAGACGAAACTTTCGCTACCGTCGGGTCCCTTCACCGGTGTTTTTTGGCGACTGTAGGGAATCGGATAGCGGGAAAAGTACATCGCCTTGCCGTGTTTGTCAGCGATGACTTTGACGACGGCCATGTTTTCGAGATCTGCCGCATCGCGCATCGGCGTCATGACCGTGGCCATCTTGAACTGGCCGCTCGTCACGAGCTTCGCCGCCGCTTCGATGGCTGCAGGCTCCATCAAGGGCTCATCGCCTTGGACGTTGACGTAGACGTCGGCGGGAACCGCATCAGCCACCGCTGCGACACGATCGGTTCCACTTTGAAGATCGGGGGAAGTCATCATCGCTTCACCACCAAAGCGCCTGACCGTCTCCTCAATCCGCGGATCGTCCGTGGCGACGATCACACGATCCAGTCCTCGTGCACGAACGGCTCGCTCGTACACCCATTGGATCATCGGTTTTCCGTGGATATCGGAGAGAGGTTTCCCAGGCAGGCGCGTTGAAGCGTAGCGGGCGGGAATCACAGCAACCACTCTCATGTATTAGCAGACTAGAAGGCGGTCGCCCTGGGGTCAAGGGAGAACTACAAGCACGGCTAATTGCAAGAAGTACGGTGACCCGCAAACTTGCAATTAGCCTGCATGGAGTCAGGGAGACGAGACTTGGACTTACGTGATTAGCGGCGCAGAACCGGAATACAGCCGCCTACCGCGTTGCTTGCGGAACTGGGGTTCGGTTCGCAAGGAACTTGGAAGAGTTCTTCGCATCGCATGACCGCCTTCGCGGTGGCGATGTCGATCGACGGACCGACCGCGACGCCAGTGCCGTAGATCGCGTCCATACCTTGCTTCTTCGCATAGCACTCGTAGCCCGAGGCGCCGCCGTAACCGTTCGGGGGAAGCTGCAAACAAGTCGTGTCGTACGGATCGTAGGGATTACACCGGCGGGAAGGATTCCATCCGTCTTGAGATCCCGCGCCAGGGGCTCCGTGTCCAGGAACACCGACCCGAGGCTGATGGGTTGGCGAGGGCTGCGGAAAAGCGCCCCCTCCCGGGAACGGGGACGGATACGGGTATCCCCGCCCACGGCCCGAAGGGACCGCAGGGCCCATGGCCATCGCCTCACCCACGACTGCGAGGGCTACGAGAGCCGTCGTCACACTCTTAAACACCATTTGATACTTCACGATTCGACCTCCGTTTATGCGCCGCATCATTGCGGCGAGGCCGTATTTACTGAAGGACACGTGAGAGCGATAGATTTTGTTAATTAAAAATCTCGCTCAATTTTAAGTGATACTTATCGATGCAGAGGCGGCGGGAATCGTGAGTGCCAAGCAGCTTTGGATCTGTCGCCCACCCGCTATCCGGCACTTGTAGATCAGGCGGATTGTCTGGGCGCTTCGCTCTATCGGCTCTCCAAGCCAAGGCGGGGTGAGTTCTCTACAGACCTATCGCCCAAAACTGCGGCGTAAGCACAGAAAAGGGCGATACATCCCGGGATGTATCGCCTAAAACTGTGGTCTCAGCGCACTTTTTGGCGATAGGTGTCCTAATGATGCAGGTATTGGTCATAGTCTCTGTGTAGTTAAGACCGGCCAAAATCGCTTTGTTAAGGACAGTTAAGGACAGGGGCACCAGAAGCTCAGCCCAAAATCCGATACGAATAGAGATGAGGACTAGCTTGCTCCTCCGCAACACGCTTTCGGTTCTTGCCCTGTTCTTGTGGGCGACTGGCGCCCCGGCGGACACGGCCCGCCTGCTCACGACCGACGCCGAACGCGCACGAGCGCACTTCGAAGTCATCCGTAAAGCCGAGCACAGCATCGACGTCGCGTACTTCGCCGTGCACCAGGACCGTACGGGGCTAGCCTTCCTGGCAAAACTCTGCGAGGCCGCACGCGCCGGGAAAAAAGTGCGACTCCTGCTCGACTCCAGCGGAAGTGCCACCATAAAAGCCGAAACGATCGCCTACGTCGAAAGCCAAGGCGTGGAGGTCCGCTACTACCACGAAGTGACCACCGACCCGCGCACCTGGAATTCACCTGTGTCCTGGATCTACACCCGACTTCACGACAAGATCGTCGTCGCCGACGGAAGGACGCTCCTCACAGGCACCGAGAACATCGGTGACGAATACTTCGCGCGGATCGCGGGCAAGAAGGAGAAGATCAATTTCGTCGGCCGACAACTGATCCTCGAAGGCGATAGCGCGCAACAGGCGCTCCGTCATTTCAAAGAAATCTGGAACAGCTCCGATGTCGCCCGACGCGTGAGCGGAATGCCATCGGCTAAGAATCTTTCCCGCATCCTGGCACAGCAAGCAAAGGTATTCGCTCGACAACGGAGTCTTCTGAAACACTATGAGCGCCTGCTCAAGCAGGGCACGCCCCACGTCACGCCTTCCACTGACGTCGGCGAGGTACGCTTCGTTCGGAATCCACTCCATGGAAAGAAGGCCGACAACGGTATTTCAGCGGAGCTTCTGCAACTCATTCGCGGTGCGAAGCAACGAATCGTGATCCAGACGCCCTACTTGTATCCGGTCGGTCCTATACGCGACGCACTCATAGCCAAGGCGAAAGACGGCATCGCCGTGGAGATCTACACGAACTCGGTGCAAAGCGGAAATCACCGCCTCCCCGCCGAGCTTTACGAAATCCAGGCGGGGCGGCTTTCCGGCCAAGGAATTCAGGTCTATCAATATCAGGGGCGCGAGACGATTCACGGCAAATCAGTCATCATCGACCATGAAACGGTGTTCATCGGAACTTACAATCTGAACCAGCGCTCCGCCTATCTGGACTCTGAGGTGGGCGTGATTCTCAAGAACAGCACGATCGCTGAACAGACGCTCGCGGACATCCAGCGGCATTGCGGGGCGGCGCCGAACTGCGGCAGCGCCAGCATGTGCCTTCGCTCCGCGCTTTACGAGCTTACTCGGGCATTGCACGACCAGCTCTAGCCGACGCTAGTCGCGCATGAAACGCTGGATTGCGACCCAAGTTTCCCGACGTAACTTTTTGGAGTTCGCACGCGCCCAGTCGCCAGCCTTTTCAGGACTTGGGTCCGCGAACATCAGATCGAGATAACTGGTGACGTTCTTCAGGCCCAACCATTTCAGCCCAGGCCAGTACTCAATCCGATATCCCGCCTGCTCGGTGCGGGATATCCTTCCCTTCGAGTTCAGGATGAATCGGGTCCGACGGAAGAGATCTCCTCCCGAGCCAGCGCCAGCCCGATCGTCAAAAGCCTCACTGCCCTGAGCTTTTTCGAAAAAGACGATTTCCCGATCGCTCACCTGGATCAGGTAACCACCCCCCGAAGCATGAGCCAGATCCACTTCGGGCTTCTGGGAGTCCGAGCCACCCCAAAGTTTTTTCTGTTCCTCGGCGATCACCCAGGGGACACAGGAGCCGGGAAGGGACTGGACCGTATCCGCAAAGGCTCGCACGAACACGTCATTTCTCATGCGTCCCGAGCGGGCATCCATGAGCACACGAGCGGGGCGGGTCTTTCCGTTTTCGAGCCGCTCATCCGCGAAGGCCGCCATCCAATAGAGGGAACGTACGGCATCACGGTAAAGATCCGAGCAAATCCCGATCTTTTTCCCCACGGGAATCCGCACCAGA
>CAYOWB010000001.1:4805-17027 GCA_964407515.1 uncultured Bacteriovoracaceae bacterium
GATCCTTCGCGGATTCCGCCGCAAATCGTGCCCGAGAAGGCACAGGGGAGATGGGGACGACTTTTCTAGGTTTGGCTCGCCACGAGGAATCCTCATCGCAGTGATCCATGCATTGATTGAAACGACGCGACACATCCCACTGCTGTTCTTGCGAGCAGCCAGAAAGCGCAAGCTCCACCGCGGGCTCGCAGACCCTTCTTTCTTCTTGCTTCGCTTGCTCGCAACTCTTGCGACATTCTTCGGAATCGTGGAATCCGGTGAAGCTCCCCAGCGACTCTTTCTCGTTGTTTGGCGCCTGTTCCAACGCCTGCAACCACTCGCCCGAAATCGTGAAAACGTTCTTTTCGACTCCGGCGATGCCCAAATACTCATGGAGCACCAGAAGGCGCATCTGGGCAGGATCGGACCGCAGGGCGATCCAGCGCGAACGGGTCACCTCGATGGCCTTTTTCGCGGGGCGGTTCACGGCATCTCTGCGGTCCTCCTCGCGGCATTGGCGAGCGTTCTCGATCAGGCAGGCCTGATCCACCGAGAAAACACGGGTGCTCTTGATCGCTTCACTCAGGGGCTGAAGAGTCCTATGAGAGCGAACTGCGAGAAGCTCTCGATAGAGGCTGCTTCCCACCTCCTCGAACTCGGCACCGATCAGGTCGCCACCGCCACTCGTGTCCGCGCCTTCACCGGCCCAGGTCGTGGCAAGCCACGGGAGGGCGATGAAACCGAGAGCGAGATAGAGCCAATTCTTGCTTGCCATTGGGCCTCCGAAACAGCGGCTGGAGTTATCATTTTTGACCATTTTAGTCAACAATTATCACTCCAGCCTCCCTGGACTCGCCAGTTATGAAAGAACCGCTACTCCGTGAGAGCCCTGGCGAAGACCGGTCCTGAGTAACTGGCCGTGTTCCCATCGGCCAGCTGACCAGACTTGTTATCGCCCCAGCATTGGACCGCGCCACTCTCCAGAATAGCGCAGGCATGTCCATATCCCATCCGAAGGTCGACGACCTTGCCAGCAAATCCCCGCATACGAACGGCGTGGTCCGGGCCACTCGTGTCCCACACGGGAACCTTCTTGCCGTTATTATCCTTCGCATATTCAAGAAACTTCCAGGGCATTCCGATGATGAGATGCCTTGAATTTCCACCCCAGCAGTACACCTCGCCATCCCGAGTGACGGCGCAAGCAGTCGCTTCGCTCACAGCCACCTTGACTACGTTCTCGAGAGGCTCTGCGCGCCTGAACAGTCCTCCCTTCTTCACCAGGACCTCCACGGCACGGTGGCCGGCCAGATTCTTCGCATGTTTGAAATTTCCCAGACGTCCATCCTGGTTGAATCCCGAGCAGCTCACGCGCCCGTTCTGTTTTAAGGCACAGCTGAACCCGGCTCCCGCACCGACCTGAGTCATTGGTCCCAGTTCAGGGAACCTGGCGGCGCGGCAGCCCAGGTATGATGCGAACCGGTCACATTGCGCATAGACGTCCCCCGCTCTGCCCAACTCCGGTGGCGACACGGAAGAAAGTCCCACCCAAAAAGATCTCCCCTCGCTCGAAGTTCAGCTGCACAGGATTCCCGGATCGGTCCCATCCGCCAACGACACCTGGACCGACACTCGTGGTCACCAGCGAAGCCAGAAGCGGCAAGTCGTGCCCGAACGCGTCCCGGATCGGAAGTGCCGCGTGATCCTCGATGGCCTGGGTGTTCACGTGAGCTTGAAGCCAAATTCACCTCCGACGCACTTGATCTCTCCGTTGGCCCGGAGGACACAGGTCGATTGGCCATCCATGGCCAATTGATCAACAGAAACACCCGTGGCGGAGGCGGCCGTAGCACCAACGACTCCACCGAGAAGAGCAACGAAAGCCAGAAGCTTTAAGAACTTCATAAAAGAGACCCCTTACTAATCACATTAGTGCGATGCGTCATTTCGTAGCAAGGAGCCCCCATTTCGACTACATTATTTTAGTAAAGCTAGTGATTCTTCTTTAAGCTATCCTTAATCAGAAATGACTCTCACCGTCTTCGAATATCGAGATTACAAGCGCTACTTGCACGACTCCCTGAAGGACAAGGCCCGCGGCATTCGCTCGGCGATGGCTGCCGCCCTGGGTTGCCAAACCGCCTATGTCTCGCAAGTGCTTCGAGGCCCCGCGCATTTCAGTTCAGAACAAACGGAGGCCCTGAACCGCTTCATCGGTCATGACCGCCAGGAATCCCGCTTCTTCTTTCTACTCGTTCAGCTAGGCCGCGCCGGCACAGTGGCGCTCAAGCATTACTTAGAAGAAGAACTGGAGGAACTGGCAAAGGCCCGTCTCCAGTTGAAGAACCGGCTCGACGTCAAGCAGAAGCTGAGCATCGAGGACCAAACCACTTACTACAGCGCCTGGTACTACGGCGCCGTTCACGTCATTCTTTCCATCGATCGCTTCCGCACGCGTGACTCCATCGCGAAGGCACTCGGATTACTCCCCTCACGCGTGACGGAGATCCTCGAATTTCTCTGCAAGGCAGGACTCGCGATCAAAGAAGGAACGAAATATCGCATCGGCACGACGCGCATCCACCTCCCGCACGACTCCCCTCTCGTCGGCAAGCATCACTCCAACTGGCGCATGATCGCGCTTCAATCACTGGATCGTGGCGGCACTCGGGGTCTTCACTACTCCTCCGCCGCCACCCTTTCTCGCGCGGACGCCGAACGGATTCATGGTTTGCTCGTGGATCAGATCGCGAAGATCAAAGCCGTGATCAAGGACTCGAAGGAAGAAGAGGTCCACTGCTTCACGCTAGACTTCTTTCCGGTCGTAGCTGAAGAGTGAGTTTCCGTTTTGGAAGTGATTTCTCCATTTTGGCATCCATTTTGGAGAAACACATTCCAAACGAGCAACGCCCCCCCGCACCCCTCACGGGTGAACTTCGCCGCGAGCGATGATCTCACTGTTCCCCGTCAGCACGATGATCGTCCCGACCGGCAGCGGCTTCGCAAAGCGGAAGCTCAACCGCCCTTTTCCGTCTAATTCGACCTTCTGTCCCTGAAACTCAAGGGCACGCGAAGTCTTCGGATCAATCGCCGTGAGTCCGTAGACACGCGGAGCCTTGGCCCCAAGGCTTCGCAGTTCAAACGTCGCGTCTTGCGCCCTGACTTCCTTCCGCAGGAGTTCGAAGCTCGGCTTCTTCGGCGCCGCCATCCGATCCCCTCTGAAAGTTCCCAGAATTCTGGCTACGAAGTGAGCGCCACAGAGATCATAAACCACGTTCAAAGGCGGACTGTAAGTGCTGTCATTACTCCGCAAGGCACTGCAAGGTGCGGTTCCAAAGAAGATCCCCTCCGAAAGTCGGCCGTCTGAATCCAGCTGTCCACTGAGCTGAAACTCATCCAGATCCGTGCCCGCTCCCATCGCCGTGAAGAAGAATTTTCCGCTCGCTTTGATCGCGTTCCCGCTCCTGACTCCATCCAGCACGAATGAGTGCCGAGGCTCAGAAATCACGACCGGACCGTCGACCGTCGGAGTTGCGTGATTCACGAGGAGAACGAACCGCTCGTTTGGTGCGTCAGCGGATGGGTCGGCATGAAGAACGGTCAGAAGATACGCCTGCCCATCCATTGCGGCCGGCATTAGCGTATCGAACGCGGCGGGCTGCTGAGCGTAGAGCGCCGTCATATTCCACTGCCGGCCGGCCAGCGCCCAGTTAGCGCCCACGTCCGGACTCACTTCAAAACTCATCTCCTTCACCGTCTTTGAGAACGGGAGTTTGACGTAATCAAGGACGAGATGCCCGCGGCTGAAGTGCCGGGCTTGAACGCGGACCCGGTACTTCATGCCCGACTTCCAGAACGTTTCCGGCATCACGTTCAGGAACGTGTTATCGGGAGAAACGGATACCCGGAATGGAACCGGAGGCTCGATCTTCACGTCCAAGCCCCAGTGGGCGATCCCGGCGTTCTTCACCACCTCTCCGTTTTCCCGCCTCAGAATCCGGAACTTCAAGACTTCATTCGACTGAACGGGCGCGGACGGTTCCGAACGAAATTCGCCGTTCGAGTCCATCACCAGAAGCGTTGTCCCATCCTCGCGGGAACCATGGCGCGCGTAGTCCGGAACCGCGTGACCGGGGTCCGTCGTGCAACGCGGATCCGAAGTGCGCAAGCAGTACTCGTAAGGCACCGAATAGATCTTTCCGTCATAGGAACCCACGACGACTCGCCCGTCGGGACTCAGCCCAGGAGATGCGTCGAGATTGACTTTGTAATGCCGATCCGCGACGAAGTAAGACCACAGTCGCGTCCCGGTGTCTCCATCGATCGCGAACAGGTGTCCCGCGGCATTGCCGATCAGAATCACTCCATCCGCCGAAATCGCCGGCGAAGCGGAAATGCGATCTCCTGTCTGGTAGGCCCAACGCACCTTCCCACTGGCGCGCTCGACAGCATAAACCTTTCCGTCATGCGAGCCGACGATGACGAGATCGCGATGTAGCGCGGGGCTCGAATAGATTTCGCCTCCCGTCTTCACCTTCCAACGCTTTCGCATCTTGAAGCGTCCCTGTTTCTCGATCACATCCATGGCGAGCAAGTCGCCATTGGAGGCTCCCACGTAGAAGCCTCGGACGCCTTCCATCACCGGCGAAGACTTCACCTCGCCTCCGACCTCCAGTACGGCCAGCTCTTTGCCGTTCTTGGGGTTCAGCAGATAGAGTTTCTTATCGAGTGAACCGAAGGCCATCCAGCGCTGATCCGGTGAAATCGCCGGCAACGACCAGAGAAACTGACGTCCGTGGGTCACATAGTGCCAACGCTCCGCAGCCATCCCCTTCGAATCGACTCGTTTGGGATCCACGGCATAGACGATACCGTTGTCCGACGGCGCAATGACAAGCCCCTCCGGAGTGAGCCCCACATTCCCTTCGAACGAGTTGACGAGCTTCTCACTCCCTTCCTGCGCATGATAGGCCTTGAAGAGCCATCTTCGGGCGCCGGTGCCGCGATCCACCGCATGAAGGTAACCGTCGCCCCCCGGGATGATCACGGTACCGTCTTCCATCAACAGGGCCGCAGAATCCACGATCGCATCCGGACGATCAAAAAGAGGATAATCCCAAAGCTGCTTCCCCTCCGGAGACAACGCGTAGAAATGGCGATCCGTGCTCCCGATATAGGCAATCCCTGCCTCGTCGATGACCGGAGTCGACCAGATCAAGCCCTGAGTCTTAAACTCCCAAGGTCGGCGAGTCCCGCCTCGGACTCCGAACTCTCGCAGTGAAAGCGCGCTCTGGCTCCTGAACTGGGGCCATCCCTTGCCGGTCGAAACGGGCTGCGTCGTCCCATCCCATGGGGTGGAACGAAATCCCGAAGCACCGAAAACCGCAAAGATCACCAGCAAGGCGAGGAAAGCCAGACCTACGACCGCACTCTTCTTCATCTCAACGCTCCTTCGGGATAACCTCGATGCCGGAATCGCGGTAGCGACAGGTCCCACCACGGACCGGCATTCTTCCGATACTACGCCACGTCGACTTCCGGCCGCCAGACCCCGAGCCACTCCTTCAGGCGCACCTTGGGCTTGCCGGCGCTATCCGGGTACTCGATGAACGCATAGGTCATGCGGGTACGCGTGCCGTACTCACTCAAATCCAAGCTTGTGACGGTGGTCCAGGATCCTTCGTTGAAGTACTCTTTGCCCTCGCGCCAGCGACGGTAGCGCGTGATGTGGGTATGACCGAAGATCACGGCGTTTACGCTCTCGTTCTCTTCCAGGATCTTGAACGCGATCTTGTCATAGTTGGGATAGAGCGTGATCTCCTTGAGCAGCCCGAGCGTTCCGCTCATGCCCTGCGCGATCTGATAGCGCCGCCGGAACAGAATCGTGTCGATCACGAACTTCACGACGCTTCCAAGCGTCTTCAACCCCCAAAAGATGTCGTGCACGATCGTCCAGGTCAGGAAGGTCTGGAACGGCCTGACCTTGTCCACGTGCGGACGTTCGTGTTTGATCTCGGGCAACAGGACGGATACGAACAACGAACCCCACGGAAGGTTCAGCACCGGCTCGGGAAGCCCTCGGGTGATGAACGGCCGCTTCATGTCCGTCCCGGCAAAGCGCTCATACTGCTGACCATGCTCGACGTACACGCCGTCGAACTGAGACGAGACGTCGTAGACGGCCCCCGTGGCGGCGCAGGCGTCACAGAACGCTTTGCGAGCGCCGGGCCAGAGCATTCCGACGTCATGATTTCCGACGATATAAGAAACCGTGTGTCCAGGAGTCGAGGCGAACCGACGCAAGGCCTCGAAAAATTCTGGGTGTCCCTCGGCGATTCGCTCGACTGCACGCACGGTGGCGCGCTCGGTGATCAGGTGGGTATGGACTCCGTAGTAATCCATCTGCAACAGATTCAGGATGTCGCCATTCAGGATCAGCTCGACTTCCGCGTCAGCAAACACTCCGGAGCGGTAGAAGGCCAGGAACTCGGCAAACTCACGATCCCGAGGGAAATCCTCGAGGAAGTTCTGGGAACCATCGCGCCAAGACGGCCCCTTTCCCAGATGGAAGTCGCTCACCACGAGTTTGAACCTCGGCTTAGGAGTCCCTTCCGGCGTCATGCCCTTCCCTTCTTCTGAGCTCTGGGAGGCTGCTTGTCGGCGACCTGCTTTTCACGGGCCTTGCCCGGCGCCAGTTCGGCGATAAACACGCTGTTCCGGGACTTCCGCTTCGCGGCGTACATCGCGTGGTCAGCCGCATCGATGATCTCTTTCTTGGAAGACGCGTGATCCGGGAAGAGCGCCACGCCGATCGAGACCGTGAAGTGAATGTTCAGCTGCTCCCTACCCAGGAAGTCTCTCTTCTCGACCGCAGCGCGGATTCGCTCCGCCACCATCTGCGCGGTAGCGAGGTCGCAGGGCGACAGCACCGCGACGAACTCGTCGCCGCCGTAGCGGAAAACCGTGTCGGACTCACGCACGAACTTGCGGATCAAGTGCCCAAGCTCATTCAGGAGCTTAGTGCCGACCAGATGCCCGTGCTGGTCGTTGATCTGCTTGAAGCCGTCAGCATCGATGAACAGAACGGCAAAGGACCGATCTTTCGACTTGGCCTGTTCGATCTCGCGGTCCAGAAGCTGATTCATGTAACGGGTGTTGTACAGACCGGTCGCATCATCGACATAAGCCAGCGTACGAACACCCATGTATTGCTGGATGTTCTTACCTGTCACTTCGATCTGGGTCTTAAGCATCCGCATGCGGCTCTCAAACGCCTCATAGGATTCCGGCCGACGGGGCGAGAGACAGACACAGAAGTAATCCGTCTCGCCGACGCAGCGGAAGCGGAAAACGAACAACCCCGGAGTCAGCTGCGTCTTCTCGACGAAGCGAACGAATCCGCCCTCAGCGACCATTCCCCCGAGAGGCCCCGAGGCCTGGAGGGCGATCTCGATGATCTCCTGCATCGCCTCGTCGGGCGACTCCTTGTAGTAAGGCGAATCCAAGCGCGAAGGCTGCCCGTCCTTCAGTTCATAAATCGCGGAGTGATTGGAGCCCAATTCGCGCGCCAAATAACTGCGGACGATCCCGAAGATCTTCTCCTGTTCGAGGGTCGCCGAGATCATCTGACAGCTGTTGAGCAGATTGAGATACGCGGAAGCGCCCTCGCTGGCCCCGAAAACGGCGCCGCGGTCGAGACCGCGCTTCACGGCGAGCTTGAAGCTTTCGAGCTTGAACGGCTTTTTGAGATAGTCTTCCGCGCCCATTCGGATCGCGGCCACGGCCTGTTCCACCGTCGCGCTCTCAGAAAGAAGAATGACAGCCGTCATGGGGCTGAGGCGCTTGACGCGCTCGAGAACTTCGAGCGTCGCGCTTCCCGAGTCGGGACCACCTTCGGTCAACGGCGAGACATCGGCCACGACGAGCTGATATTCTATCCGGCCAAACCATTCCAACGGGCTGCTGAGCCTGGCCATGACGTCAACCTGGCACTCGGCCGCCTCGCGGATCAGCTCGGAATACAGCTCGATCTGCTTGGGGTCCTCCTCGATCAGCAGGACGCGATGACTCTTCGGTTTGGGCTTCAATACCACCGGTGCCGCCATGGAAACCTCAGGCTGCTTGACTGGAGGACGTGTCATTCCCGTTCTCGTCGAGCAGGCCGCCAGCCACCCTCACTACTTGCGCGGCTTTTGTCAACCGCTCCTTCAGCAGCGCGGCGCGCTCTTTTTCTCGAGCGTACTGGTCCTGCAACAAGTCCATATTGAACTCGACGAGGTCCAGCTTGCGCTTCAGCTCGACAATCTTGTTTTCTCGGGCGCCGATCAGCGCCTCGGAATCCTTCTTCATGATCTCGAGACGATTCTCGAGTTCCTTCTCGCGCACGCGGATCTTGCGGATGTCCTGACGCACGCGTTCCTTCAAACGCTCCATCTCCTCGGTGGCCTCGCGAACCTGGATCTCCATGACGCGAGCCTTATCGGTCTTCGCCTTGAGCTGGAATTTCGCTTCATCGATCTCACGCTGGAGCGACTCGACCTCGATCGCCTTCTCGCGTTCAAAGCCCTCGATCTTCTTCCGCTGCTCATCGACCGTATGAGAGAGCTCGACGTTTCGGCCACGTTCGGTTCGCAGAGTCTCCTCGAGCGACCGGATCTGATCCTTCGCGGTCTTGAGCTGCGCCGACAGCGCGGCGACGTCCTGCTCACGCAGTAGCAGGTACTTCTTCATCGTCTCCAGGTCCGGAGACTGCGCCGCTCCTCCCGGAATAACCGCATCACCCAAAGGCTGGGCGAACGCGATTCCAGCCGCGGCACCGCTCCGTCCGCCAAAGAGATAAGGCATCTCGGATGCGGCCTGCAGATCATCACCCTCCGTCTGCATTTCAGCGACGGATTGCGGCTCGACAAGCTGAGACTCCAGCGAGTGCATCGCGGTCGGGATACTCACTCCCGATGCCGACTCCGGTAGATCAATCGCAATCGAAGAAGGGTCCTCAGCTCTTGGCGCATCGGTCACGGCAGGGGCCGAGGGCTCGGGCGATAGTTCGATACCTGAAAGCTCGATGCCTTCCAGCGGCGCGGGAACGGCGACTTCAGGCGCCGGGCTCGTCTGCGCCACGGGCGGCGTGACCATCGGCCCTTCCAGAGTGATCTTGGACAAAGTGCCGGTGGTTCCCGTTTCAGCCGTCGGAATCGAAGGCTGATCGTCGGGGACGTCGGGCGCATCCAAGCGGATGCTGGTCTCGCTCGCCTCGTAGAGCGGCTGAGAGAAAAGATTCGAGGCGTCCTCGAGAACGACGCCGGATTTGCTGCCTTCCCCCGTCACTTCCACGAAGTCCGACGGGGCGGCCGGCATAGCGACCGGCGCGGCCGCTTCTACTTCCGGCAGACCGATGACCGCGTCGATCATCGAGAGAATGGCATTCTCATCGAACGGCCAGTGCAGGTAGGCATTCACGCCTTCCGGGGTGGTCTGATGTTCGGCGAATTCAGCATCGCCCCACTGACCGGAAGTAAGAATCAAGGGAAGATCGCTGTGCTGAGGCGTGCTCTTCACGAAGCGGAGAAACTCGAGTCCTGCCGTCAGCTCGGACGGAAGCGCGCCTTCCCGGTGGACGATCGCCAGGTCAATGCTCGTGCCGTGCAGCTGTAAAACCTGCTTGGCTTCGGTGGCATCCGCCGGGAACAATACAGCAAGACCCCGCGCCTGCAGCGCTTTCGCGACCTGATGCCCTGCGTCGATATGAGGATTCAGGAATAGAATCTTCATCAATCAACTCATCGGCAAGCGATTGCCTTCAGTTGACACTCTTTTTTCGAAAAGTTACCGTTTTGAAATCAGGATCTTATGAACCAAAATTCCACGGAAACCCCTGAACGGATTACTGCCCTGGTATTTAAGGACAATCACTCGGCTCGGACGTTTCAAATCCCTCTGCGCTGGGTTTCCTGGCTAGGGGTTTGGATCGGCCTACTGGTCATTGTTTCGGCATTTTCACTCGCATTTGGAGTGAAATCTTATCTTGCGCCGCGTCACTCATCACCTGCCCGGCCAGCCCCTCAGGAAGCTCCCAAACCGGACACTGCTCCAGCCCCCGAGGCTCCGGTTGCACAAGCAACGGCCCCTGCGGGCATGGATGCTCCCGAAATCGCACAGCCCGCCATCCCCTCGCAGGTTACGGTCTCGAACACCCAGTACCAATTCACCGCACTCCCCAAGAACTACAACCCAAAGGCGCCGGACAAAGCCACGCTTCCGTTCAAGCTCGACCAACTCCGCGCCTCCTGGAGAGGCAGCACGCTTGAGGTTCACTTCGCCATTCAATACACGAGGGGCGATGGCGGCAACCAGCAGGGCCGCATCGTGATCCTGGCTCGTGGCCCCCAGACACTTCTGGTCTATCCAGATGATGTTCTGAGTCCTCCCGGCTCGGATTCACTGCTGAGACCGGAGCAAGGCGAATACTTCTCTGTCAGCCGCTTCCGCGAAACAAACGCGGAGTTCGGCCCGATCAACAACCGCGGCTCCATCCGCGAGATCGAGATCCTGATCTTCAATCAGGTGGGACAGCTTCTCCTTTACGAAAAAGTGGCCCCCGAAAAGCCCCTGCAAAAAGCAGCAGCGCCCAAAATCTCCGTTCCCTCTCACGCAGGCAGCTCCACGCAGGAGGGCTTCTCCCAATGACTCAGATTACCGAGAGCACTACCAACATCATCTCGCACGGTACTCGCATTGAAGGAAAAGTCACCTTCAGCGACGTTTCGCGGGTCCACGGAACCGTTCACGGCACCGTGGATGCCATTCCAGGCAGCACGCTGGTCTTGAGCGAGAGCGCAGTGGTGGAAGGCGACGTCCGCGCCGACACCGTGACAATCGACGGTTTCGTCCGCGGCGACGTGAGCGCCAAGACCCGTGTGGTGGTTTCTGGGACCGGTCGGGTGATCGGTAATATCCGGACTCCCTCGCTCATCGTCGAGTTCGGTGCCTACTTCGAAGGCAAATGCACCATGGAGCCCACCGAGACTACCGGATCAGCTCCTTCACCTGAAACACCTTCGCCGGCTTGAATCCCGCGCTATTGAGACTGGGTACGATCTCTCGCGCGTCTCCAGCGACGACAATCAGCATCTCATCCAGCTTCAAATGCGCGCGAGCCGCGGCAAGGACCTGCTCCCGCTGAACTGCCAAGGTCCTCGGAATGAACTCATTCAGGTACTCCGGCCCCAGTCCGAAAACCGTCCCGGTCATCCAGCGTGAGGCCACCGCGCCGAGCGTCGACACGCTGAGCGGAAAACTCCCCTTGAGGTAATCCTTCGCCATCGTGATTTCTTCCGAGCTGATCTCGCCCCTCTTCAAAGTCTCCAGGACGTCCAGCGTCTTCCGCACGAGCTTCCCGGCAGTTTCATTCTGAGTCGCGCTTCCGATGGTGAACCGGGCCGAATCCCTAAGATACGAAAACGAGCTTCCGATTCCGTAGGTGAGGCCCATCTGCTCACGAATCAGCGCATTCAGCCGGCTGTAAAAGTATTCGCCCGTAAGCGCATTCAACACCATCAGGGGATACCGGTCAGGAGAAGTGATCAAGGGCGCGCGGAAGCCCATCCGCACCTGTGCCTGCGAGAGGCCCGGACGGTTCACGACGATCACGCTCTGCCCCTTCGGACGTTGAAAGCCCGCTTGCAAAACATCAGGCCCGGGAAGCGGCGCCTCACCCGCCCACGCCCCGAAGACCGAACCGATCTTTTTCCGGAACGACTCGCGCTCCACTCGCCCCACCACCACGAAGAGCGCGTTCTTCGGCGTGAAGTGACGCCGATGAAACGCCACCACGTCCTCGCGGGTGACTTTCCGGAACTCCTCGGCGGACAAGAAACCACCTCGAGCGTAGGGAGTGCCGACTGACATCATGCGCTCGTAAACGAATGACGCAAGACTCTCGGCATGATCTCCAAGATGTGTCCACTGATCCAGCATCCGCGCACGCTCCCGGTCGAACTCCTTCTGGGAAAGCTCCGGGCTCAATACCATTTTTCCGAGCAGCTCCAGCAGCGTCTCGGCATCAATGGCTAGCCCGTGCATTCCGATGACGAAGGAGTCTTCCCCCGCCCCGGCAAATCGCGTGGCCCCCAACGACTCCACCGCACGGGCGATCTGCTGGCTTGAAAGCCCCCCGGCTCCGCGATCCAGAAGCGCTCCCAAAATCGAAGCCGTGCCCGTTTTCCCCTGCAAATCACTGCGCGT
>CAYOWB010000001.1:17126-25167 GCA_964407515.1 uncultured Bacteriovoracaceae bacterium
GGGACAGGAAGCCGCATCACCGGCTCCGCCGCGAATCCGGCGCCAGCGCCGGCAAACGAGAACAGCAGGACCACCACACTCATCAACACTCGCGCTCTCAGCATCCCTGTTTTCATGGGGCACTCTTCCCTTCCTTCACCTGCCCCTTGGCCTTTTGCTTCTGAGCCTCAGGGAGCAGAGTCACGATGGAGCGATTATTGGGTACGAGATACTTCCCTGCGACGCGCTTCACGTCTTCGGAGGAGACCTTGGTGTACTTGGCGAGATCGTCCGCGAAGCGCTCAGGGTCCCCCAGCACGACAGCCGATACGCCGATGAGCTGTCCCAGTCCTCCCGGCGTCCGGACGCTATCGACCAGCTGCACGGTGAGCTGACGAACCGCGGCCTTCACTTCCTGTTCGCTGACCCCGTTCTCCTGCACGTCACGAATCACCGCATCCAACTCCGCCTCGGCACGCGAAGCGGGAATCCCGTTTCGCATGACTCCCGAAATCAGAAACAGCCCCGGATGGGCCGGCGTATAGGCGGAACCGCTCACCCCGATGGCGATATCCCGGTCTTCCACGAGACGCCGATACATCCGTGAACTGGTGCCTTCGAAAAGAATATTGGCGAGGACATCGAGGGCGAAGGAGTCATCGTCCTTCGCGGAGGTGATATGGTAGGCCTGTAGAAACCGTTCCGACGCCGTCCCGTCATAGAGGACCAGGCGCCGTTCCTCTTTCTGCTCCGGCTCCTCGGGAACAGCGCGCTCGACAACCTCGCGTCGAGGCATCTGACCATAGGCCTTGCGAATCAGCTCGAAAGCACGGTCCGGATCGAAAGCGCCCGTGATGACGATGATGGCATTGGCCGCGGAATAGTGGCGCGCCATGTAGGCTTTGACCTTCTCCGCGTTCATCGTCACAAGGGTCTCCGGAATGCCGGAGATCGGCCACCGATAAGGATGTAAGCGGAATGCCAACGCCCAAAGCGCTTCCTGCATGCGCCCCTCGGGAGAGTTGTCCGTCCGGAGTTTACGTTCCTCGAGGACCACCGCCACCTCTCCTCGAACGACAGAGTCATCGACTCTCAAGGAACGAAGGCGATCCGCCTCCATGTCGATGACCTTCTCAAGCAGATCAGGAGTGAATGACTCGACATAAGCCGTGTAGTCGCGCGTCGTGAAGGCGTTCACTTCGGCGCCCTTGGCTTCGAGCTGCAGAAAGAATTGCTTGGGCCCATACTTCTCGGCCCCCTTGAACATGAGATGCTCCAGGAGATGCGATATCCCCAGCGAGGAAGTGTCCTCATCCACCGAACCGGTCCTGAGCCAGGTCTGATAACTGACGATCGGCACCGTGCGATCCGGAACCATGATTACCTGAAGCCCGTTTGAGAGCCGGCGTTGATCCATCTTGAGATGGATTCCCAAGCCCTCTGCGCCATTCCGGCACGCAACCAGCCCCATGCACGCCAGCAATACCGCCGCGATCCTGATTCTCATAACCACCCTTGCCTCTTGTACCATTCGATCGTATCCGCCATGCCGGCCACGATGTCGTACTCCGGAACAAATCCGAGAAACTCCTTCGCCTTGCGGCAGGAGCACGTCCAGTTGTCGGGAAAGAAGTCATTGAGCCGATCAGGATTGAGGATTGATACGCGGTCACTGAACAACCCCAGTGCGGCGGCTCCCACTGCCGCGGTCCTCAAAGCGATCTGAGGAATCGAAAACCGGAGCGGGTGCCGGTTCAGCTGGTCCGCAATAGTATTGGCGAGCTTCAGATAGGTCACCACCTCGTCACTCCCCAGGTAGAACACTTCGCCCGACTTCACCTTCTGGCTGTCCGCCAAAGCCGCTTGCAGCAATCCACGGCAGAGATCCCGCACGTGAACGACATTGAATCGCTTATCACCTTTCAAGCCGGCCGGCCGAAACACTGGCATGAAGTTTCGCTCAATCAGCTTCACGAGACTGAAAATCAGACGGTCCTTGGGGCCATAAACCAGGGGAGGCCGCACAATGCTGATGGGAAACCGCTCGCGATAATTCAGAAGGATGCGTTCAGCCATCAGCTTGGTCTCGCCATAGGCGGAGACAGGACGATCCTCGCTCAGTTCGTCTTTGGGTTCACTTCCGGCCGGAGGCCCACCGGCTGCCTGACTCGAGACGAACACGAACCGCTGAAGCGCCGGACGATCCTGCGCGACGGCGTCGGCAAGAACTCGAGTGGCATCGACGTTGTGACGGATATAACCGTCATACCCTTTGGAAACCAAAACGCCGGCGGAATGGAAAACGTAATCCACCCCGTCCAACGCACGGCGAATCGCGTCCCGATCAAACGGGTCGCCGTCCATGCGAGTGTATCTGAGCCCATGAAGGTTCTCGAGAAGCTCCGGATCGGTCCCCGGACGAACCAGGCCGACGACTTCGAACCCGAGCGTCGTCAATTCCTCGATCAACGTGCTTCCGACAAAGCCCGCCGCGCCAGTCACGAGGGCCCGCATTACCGGCCCCCCGTTCGAGATTTCGCGCATGACCGCGACCGCGCGAACGGGGGGCCGGTAATACTCAGATCCATGATCCTCACCATTCTTGGCTGCGGCACCTCGACTGGCGTCCCGCTCATCGGCTGTAAATGCCGGGTCTGCCGCTCCTCACACCCCAGAAACAAGCGCCTGCGCACCTCCGCGCACTTCCAGGTGAACGGAAAGAGCTTCCTCGTGGATACGAGCACGGATTTGCGACAACAGGCCCTCCGTGAACGGATCTTCCACGTGGATGCCGTGCTGTACACGCACCCTCACGCCGACCATGTTCACGGCATCGACGAGCTACGAAGTTATAACTTTCTTCAGAAAGCCACAATCCCGCTCTACGGTAACGCATGGACCCGAAAGGAGCTTTTCGAGAAGTTCCCCTACATCTTCGATCCAAAACCGGTCGAAGGAGGCGGAATTCCCGAACTGCGGTTCCACACCATTCCCAAGAAGGCCTCGCGAGTGACTGTTTCCGGGGTCGAGTTCACGCCCATTCCTGCACTCCATGGGTCCAAAGAGGTTCTAGGATACCGGGTCGGCTCGGTTGCCTATTTGACGGATTGCAGCTATATACCGGCGACATCGCTTGACCGGATGAGAGAGCTTTCCGTTCTGGTGCTGGATTGCCTCCGGTTCATTCCGCACGGGACGCACTTTAATCTCGATCAGGCGCTACAAATCGTGTCGGAACTCCGCCCGAAGCGGACGTTCTTAACCCACTTGGGACACGACTTGGACTACGTTCGAAGCGCGAAGCGGCTCCCAAAAGGGGTTTCTTTCGCTTATGATGGTCTAAAAATCAGGGCATAGCGGCCTCAACAGCGCAGGACATCACATATGATCATTGGCGTACCGAAAGAGATCAAAAACAAAGAGTTCCGAGTCGGCATGGTAGTCGCGGGCGTTCGGACCCTGACGCAAGCTGGCCACAAGGTCATGATCCAGCACAATGCGGGCGTGGGCGTCGGCATCTCGGATGACGACTACCGTCGCGCTGGAGCCGTCGTCGTCGAAACGGCGAAAGAGATCTACGACAAAGCTGAAATGATCGTGAAGGTGAAGGAGCCCCTCCCTGAGGAATACGCGCTTCTGCGCGAAGGGCAGATCCTCTGCGCGTACTTGCACCTCGCGGTCGACGAGCGGCTGACCAAAGCCCTCATGGAGCGCAGGATCGTCGGCATCGCCTACGAAACGATCCAGAAGGCGGACGGCTCCCTGCCGCTGCTTTCGCCGATGAGCGCAGTCGCGGGACGGATGGCCCCTCAAATCGGCGCCACCTATTTGCAACATGACCACGGCGGCAAGGGCATGCTCCTCGGCGGAGTGGCTGGCGTGGAACGCGCCCGGGTCGTGATCCTGGGCGGCGGCACGGTCGGAATCAACGCGGCGAAGATCGCCGCCGGCATGGGCGCCAAAGTCACGGTGTTCGACACCAATATCTCTCGTCTCACTTACTTGTCCGATATCTTCATGAACGAGGTCTCGACGCACTCGAATAGCGAGCAGATCGAAAAGGCAGTGATCGCCGCCGACCTCGTTATCGGCGCGGTTCTCGTCCCCGGTGCCAAGGCCCCGAAGCTCGTGACGCGCGACATGGTCTCCCGGATGCAGCCGGGCAGCGTGATCGTCGACGTCTCGGTCGACCAAGGCGGCTCGATCGAAACGACCCGGCCAACCAGCCATGAACACCCGACTTACACGGTGGACGGCGTGATTCACTACGCGGTTCCGAATATGCCGGGAGCCGTTCCAAGAACTTCGACTTACGGTCTGACCAATGCGACCCTCCGGCACCTGATCACAATCGCCAACTACGGCTGGAGAGACGCCGTTCTTCGCGACGAAGTACTTCGCCGGGGCGTAAACATCCTCAACGGTAAGGTAGCCTACAAGCGCGTGGCCGATGATCTCGGCCTTCCCTATGAACCCGTGAGTTGATAAACTCACGGTATGAAATCAAAAGGCCCGTTGATTCTCGCGCTCCTCAACACGGTAGTGATCCTGGGGGTGCTCGGTTTCATGTTCTATACCCGCCTGGTGTTTAAGCGCCCGGTCATCACGGAGTCCAGCGAACGGGCACGACTAGCTCAGATTCACGCAAGCCCCACCCCCGTAGCGACTCCCGGCCTCATCGATTTCGAGCCGGTCACGGTGAACATTCAGTCCGCCCCGGCTCAGCCCAAG
Source organism: uncultured Bacteriovoracaceae bacterium (assembly GCA_964407515.1). Taxonomy (GTDB): domain Bacteria; phylum Bdellovibrionota; class UBA1018; order UBA1018; family UBA1018; genus CAYOWB01. The sequence goes on from CAYOWB010000001.1 coordinate 21,837, forward strand.
CCGGCGGATGGAACACCTCAGCAGATTCAGGGAAAGCTGCACTACGTGACGGTCGGCTTCTCCGTCGAGATCCGGGATATGGCGATGAAAGCCGCGGTTGACCAGATTCGCCCCGTGCTCATGGACAAGGTTTTGTCTCTCCTCGGCCACAAAGGCTTTTCGGAACTGACCACGGTTCAGGGCCGTTACATCCTGCGGTCGCAGATCCTCGAGTTCACGAACAACCTCCTCGCGGGCGCTCAGACCAGCGGCCCCAAGATGGCGGTTGCCACGAACGTCTACTTCACGAAGTTCATCGTGCAGTAGCTTGTCTCAGAACGTAATCCCCACCCGAGCCGCAGCGCCCAGCACCGTGGACACCGCGTTCTGCTGACCGTTCAAGTTGGTGAACCGGAAGTAGGAACCGGGAACGAACAGGCCAAGGTCCAGGCCGGCGACCAGATTGTCATCCCACTGGAGCGACGTTCCGAGGTCGAGCTCCCAACCCAGAGAAGACTCCTGGTTGAGCCCGGAGTTGTTTCGATGGAAGCTCCGACGCCAGGTATTCATGAAGCCTTCGCCGGAAGCCGCGGTCTCATCTGCCTTCGCATAGATGAAGCCGGCATTGAAGCGCCACTTATTGAGTTTGTACGTTCCGTTCACCGCGACATAGTTCGCATTCACGATCGGGTTATCGAACGGCGAGAGGAGATTCTCCCGACCGACCGTCGTGTTATTCAACGTATTCGGCCCAGCGAACGAGGCGAGCTGATAGTTGAACATGATCATGCCGAGGCGGTAGTTCGGGTTGAAATAGAAGGCGCGGTACTTCTGCGGCTTATTTCCCGCGAAGGCCGGCTGTCCAGGTGCGTGACCGGCCAAAATGCGCGTCTCGAACTGATCAGAGATCTGAACGCCGCCCTCAAGCGCCACCGCATAGGTGCGATAGTCCATCCCGTTAACGTCACCCGTCGTGAGTGGCACTTCGCCCGAGAAGGTGAATCGTCCGAGCTTCTTCTTGCCGTAAAAGCTCCACACATTGTAGTTCGCGGCGCCGCTCGACCGAGCCGTCGCACCAGCAGGGGTGATTGCGAAATAGCCGGATCCCGTTTCACCGGAGTCATCCAGGATGCGCTTCACGAAGTTCACGCCACCCTCGAAGTCCTCATCCACGTTCTCGTATTTGAACATGAGCGAGTAGTCGACGAGGCCAGACCCGCTCGTCGTCGGGTTACAGGTCGAACCACCGAGAGGTCCGCCTGTCGCTGAAAACGTGCAGCTTCCACCGATACTGTTTCCAATGCCGTACTTCACCAAAGCAGGCGAGAAGGTGAACGCGCCGAACTTCGAGATCAGGCGAATCTGGTCGCCAGTCGACTGATAACGGTCCCACACGCCATCTCCGGAGTGCCAGAAGAGACCCAAGCCCCAGTGCAGGGGAGCGCGACCGAGCTGCAATGTTCCGATGTCTGTCAGAATTTCCGCCCAGAACCGCTGCGCGGTAATCGAGGACCCGCGAGAGAAGGTGGAATTGTACTGGCGCTGTTCGAAGCCGTAAGGCTGCGCATCGCCGAAGAAGCCGAAGACCGGGTCGCCAAGCCACCATTCGGACTTGATATAGACATTGTCGTTTACGACCAAGCGCGGCCGCAACCGCAGGAAGAGGCTCTGGAAGGCTGCCGTCTTCGCACCGCCGCCCGGAATGTAATAGCCACCCGCACCTTCACGGCTGACGTCACGCGAGGTTCCGGAATGATCCAGCGCATAATTATTGATCCAGTGGGATTCGGCACGGAACTGCCCTGACCAGTCTAGATCCAAGGCGAATGCATTGATCCCGAACATCAGGCCGATAACCGCTACAGCCGCCCACCCTACGCGTTTCATTTCCATGCGCTTCCTTTTCCTGTTCTTGATCGAAAGACCAAGGTATGCCACGGTTTTATTGAGCAGCCGAAAGACAGTCAAGGAGATAAAATGCGCTTTTCCCGGCGCGCCGTCATCGCGACAGCGCTCTTGTTGGTCACGACGGGCTTCGGAATCTACCTGTTTACGCTTTACCGGCAACTGGAAGCCGCCTTCACGCAGCAGGAGGAATTCACTCCGACACGCTTCTACTCTGACGTCACGCGCATTGCCCCCCCCCCAATCGCGCAAGCAGATCGAGTCACGACTCAAAGCCCTCGGCTACTCGTTTGAAGCAAAGGAAGACACCGTCACGTTCCGGCTTCACCCCGTCGAATACCCGGCCTACCTGATCCCCGACAATCATCCAACAACCGCCGCGTCTGGCCAACCGATCGAGCTCCAGTTCAACCGGACCGGAGAAAACGCGGAGCTTCAGTCCCTGAAGCATGCCTCGCAGGAGCTTTCCGAGATCTACCTCGAGCCTGAGCTGATCGCGACACTGACGCGCGGAGGCACCGAAGCTGGCCGAAAGATCCGTGACGTCCTGCGATTTCACGAGATCCCCGCCCCAGTCTGGAAGGCCATTATCGCCGTCGAAGACCAGCACTTCCTCGATCACAGAGGTTTCGACCCACGGGGGCTGATTCGCGCCGTATGGGTCAATCTGCGCACCCAGTCGTTCGCCCAGGGCGGAAGCACCATCACTCAACAGCTCGTCAAGAACCTCATGGCTCGCCGCGGAAAGAATCTCTTCCGCAAGGCCAACGAGCTGTTCCTGGCCCTCATCCTCGAAGCGCGCTTCGACAAGGAGCGCATCCTTGAGCGCTATCTGAATGAAGTCTACCTCGGCCAAGTCGGTAACCTGGAAGTGCACGGCGTCGCCGAAGGCGCTAAGCACTTCTTCGGCAAGCGCCTGGACGAGTTGAATCTGGCGGAAGTAACGATGATGGCGGGCCTGATCCGCGGCCCGGGCTACTATTCCCCCTACCGCTACAGGGAAAGAGCGCAGGAGCGCCAGCGAATCGTTCTGAGGAAGATGGTCGAGACGCGGCAAATCGCGGAAGCGGAAGCAGCGGCAGCTTTGAACATGCCGATCCGGCTCGCCCCTCCGGTCTCGGGTGCGAACAAGGCCCCCTTCTTCACCGACTTCGTCAAGGCCGAGCTGATCCGCCAGCTCAAGGACAAGATGACCGAGCAGGAAATCATCTCCGCCGGTTTCAGAGTCTACACGACGCTCGACCCCCGCATGAACATGGCGGCGCAGACCGCCGTTACCAACGGAATCATCGATCTCGAACGCCGCATGAAGGGCGGTACCGGCGAACGCTTGGAAGGCGCTCTGGCAGCGGTGGACCATGCGACGGGATATGTCCGCGCCCTAGTCGGTGGCCGCAACTATTCCGAGTCGAACTTCAACCGCATCCTGAACATGAAGCGTCAGGTC
>CAYOWB010000001.1:25321-26787 GCA_964407515.1 uncultured Bacteriovoracaceae bacterium
CCCGAAGAATTACGAGGACGGTCATCGCGGCTGGATCAGCATGAGGACGGCACTCGCGAATTCCGTCAATACAGTGGCTGCACGACTCGGCGCTGAAGTCGGCTTGGACGAAATCACGGAAACCGCCCGCACCCTCGGGATCGACTCCGAACTTCCCAAAGTCCCGTCCCTTTCGCTCGGAGTCGCGGAGCTTTCACCCGTGGAACTGCTTCGCGCTTACGCGACCATCGCGAACCGCGGCTTGCGCGACGACCTCACTGTCATTCGCGGGATCACCCTCGAGGACGGCAGGGACTACGCCCGTTTCGTCTATCACCCGAAGGAAGTGTTTCCCTCCGCTCCGATCGATCTGCTGACCGACATGCTGACCAGCGTCTTCACGGAAGGCACCGCGCGCTCAGCTGCTGATCTGGGCTTTGACTATCCCGCCGCCGGGAAGACAGGAACCACGAGCAATCATCGCGACAGCTGGTTCGCGGGATTCACGCCTCATCTTACTGCGGTCGTCTGGGTCGGTGCTGACCAGAGCGTCGCCGCCCCGGTCTCCACGAATCCTCCGAAGAAGACGCTCAAGATCACCGGTGCCGGAGCCGCGTTGCCCATCTGGGTTCGCTTCATGAAGGAAGCTCTTTCCACCGAACCGCCAGCTTCGTTCCCGGTCAGCCCGAATCTTCGCATGGTCACTATCGACCGATACACCGGACGCCCGGCCTCGCAGAATTGCCCGGAGGAACAGACCCTCATCGAGAAGTATCCAGCCGACCAGGATCTCGGCGAAGAGACCTGCCAGAAGGCCTGGCCCGCGCCAGTCAAGGAAAGCGTCTCGGAACGATTCTGATCAGAGGGTAAATCGTCCGATGACCTCGCGAAGCTGTCCGGCTTGGACTGAGAGCTGCTCACCCACGTCCGAGGACTCCTTCGCCATGGCCGCATTGGCCTGATTCGTCTTCTCGACGTCCCCGAGCGCCGAGACCGTCTCGATGACACCGCTCGACTGCCGTCCTGAAAGCTGCGAAATCTCCTGCATAAGAGCCGACGTCTTCGTCGTGGATTCCAGGATCTCACCCAGGGCTTGAGCCGTTTCAGACGCGATCGAAGCCCCTGATGCCGCCTTCTGGGTCGAGTCCTCGATCATCTCCGCCGTTTCCTTCGCCGCTTTCGCGCTTCTTCCGGCGAGGCTTCTCACCTCGTCCGCCACCACCGCGAAACCTTTTCCGTGCTGACCCGCACGGGCAGCCTCCACCGCGGCGTTCAGGGCCAGCAGATTGGTCTGGAAGGCGATGTCGTCGATGACCTTGATGATATTCGAGATCTTTCGGCTCGACTCGTTGATCTCTTCCATCGCGCGCACCATTTGCGCCATCCGGTCATTGCCGACATTCACGACCTTGAGAGAGGTGGCGCTCAGCTGCTGGGCATTATTGGCAAGCTCGGGGTTCTGCTTCGAGAGCTTGCCGATCTCGTCC
>CAYOWB010000001.1:26797-27323 GCA_964407515.1 uncultured Bacteriovoracaceae bacterium
TACACTCTTTCCCGCGATCTGCGTCACCGCCCCGGCCTGCTTCGCCACCCCGTCGGAGAGCTTCGTTGCGATCGTCGCCACTTCGCCCGCCGTGTGCGTCACCTTCCCCGCGGCGCCGGCCACTTCCGACATCGCGCCGTGAAAAACAGCGGAGAGCTCGTTCAGGTTTTCAATCAACTGCCGGTAGGTCCCTTGAAATACCGCGGTGTCGTTCCGAATATCCAGACGCCCCGACCTCGCGCCGTCCGCGACGCTCTGGATCGCCGTCTTCAGATTCTCGATAGTCGCCATGAGGCTGCGACAAGCATCGGCAAGCTGTCCCATTTCGTCCCGACTCTTCACGTCAGCCAGCGGACGGAATTCGCCGCGGCTGATTCCGTCCAACGCAGTGATGATGGAACCCAACGGACGGGTCACGATCCCACGCACCGAGAGAGTGACGAGCACCAGGAGCAGAATCATTGCCGCCAGGGATACGCCGACGATCGTCCGAATCAGCGCATCGCGAGCCGCGAAGAGTTCGGAA
>CAYOWB010000001.1:27340-28018 GCA_964407515.1 uncultured Bacteriovoracaceae bacterium
AGAAGTCCCAAGGAGCGAAGTGTTCGGCCACCGCCGTCTTCGGCACCCCCTTGAAAGAGTACGAGATCACCCCGCTTTTCATCCGGATGAGATCATCCAGAAAGCGTTCGTCCATCAGGGTCCCCTCCGCCATCGTGGGGTGAAAAACGACCTTCTTGGCTGAGTCGACAAGATACAGGTATCCGGTCTTTCCGAACCTGACGTCTTTGAACTTGGTGAAGAGCGCCTGCTGACTCTTGGTGACGTACTCCTTGTCCTGGAGAACGCCGAGGCTCTCCAATGATGAATGGGCCTTCTTCAGTGCCACGACAGATTCTTCCATCTGGGCGCGCACGACACGCATCCCGAGCTCGCGAATCGTCTGAGACGTCGTTCGTGCCGTCACATAAGTGATGAACGAGAAGACGATCACGAGCAGCAAAACGATATTACGATTCAGCTTGAAGCTGATTCCCCGAAGAAACGAGACCCGGTTATTCATCGCACGCTCTCCTAAGGGCAGTAGAAGCGGGCGTCCTGCCGCGCATCTCGGCCAGGACGCCCGGATAGGCTAGGAATTATTCGCAGGACTTCATTTCTTTCAGATACACGCCAGCAATCACGACGTAGTTCTTGCCGTCGGAGCCTTTGGCCTGCCTGAAGAACGCTTTCTTGTGTTCGAGCTTGCCCGAGACGGGA
>CAYOWB010000001.1:28064-28707 GCA_964407515.1 uncultured Bacteriovoracaceae bacterium
TCCCGTGTCGCCCAGAGTCTTGTTCACACGGTTCATGATCTCGTCGCGGAAATTGCAGCCACAGGCGTCCCCCTTGCCCTTCAGGTTCTGGCCCACCAGCTTCGCGTCGGGATGTGCGACCATATTGAGATCCATGTCGTAGACGAACACATAGAGGGATCCCTTTTTGTACGCAGCGTCGCCCTTTTTCACCTTTTCGAGTACGTTACCTGAATCTTTCTCAATGTCGGCGGTGGCTTTGTTGATCATCGCCTTGGCGGCGCCTTCATCATTCGCGTAAGCACAAACCGAGACCAAGGCAAACAGGACTGGCATTAAGAACTTCATGTTCTTTCCTCCTTCGTTGAATGTTTTCTCAAATGGCTTCATTTAAATATGACTGATTCCGAGAGATCGGACGAGAGATAAAATTCAGTCAGGAATGACTCTGAAATCCGCGGTTACCTCTCCGTCGGAGGATTGACGGCTGTCCAGGCGATGGACAGGATTTTCACGTGGGTACGATTTTCCGCCTTCTAGGAAAGGCACGCCACTTGCTCTTCCTCCTCCCAGGAGGCTCTCGTATGTGGCTCGGCAAAACCGTATCGACATTCGCGATCGGCGCCACGGCCGCGCTTTCACTCGGTGCACTTGCCGCCAATCA
>CAYOWB010000001.1:28717-34407 GCA_964407515.1 uncultured Bacteriovoracaceae bacterium
TGGTGCACTCGCACGCGAGCAAGAACGTACTGGAGGGGCTCAACTACTTTGACGACGCCGACGACCTGAAGCCGCGAATCAGCGGTCTCGCGGACGTATCGCATCTCCGCGGTTATAAGCAGGCGTTCTGCGACCGGTCCGTCGACGACCTTTTCCGCGATAAGCTCGCGCCGTTTCTCTCGGAAAAAAACCCTCCCGGCCCGTTGGGCTGGGGCCTTTGCTGGCTCCATACCCTCTTCCAACGGCGGGCGGCTTATCTAGTGAACTTCAGACCAGAACTGGAGCGTCCATCCGCCGCGGCCGCAGCGAGACTGATCCGAAAGATCTCCGTGGGCACACATGTCGTTGAAATTCCCGGTTTTAGAAACCTGAACGACTTCTCCAAAGCTCACTGGAACCTCATCGAATACGAGCTGACCTTGATGGGTGCCCGAATGATGGCTAACGGCCAGGTCGCTCGGCGTGTCACTGATAAACCGAGCATGAAAGCGTCCAAGCTCGCAAAGCAGATGGACAGACTGCATCTCGACCTCGCCCAGTCTCCTCGGGTGATGTACGCCCGCGTAAAGGCCGACTGGCACACCCCCGTCGTGATGTCACATGCCTTTCTGATCCTTAAAGTGGAGCCCATCGGCGGAGACGTGACCCCGCTGAATGGCTTCATTCGCAACGCTGACGGGTACCGGGTATCGCTGATCGACTCCAACTTTCCGGACCAAATCCGCACGGCTGAATACAAACGCGGCGAAACATCCCTCAAGTATTGCACTGAGGATGAGACGCTGGACGGATCCCCTGTCTCCTGCGATCGCATCATCCTCTATCCAGACTTTGAAGAAGAAGTCTTCGGACTGGAACGGGCCGTGGCGAAATACTGCCGCTAATCCCCGCGTCTTGGGTGTCCAAAGATTGGACACCCCTATCCCCTCCTCGACAATTCTCCCCATCCGCCTTCGCTTCACCCCACCGCAAAACCCAGAAAACACCGCACTATCGGCGACTTACAACAGGAGCAAAATGCCACCATGTGGTATAGCGCTTGCTCATTCCCTTTCAGGAGCCCGATTGGCCGGTGATGTTTCTATGCCTAAGCTGAAACGCCTCATCCGCAAGTACGAGAAGACCGCCATGGTGGTCTTGAGCTCCTTCGCGCTCACGGCGATTCTCATGAGCCTCGACTTCAATCTCCTCGAGGCGAAGCTCTATGACTTCCGCATGTCCCACGGGATTCAGCCGAAGCCCGATTCCGACATCGTGCTGGTCACCGTTGACGCCGAGACCACGCGTAATCTGAGCGAAACCTATCCCCTTCCACTCGACCTGCACGCTCGCATCCTCGAAGCCTTTGAGGGCATGGGGCCCAAGGCTGTGGGCTACCTCGTCGATCTCAACCGATCCGTGGACCTCGACCCGGGACTGCCGAAGGAGTGGGGATCCCGATTTGTCGACGCCGCGAACCGCCTTGAAGCGCAAGGAATCCCCGTCATCCTCGGAACCCGCTTCGACGTGACCGACGAGGTCCTCCCTCCTTATCCGCTCAGTTCGCTTTCGCACTCTCTGGCGCTCATCCATAAGGACGGGAACGTCTTCGCGGACGACAAGATCACACGCCGAGCGGTCGCATACCTTTTTGATAAGCCGGTGTTCCACATCGAGCTGGCCCAACGCCTGGGCTATCTGAAGCCCGGCGAATCACCGACCGGAACGTTTAATGTTCCGGAGGTGGACGGCAAGTACTTCTTCTTCAGGTACCACGGCAATCCGGCGAAGCCACTCTATCAGCAGTATTCCTTCTCGGCGGTTCTCGACGGCACGGTCCCTCCCGGCGCGCTCAAGAACAAGATCGTCCTCGTTGGAACCTTGAACCGCGAAGACTCGAACGACTTCGCATTCACCTCGTACTCCAAGAAGCCCTTCGCGAATCCCAAGATCGTCATTCACGCCAACATTCTGAACTCGGTCATGCATGACAATGTCGTCGTCCGCGCTCCGAGTTGGGTGAATTGGGTCACGACTTTCGGCGTGACGACGTTCGTCCTTTGGTGGGTCCTGAACTCCACTCCTTTGTACGGGGTGTTCGCCACGCTGGGACTCGCGGTGGTCTTCATGCTCGTTAGCCAGGTCCTCTTCAGCCTCAAGGGACTGTGGATCCGTGAAACGCAGCCTTTAGTCGGAATCTTCCTCGGCTACTACCTCGCCGTTCCGTACCGCCTGATCCGCGAGTACAAGAAACGCTGGGACTACCAGCGCAAGAACGAGATCCTTCTTCAAGTCGAGGAACTGAAGACTAACTTCCTCTCACTGGTCACCCACGACCTCAAGACTCCGGTCGCACGCATCCAGGGGCTATCAGAGGTGCTGCTCAACAAGGCGGCCTCCCGCCTCACCGATGCCGATCGCGGCACGGTCACCAGCATCATTCAGGCGACCGAGGAGCTCAATCACTTCATCACGAGCATTCTCGAACTGAACCGCATCGAGTCGAACCGGATCCAGCTCCGCAAGGAGTCGAAGGACGTCAACCTGCTCATCGAACGCTGTCTGGAACGCTTCGAGTCGCAAGCCCGCGGAGCCGGGATCCAGCTCACTAGCAACCTGGAGCCGCTGTTCCCCATCAAGATCGACGTGTCGCTTCTCTCCAAGGTCCTGAACAACCTCATCGATAACGCATTGAAGTATTCGACCGCCGGCTCCGAGGTCCATGTCGAATCGAGAGAGTCCGGCCCTTACGTCGAGATTTCAGTGCGCGACCAGGGGATCGGACTCACCGAGGACGAGCTGAAGAGTCTTTTCACCAAGTTTTACCGGGCTAAAAATGATACGACGACCAAGATTAACGGTACGGGGCTCGGACTTTACCTCACCAAGTATTTTGTCGAGGCCCACCAGGGTTCTGTGGAAGTAGAAAGTGAAAAGGGCCGTGGGAGCGTATTTAAGATCCGTCTCCCGATCGACGAGGCCCCTGTGACAGGAAAACCGAAGGAGGAAGCTTATGTTTAAAGTGCTCGTTGTCGACGATGATGCGGATCTGCGTCTCTCGATTTCTTCCGCGTTGTCGGAGAATCATTACCAAGTCGACCAGGCACGTGATGGCGAAGAAGCGGTCAACCGCGTCATGGCCGGCCACTACGACCTCGTCCTCCTTGACGTCAACATGCCGAAGATGACCGGCCTGCAGGCTCTGAAGGAAATCAAGGCACACGATGCCTCGGTAATCGTGATCATCCTGACCGCCTTCTCCAACGTCCGCGACGCCGTCGAAGCGACGAAGGAAGGAGCCTACAACTATCTCGAAAAGCCCATCAAGGCGGAGAACCTGGTCTACATGGTGGACAAGGCACTCAAGGCGCACAGCATGGTGAGGAACCTCACCCTGTCCGCTCCGGTCTTCAAACTTCCCAACGGCACGGACTTCATCGGCCAGAGCAACGAGATGAAGCGGGTATTCAGCGTCATCGACAAGCTTTCACGCGTCGACACGGCCGTCCTGATCCGTGGTGAAAGCGGTACGGGCAAGGAACTCGTAGCGACGGCGCTCCACCACAACAGCCCGCGCAAGGATAACCGCTTCGTGACGATCAACTGCTCGGCGATCCCGGAAACGCTGATCGAGAGCGAGTTCTTCGGCCACGAAAAGGGCGCCTTCACTGGAGCGGACTCCCGCAAGATCGGCAAGTTCCAGTACGCCGACGGCGGCACCCTGTTCCTGGACGAAATCGGCGACATCTCGCCCGGCATGCAGGTGAAGCTCTTGCGCGCACTGCAGGAGAAGAAGTTCACCCCGGTGGGCTCGAACCGTGAGGTGGAAGTGAACGTCCGGATCGTGGCGGCCACGAACCGCAACCTCGAGGAGATGATCAAGAAAGGCGAGTTCCGCGAGGACCTCTTCTACCGCCTCAATGTGTTGCCGATCCAGCTGCCGCCGCTCCGCGAGCGCAAGAACGACATCGAGGTGCTGGCCGCCTACTTCGTTGAGAAATTCAACCAACAGCACCGCAAGAACATCCGCGGACTGACCCCCGAAGCCATGGATCTGCTCAAGGCGCACTCCTGGCCGGGTAACATCCGAGAGCTGGAAAACGTGATCGAACACGCCTTCGTTATCGAGAGCGAGGACGAGATCACGCCGTCCAGCCTGCCTGAGGCGGTCACGGGTGGACGCATTCTGGCGACCTGCAATGCGCACGCCGACCTGACGGATGACGAAGAGCCGGCCGCCGCGATTTCGGTCTCGTCCGCCGACGACGGACGCGGCTTCAAGCTCGACATCAACCGCCTGGACTTCCAGGCCAACAAGGAAGAGTTCGAAAAGCAGTTCCTCATCAGCGCGCTCAAGGCCTTCAAGGGCCGCATCAACCAGACCGCGCTTCATGCGAACATCCCGAAGAAGACTCTTCTCCGAAAACTGGAGAAGTACGGGATCAATGCAAAGGACTACTGCTGACCGGAGTCCTCGACCGCTGAAACTAAGAAAGCCGGAGACCCGTCAGGATCTCCGGCCTTCTTATTGGTAAGTTTGAAACAGCTTACTTGCGGTTCACGGCCTTTTCATCGACCGCGATCTTCGCCTTTTTCTTCACCTGATCCAGGTACTTCTCCACCTGAACCTGCTGGTAATCGTTGCGCACCCGCAGCTCAACATCGCTGAAGTCGAGCGGCTTGCCGATCTTCTTGTCCACGACTTTGATGAGGTGGTAACCGAACGCAGTCTTCACCGGTCCGATGACCTCGTCGATTTCAGCGTCAAACGCCGCATTCTTGAACTCCGGAACGAACGGGCTGCTACGGGTGACCACCCCGAGATCACCGCGATTGTTCTTCGCGGAAGGATCCTTGGAGTTCTTCTCGGCGAGTTCCTGGAAGTCCGCGTCGGCGGCCTTCGCCTTCTTCAGCATATCCAGCGCCTGTGCTTCGGTCTCCAGCAGGATGTGCTGAACATGCACGGCGTCCGTGCTGTACTCGCGCTTATTGGACTCGTAGTGAGCCTTCACCGCCTTATCGGTGATCTTCGGAGCGACATGCTTCTGCAGCACGCGGTTAGCGAGGTACTGACGGCGGAATACCTTCAAGGCATCCTTGAACGTCTGGTCCTGATCCATCTTCTCCGCCTCGCCCTGCTGAGCGAGCACCTCTTCATCGATCAAACGATCGAGCACTTCCATCCGAGAAAGGGCATCCGAGAGAACCTTGTCGCGCTGGCCCTCGTTCAGGCCACTCAATGCGATCTCAAGGTCCCGGTCGGTGATGACCTGTCCATTCACCTTCGCCAGGTCCGCCGACCAGGCCGTAGCCGAAGCGAGCACAGCCGCCAATGCGAGAACCGACATCATACGAACGTTCCTCATAAGTGTCCTTTCCTAGAGGTATCTCTCGAATAACTTATTATAGTGCTCCTGAATTCGTTGTAAATCGACAAGATTCAGGAAACTGGAGAAGCTCATCCACACCGCCAGGCCGCTTGTATCCTTGAAGAGACTCGGCAGATAGCGGGGCGGATCGATGATCCCTTCTTTGTACTTCTGGTAAAGCAACGGCACATCGTCCACGCAGATCTTTCCGATGAACAGGAACGGAACGATCTCCGGCCGCCCCGCCCGAATCGCGGCCCTGACGAAGTTGTGATTCTCGATGAAGCCTTTGCAATAGCTGATGTCCTTCGTGAAAGGAGCTCCGCCACTGATGACTCCGCC
>CAYOWB010000001.1:34433-41605 GCA_964407515.1 uncultured Bacteriovoracaceae bacterium
GTTGGTGAGGCACTCATCCTCGTCATAACCCTCGGTCCGGTAGAACTCGATGAGATCGAGAATGTTGGCGCCGTCCTCGACCTTATCGACCGCAAGTACCCGGTCATTCAAGTGACGAGCGCGCGCCGGAAAGATCCGGAACGTGAAGATCTCCATGATGACGGCGAGCCCTTCCTGGGTCGCGGAACACCGGGGGGGCCCCTTGGCGAGCCACTTGGCGACCCGCTGAAGGGATCCGTTCTGAGTCGTGCCGACGTGGACCCAGCCCTCGTGAACTTCGAGGATATCGACGTCGCGCAGGGAAAACTTACTGCTTCTCCTGATCTTCACCACTTCACTGCCCGCACCGGCCTCCGCGATGAGATCGTCCGATAGGCGCGCTCTGACCGGGTTATCGAAGAAGTAGTTCTTGAATCGCTCGTTCAGAAGATTGACGACCTTCTCCGCATCCAAATCGACGGGATACGTGGGCCCCAGCGCCCGGTCATTAAGCTTGTTAAGGATGATGTAGAGAAGCTGTCCTAGTTCCAGAATCGTGTTGTCGTCGCTGAGGAAGGTATCTTTCGGCGATCCATAGAGCTTACGGCTGTGCTCCCAGAACTGCTTCGTGCCGCGATTGAGGAGCATCTGCACGACGTCCATGTACTGTTCGACCGTGCCCTGCAGCAACCTGCCGAGATCATCTTGGTCTCCTAGCTCGGTCTTGATGTCCCGCTGGATTTCCTCGAGCTCGCTCAGCTTCATGATGGGATCGAAGCCGAGCGGAATTTGCGCGTAATACTCCGGCCCGATGTCCGGCAGCTCCTTGAAGCGCGTCTTGCGGAGAAACTCCGTGATCGAGGGATCCCAGCGAATCGAGTCGAGAACGCGAATCGGCTTCTGCGCCTCGATGATCCTCTGCGAAAGTCGTTGATTTTCTCTTTGTAAGTCGTCCAAGGCATGATTGTGCCGCACCTCCATTGTCTCACGCCCTGGATAAGCGCGCCAATCGGGCGAAGACCCGAATGACGAGAGGCGCTGTTCGAGCCGGATCGCTGTCAAGGAATTGACTGACAACACCTGGATGGGTTCAACGCCTCGGACAAGTCAACGGCGCGGGCGATTGATGCGGACGACGACCGCTTCATAGGACCCTGTTCATTGACCCGCGGGGACTAGAGGATCAAAACTAACGTCATGCTCGGTCCGCGCACGAGTGACCCGTTCGCGCCAGCTCCACATGGAGCCGCGACCGAGCACTTTGGCCAGGTATTCTCCAGCGCTGGGGAATCCGCTTCCAGCAATGCCCATCCAGGCGCGCGCACCACGGCCCCACCGCAGTGACACGTCCGGAGATCGACGCCCTCTCTGGCAGACACCGAGAAACAACGCAGCGGGTCACTCCAGCCTTGATTCCGCGCCCGAGGCAGGCTACGCCCTCCCCATGCTGTGCCCGACTCACTTGCTCATCGCGATGGCCACCGTACTGATGTCGGCCCCAGCATCCGCCTCGGAACGAGTCGAAATCGGGCATCTCAAGTCTCGCGGGCTCCTGAGCCTGATTCCGCACACTGAAAAAGCCCCCCTCGTGATTCTGATACCCGGGGCCGGACCCAACGGTCCTGAGGAAATGATGTCCGCGGACACCACCGTCGATGGCCAGGAACACGCGCTGTTCTCCGACATAGCTCATGCCCTGAACCTGGGGGGCGTTCATACGCTTCAACTCGGGAAACCGGGAATTGAGTTCTTTTCAGGATGGGATCCAAAATCCTGGTACTACGACCGCGACCTGTACCGCCGTCTGCGCTGGCAAGACTTGCTGGACAATGTTTCCGAGGCGCTCGCGTTCGCTCGCACACTGCCTGAAGTGGATCCGGGCCGGGTCTACATTCTCGGCCATTCCGAAGGTACACGCATAGCCGTTGAAGCAGCCGCGAAAGACTCGACGATCGCTGGGGTCCTGCTCCTGGGCTATTCCGGCGATGACATTGAGGCGCGTGCGAATTGGCAGCTTTTTCGACGAGATATCGAGCATTTCGTCGCGACCGATGTCGATGAGAATCACGACGGTTACGTCGACCGGGCCGAATCCGCCCGCTGGCCAGAGTTCGAATGGGCCTGGGCGGAGGGCGTGAACCAGGTGTCTTATGCGGAGATCGAGTCATCGATGCGCACCGATCCGAGCCGAACCGCGGTCATCGACTACATCCATCGCTCCCCGCTTTACTCGGACGCCGCTTACCATCGCGGGCCGATCCACTCCCAGACAGCCGGACTTTCCCAACCGGTCTGGATCTTTACGGGGGCATTGGACCTTCAAACCCCAGCGACGGAAGCCGAAACTGCGAGAGAGGCTTGTGCGGCAGTAGCGAAACAGAACTGCTTCGTAACGATCGTGCCCGGAGTCGGCCATGCCTTTTCGGCTCCGCGTGGTCCACGCGCCCATCCTTTGCTGGACATGACTCTCGGCCCTGTTTCCGGCGAGTTCCTCGAAGTCCTATCGAAGACCGCTGAACACGTCGAGCTTCAGAGAAAGCTGATCAGCTCCGCCCCGACCTCAGCCAACCCTTCGGATACAGGCCCAAACTAACCTTGACGTACTTCCCGACGAGCCTTGAGAAATAGACCGAATTCAACACTGACCGATCCTCCCTCCAGCTTTCTCGCCTCACCTCTTCCATCGTCAGCTGTCGGTGCGGATACGGTTTGGAGACGCCACCCAAACAGTAATTACAAGACTCAAGCGGTCGCCTTGCTTCGAAATAGGCTCTTGCGCGAGCTCCGAAGTCATCCTCTCCGTCAATAACGAGTGAATCCTTTGCAGAGAACTCCTCATCAATCATTCCCAAAGCATGCAGCCGATGACTAATGAAGGGGATGCGGGAGCACCGACAGAGCATCCCGTCGTACAAGGTGTAGCATCTTTGCCGCCAGGTAAGCGGGCAGGTCATGAAGAGCATTCTAGCCAGAAAATTCGGAAGCTTCTTGCCAACGAACGACTTATGAAACTGCGCTGACGGATTGATAGAATACCTGATGGAGTGAGTCTCACAGAAGTTCCGAATCCACTCCTTTGTTTCGACCGGGAGCGGCTTCGAAGAGTAATCCATCACGCTGATGACCTGGAACTTCTTCAACGTCTCGGGATTCTGTTTTGGAAGCAGGAAACCATTGGTTACTAAACAGAGGTTCTTCGCCAACCCGCTCCTCGCCACCACATCCGCAAAAAGACCGTACTCCTTGTTGAGGAGAGGCTCTCCGCCAATCAGCAGGAAATCTTCCACCTCAATGGATCGCGCAAGCTGAGTGATCCATTCCCGAAAACTCTCCAAAGAGATCTTCCCATTTGGATCTGAGTCATTCAGATAGTACGGCGATAGATGGTCACAGTGCTCACAGCGCAGATTACACGTGTGCGATAGGTTGAATTCCAAACCATGAATTCGATACTTGTCTGTCGACATGAATATCCTCTTCAGCATGGGCCAAGCGCCCCTGTCAATTCAGGTCTTACAACGACTAGCTCCTTCAAGCAGGCTCCGCCTGGGCGTCCCCAATCAGCCTAACCAAACTCGGCGGATCCCTCACCGGATACCTTTAAAAAAAACGGCGTAGCGGAAACTCCGCCACGCCGTTTGAATACTGCAAAAGTACCGAGCGGGTATTAACGCTTCGAGTACTGGTAGCGGCGACGGGCGCCAGCCAGACCGTACTTCTTACGCTCGACTTCGCGGGAGTCGCGAGTGAGGTGACCGGCCTTCTTCAGGACCGGACGGAAAGCAGGATCGACTTCCAGCAGGGCGCGGGCGATACCGTGCTTCACGGCGCCGGCCTGACCGGAGAGTCCGCCACCCATGACGTTCACGACGATGTCGTAACGGCCAACGGCCGACGTCAGCTCGAGCGGCTGCATGATGAGCATGCGGGCCGTCGGACGAGGAAAGTAATCCTCAAACGAGCGACCGTTCACGCGGATCACGCCTTCTTCGCCAGCGCGAGGGCGGATGTAAACGCGGGCAACCGCGTTCTTGCGCTTTCCAACCTGATGAAACTGTTTTTCCATTAAAGTCATCTCCTACTTCAACGACGGTGCGCCGTTATTTCTTTTTGGACACGACCGTGCGGCGAGTAGCAGCAACCGGCAGAGCCTGCGGGTTCTGCGCCTGGTGCGGATGTTCCGCGGTCGTATAGATCTTCAACTTCTTCATCATGTGCCGAGCGAGGCTGGACTTGTTAGTCATGCCCCAAACAGCGCGACGGAGAATCTCTTCCGGGTGACGCTCAAGCATTTCGCGAGCAGTCTTGATCTTCAGGCCACCGACGAAGTCGGTGTGATCGTAGTAAAGCTTGTCATCCCACTTATTGCGGGTGAGAACCACTTTGTCCGCATTGATGACGACGACGAAATCGCCGGTGTCGGCGTGTCTCGTGAAAGTCGGCTTATGCTTGCCGGTCAGGACGCGGGCGATAACGGTAGCGAGACGGCCGACCACTTGGTCTTTCGCGTCCACAACGTACCACTTCGGAGCGTTCGGACCCTTGGGTTCGAACATATGAGGACCACATTGTTTCGCTTGGTAAGACTTTTGCTGTAACATAAGTCGTTGGTATTACGGGACGCCGTCCACTTAGTCAACGGCTTTCTTTCAGCCGTCTGAATCAAATCAAGCCAATCGAGAAGTAAAAGCGATAAGGGTCTTCACCGGGCTTAGGATCCAGCTTGAAACCCCAGTCAAAATTCACCGGGCCGACCGGGCTTCGGTACCGAACGCCGATACCCGCGCCATACCGTAACATCCCGAACGAGTAACGGTCCACTAAGAGATTGGCGGCATCGAGAAAGGGGCCGAGACGCAGCGCACCGGCGAACGGAAAATCAATTTGGGTCCGGTAGTTAACATAGGACAGCGTACCGGTAATGGCCTGATCCTGGACGTTCAGCTCTTGCTCTCCATACCCTCGAAGACTACCGTGCCCCCCCACCACGAACTGCTTGCTCAAAGGGAGCGCATAAGCCGGATTCCGGGAACCGTCTTCAGGCTTCACGAGGTTCCGGGCAAAGCCCGTCCGGAAGCTCAAGAACCAGGTGATATCCCGGATCAGAGGAACATACCCGTCCGCCCGGAACAGGAAGCGAGTGTACCCCACCGGCGGATCAGATTGCGAGCCGAAGCTCGTCGAGGCGTATTCAAATGATGAGGTCGAAAAGAATCCGGAAGTCGGCGACAGCGAATTATCGCGCAGATCCAGCGTCAGCGAGGGCTTGAAAGAACCGATGCGAAGCGTGTTGTTATCGACGGGAAAAAGCGCGTTGAACTGTTTCGTCCACTCCAGACTGTAGGTGAGACCGCCACGCAGATTCACCTTCCTCAACAGCGGACGATCGAGACTGGCTTCGGCGGAGAAAGTCGTCGCGTCGAAACGAATGAACTGTCTCCGCTCTCCGGTAATGCTCGGCCTAAAAGTCGTATCTCCGAAAACAAACCACGGCCAGACGTAGCCCAGCTGAACCTGCCCTTCGAGGAAACAGGCATCTCCTTGAGTCGTCGAGCCACCATAGGTCTGATTCGCGCAGAAGCTCTGGTCGAAGCGCTTGTTCACGCTGCCGTTCAGGGAGATCGTGTGATTACGTCCGCCGACGTTGGTATAGGCCGCCTGACCGAAAAGACGAACGCCCAGGTCATTTCGATAACCGATACCGCCGCCGTACACTCCAGGGAGCGACTCTTCCACCACCACCCGAACGATCTTGGTTCCAGGCTTCTGAGGATCATCCGCGAGCCGGATCGTCGCCGAGGAGAAGGCACCCAGCTTCCGCAGGCGCGCCTCGCTCTCGGTGACCTTCTCTTCCTCGATCACATCGCCGTCGCGCAAACTCAACTCGCGCCTCACGACGTGCTGACGGGTCATCTGAAGCCCTTCGATGTCGATACGGCTCACCCGGAACTGCGGTCCCTCGTCCAACCGGAGCTGCACGGCCGCGGAAGTGTTTTCGTCGAAATACCGGACGACGTCCTCGCCGCCTTCGTTCAGAATTTTAGCGTCGAGATACCCCTTCGCCCGGTAGGCGGTCTTCAACGCCTGCAGCCCTTCATTGAAGGCGAATAGATTCAGGGCCTCGCCCTCATGCACGGACACGATGCGCCTCGCTTCGTCGGGCGTGCACACCGTCATCCCTTCGAACTTCACGGACCGAACGAGGGTGCGATTTCCCTCATACAAGTAGATAACCAGTCGGATGCGGGAGCCGTTCGGACTGTAGGTGCGATTCACGGTCACGAGCTTCGACGAAAGATAGCCCTGTGACTTCATCCACTCGACGACGAGTTCAGCCGCGCGTTCGGCATCACGGTCCACGAAGAAGCCCAACTGAGTGACCCGAGAAGCACGCGCATAGAACTCGTTGCGAAGCCTTTCCAAGGGAAAAAGCCGGTTTCCGTCGAAGTCGACGGACTGAATGACCACACGGGGGCCTTCCTCGATCGCATAAGTCACATGCCGCTCACCTTGCCGCTCGAAGGTGTACGGAGTCACGTCCACGCGGGCGTAACCCATGGCGCGATACTCATCCCGGATCCGGTCGCGAATCACGCCGACATAATCCTTGCCGAAGCCGATCAGACGCAGTTCCTCGATCTGCCGCAGGAGCTGAGCGCGGGAGAACACGGTATTTCCCCGGAAACCGAACGACACGCGATCACCCAGATCGACCCGCAGTTCCAGCGAAACCCATTTCGCCGCGGACGGCACGGCGGCCGGCGGAGTCACGGGCGCGGCAGCCGCGGTCGCCATCACGTCGGTGACGCGCGCTCCGATGAAGTCCTCCGAGGCGAGCGCATCCAGAACAGCACGTTTAGCGAGAGAAATCTTCTCCTGGTCGTATGGATCCCCGGCGAGAGGTCCAGCGAACTT
Source organism: uncultured Bacteriovoracaceae bacterium (assembly GCA_964407515.1). GTDB lineage: Bacteria > Bdellovibrionota > UBA1018 > UBA1018 > UBA1018 > CAYOWB01. The sequence continues at coordinate 41,328 of CAYOWB010000001.1, forward strand.
CGCCAGATCCGGCCGCGTATCCGTTTTGGATCCAGAGTCGGTGACCACATGGACCGAGGCGATGCGCGTCGGGAGCCCTTCGGTCACGATGAAGCGAAGAACCGTTTCAACGCCCGAAGCCGTTCCTTTTCGCCTCGCGAGTTCACTGCGAACCTGAACCTGCTCGTATCCCCGCTTGGCATAGGCGGCCTGAATGTTCTGCGCGGAACGAATCACGCGAGCGCGGTCGATTCCATCGCCGGTGCCGATTTCGACGGCTGGCTCGAGTTCGGACCGGT
>CAYOWB010000001.1:41620-48789 GCA_964407515.1 uncultured Bacteriovoracaceae bacterium
GTTCACGCCCACGATCTCGACCTCATCGACCGAGAGCGCCCCCGCTGCGTGCACGTGCGAAGACGCGGCGCCGGTGACAGCTGTCGCCGCCCCGAGGGCCCCCGCCAGAATCAGGCTGGCCGGAATCAGTCTCGTGAGCCCACCACCGGGCCCGAACACACGTTTCATGCCGACAGTTACTTAAACCTCTTCTGGAGCTTCAAGTCGACTCCATAGGACTGCTGTTCCACTCCTTCGTCCCAAACCCCGATGACCGAGAGTCCTGGCAAGATCTTGACCTCGGCGTTCACTTCTCGCTGCGAGCCCGTCCCGCCGCCCATCGTACTGCCCACCGAAACGTCCAAACGATCCCCGATCTTTCGCTTGATCGTGATCTTCGGGGAGGCGGTGCCCGTGCTCTCGGAGGACTTCGGACTGAAAATACTCGTCCCCAACTGGTCCTTCACCGTTCCGTCCAGACCGATCTGAAATCCGGTTTTCTCCTGCACGTCCCGGTTGAAATCAAGCGAATGCAGCACGAGCGAGGCGGCCTCGCCCTGATCGAAGGAGTCCCCTGCCTCGCCTGAGCGTAGCTTCTGAACCTCGTTCGAGGTCAACCCCAGAGCCAGAAGGGAGAGGATCTCGTTCTCCGCCATGACCGGATTGGATGAAAGCTCGATCTTGATCTGGTCGAGGCGGCCCTGGGCATAGAGCTGGATCTTCGTGTCATTCACTTCCGTCGTCGCGGTAAGATTGAACTTCGGATTGATGACCGCCGGATTATCGAAGCTCATGCTGGCCGATTGAATCTGGAACGCGCGATCCTTGAATACCATCTTCCCGCGAATCATTTCCGCGTTTCCCAGAAGACGAGGCACCTCGATGGTATTGACGACCGTCAGCCGCCCTTTCACTTCCGCATCGAACAGGTCGTTTTGAATGATGACGTTGCGATCGGCCTGAACGTCGATCTTGAGCTTGAAGCGCGGACTGTCGTCCTGCGCGCGCGAGAGCGGGGGCGGCGTATACAGCGCCGACTTGAAGCCGGCACCGTTGCTTCGCTGCATGACCTTCTCCCGGGACAGCGCCGACTCGACATTCACCAGGCCGTCGATCAGGTAGGGGATCGTCTCGCCTCCGACATTCAATCGTCCGGAGACCTTTACGAACTGGAAAGGAAAGACTTTGATCTTGCTGCCCTGGATATCAGCCGATAGCGCGACTTTCGGCCAACGATCCGGGAACAGCTTTACCGTACCTCGCGCATTCGCCCTTCCGCTCGCGAGATCTCCCTGCAGAGACTTCACCGTCACGATGTTCTGCTTGAGCTGAAGTACTCCAGCGACGTTCTCGATCGGCGTCTCGAAGGCAGGCACCTTGATCATTCCGCTCTCAATGCTGGCCTGGCCGGACACGATCGGCATCTTGAGCGTGCCCGCGATCGACACGCCCAGCGTGGCCTCGCCCGCGGCATCCGCGATGGACGAGGTCAGGAACTCCAGAAGCGAAAGATCGACGGTCCCGCTGATAGTGCCCGATAGCTCAGCCGAACGGCTCTTGAGGTCGAGCTGCGCATGTCCTCCGTTTCCACGGACCGCAAGGCCGGCGATGTCGAAGGTGCCACGGTCCATTTTGGCGGACACGGGATTAACAAGGCTGAACTGGGTTCCGGTCTTGGCGAGATGGAACTCACTGACTTCCACGCGCCCGCTGCCTCGCTCGATTTCGCCGGTCTTGAACGAAAGGTCGAGCATGCCCGAAGCGATGCCGGCGAGCGCGGGGTCCTGGATCGTCTTCGGATTCAAGAGCAAAAGCACCGGAGAGTAGTCGAGTCCGCGAAGCGCCGCGCGCAGATAGCTGCTGCCACCGATGCGGAAGTCATAGGAGGCATCAAGCATGCCTTGCCCGCCCAGGGCGAGGCCGCGAAGACTCAGGATTCCGCTCTGGCTCCGCATAATCAATTCGCTCTCGGGCATCCGTTGCCCGCGAACCGTGAAATCACCGAGCGTGAAGCGAGTCAACGAAGTGATCGAACCCACCTTTCCGCTTCCCGAGCTGTCCACGGAGAGCGTTCCGCGCAGCGGAACATCGAGCCGGGCGACATGATCAAAGTCATCGATCGTCAGGCCGTTACTGCGGAGATTCCACTCCATCCGCTCATCCGGACTGTAGGAGATCTTTCCGACGAGGGTGCCGGAGTGTTTGCGGGCGGTGAAACTTTCCAGGAAGTACTTCCCGGAATCAAATCCGCCCTTCCCCTCAACCCATTTGAATCGCTCGCCGAGGTACTCCCATCCAGGCCCCTGGAGCGTGGTCAGGATTTTCAGCTGATCCAAGGCGACGCCACCGCGGATCTGGCCTTTTCCACCGAAAGATCCCGTGAGGCTCGATGGGAACCACCAGATCGGGGCCACCATTTCTTTGAAGATCGCGATGAGGTCTTGCGTCTCACCCTGGGGAATATCGACATCCAGGTGGATCCCCTCGGTCGCACCGAGACGAATCTCGCCCTCGACGCCGTAGTTCGTCCGGCCGACCTTTCCGCGGGTGCCTTTGAACAGCAGAGTCCCTGGACCGTCATCCCAAGTCAGTCGTCCCGTCACGTCGCCGAGGTTCATCCGGAGGTAGTAGCCGTCCTTCACGTCGATATCGAAATCGATGAAGACATGCGACGCGGGCCCGTGAACGCGGACAGTAGCCTGTCCCTTCCCTCGGATTTCGTTTCCCGCCAGCTCCCCGATGTCATCGAGATCCAGCGCGCCGCTGAAGCGCAAGTCATAGCCCGTCTCGAAGTTCACTTCACCACCGACATCGATCTTGGAGCGCGGCAGGAGACACTGCACGGATTCCATTCGGGCCGTTTCCGGGTCAATCACGATCCGGCCCTTGAGCAACGCCTTGGAGGTCGTGACGATCTTGTGCAGCGGCTTCACCTTACCGAACTTCTGATTATCGAACTGGAACTCGTCGACCTTGAGATTCAGGTCCGCTTCGACCAGCCAGTCCTCGTTGTCGGTGGGAACATGGAAGGTCACTTCGGCGCTTCCGTCGGTCCGGAAGTCCAGAGGAAAAACATCGTCCACGCCGCCCGCGGCGAGCCAATGAATGTGCGCCCGCTGGAGCCTCAACGGAACCTTCACGCGTTCCATGGTCGAGGGCCGGAACTTGAACTCACCGATCTCAATCTTGCCACCCCATCCGGGCTGTGCACCGGAGCGCGAGCGCTCCTTCGCTTCGGCGACGACTCGGCTGATCGCCACCTCACCACCGTCCGCGGCGCCGGTCCACGAGCCCTCGGCCACCACGCGGTCAGCCCCCCACTCCGCGAAACGCGCGGAGTTCAGCGTGAGCACGCCTTCCGCCCGCGCCGTTTCGAGCGGCTTCTTGAGGTCGCCTTTGATGCGCCCACTGAATACGGCATTCCCGCTCGGAAGCTGCTTGGGCGCCCGCTTCCCGAAAGCGAACTGCGTGATCCTCGGAAGTTCGCCAGCGAGGCTCAAGGAGAAGTCAGCCAGGAGCTGACTGGATTCGAGCACATTGCCGGTGATCTTACCGGAAGATCGCGCTTCGACTCCATCGCGCGCAAGAGTCAGATCCTGAAGCATGAGGCCGGAGGGATTCAGATAAGCGCGTCCGCGCAGCACGTCGAGCGTATTCGGAGCCGTCCAGCCCTTGGGAAACGTGGCCGCGACGTCATGCAGCTCCACTTCGAGCTCATAGCCCATCCCCTCGCGCGACGACCATTGCCCAAGACGTAGCGTCTTGGCGTCGAGCTTGGCGGTGATCGCCGGATCATCGAACTTCACCTGGACTCGAGTGTCACGAAGCAGGAATGCCTCGACATGGACCTGAAGCAGCTCGTCCCAGCCGAGCTTCAGCCTTCCCAGGCCCTTTTTCTTGGGTTTTTCCGCGAAGAACTCACGATCGAAAGCAAGCTGAACATCCCCCTTCACGACGACGACCTGGTTCACACGGACACGCCCGTAGAACATCTGAAACGGGAGGAAGACGAAGTCGAGGCGCTCCGCTGATACCTTGGAGCCCTCGGGCAGACCGAGGAAGTTCTTCTTCTTCAGGACGACCTTTGGATTCCGGACGGAAACAGCCGGAGGAAACATGCCGATCGAAAACTCGGAGAAGTCGCCATCGACCCCAAGATCGGCGGGCACGTACTTCTTCGCGACGTGCTTCAACAAGCCGGCGAACTGCCGACTCTGGATGAACCCGAGGGTCCCCGCGATGACCGTGCCGACAACGACGCTGAAGATGAGAAACGGTCTCTTCAAAGGGTCTGAATCCTCTCGTTCACGTCACGGTACTTCGGATCGAGTTCGTAAGCCTGTCTGTACCAAGCCAGAGCGACCGATCGCTGCCCGAGACGCTCATGGGCGCGCCCCATCAGGTAGAGAAAATCGATCTTTTCCTCGGGTTTCAGCTCGGAGTCCATAATCACCGTTTCGAGCACGAGGGTCGCATCAAACGCACGCCCCGAGGCAATCAAGGCATGAGCGAGCAACGCCGAGGCCTGGGTGACGACGCTGGGCTCCTGAGCCGCCACGCGGAACTGGCGCGCCGCGAACTCGTAAAATCCCATCTCCAGAAATGCGATGCCCATGTCGATCCGGTCGGAGGGCTTGGCATTGGCAAGATCGCGATCCACGCGGGCGACGAACTTCTCCATCTCATCCGCATTCTGAAACAGCGACAACTCCGCCAATAAGGGCTGCTCGATGTCTTCCTCGAGCATGCCGAGCGCGAGATCGCGATTCAGCCTTCGCATGACATCGTCGGCGTTTTCCGCGGGGCTCTCGCCAGAAAGAGCCGCGTCGGCGTCATCTCCGAGAATCCGTCGCCGCCGGTCTTCGCTTCCGAAGATCTGTTTGAGCTCAGCCTCATGGATCTCGTCGAGCCGCTGTCTCGCGCCGACGTGATGCGGATCCGCGAGTATGATCTTGCGAAGAACCTTCTTCGCCTCCTCGAGCAAACCCTCGTTCATGAGAATGCGCGCGCTCTCGAGCTGGTCCTCGATTTGTTCGGGAAGACTGATGGGATCATCTGGGGTGAGCGGCGCTGCATCGGCGGAAAGAGAAGACTCAGAACGCGGAAGGACCGCGGTCTTCTCGAGCAAATCGTCGCCTAGATCGACCCGTGTTTTGACGTCATCGTCTGAACCGGCCATCTAAATGATTTTACTCGTATTTCGGCAGAAACTCTTCCAAAAAGTGGGTGTCGTAATTGGCATCGCGGAATTTCTTACTGGCCATGATCCGCTTGTGAAAATCAATGTTCGTACGGATGCCTTCCACGACGTACTCGTCAAGCGCTTGACGCATTTTCGCGATGGCTTCATCGCGCGTCGGCGCATGAACGATGAGCTTGCCGATCATCGAATCGTAGAACGGGACGACCTTGTACTGATCGTAAACAAACGAATCGACACGGACTCCGAACCCGCCGGGGACATGGAGTGCCGTGATGAGACCAGGCGACGGAGCGAACCGGACCGGGTCTTCGGCGTTGATGCGACACTGAATCGAATGCGTCTTGATGACGACATCGGACTGCTTGATCGTCAACTTCTTGCCGGCCGCTGACTTGATCTGTTCCTTGATGAGATCGAAGCCGGTGACCATTTCCGTCACAGGATGCTCCACCTGAATACGGGTGTTCATCTCCATGAAGTAGAAGTTCTTCTGGCCGTCGACCAGGAACTCCACCGTTCCGACGTTCTCGTAGTTCACGGCGTTGCAGAGAGTGAGGGCGGCTTTGCCCATCGCCTCGCGCCTCTTTTCGTCAACCACGGGGCTCGGGCTTTCCTCAATGAGCTTCTGGTGGCGGCGCTGAATCGTGCAGTCGCGCTCACCGAGGAAGATACGGCTACCGTACTTATCGCACAGGACCTGAATCTCGACGTGGCGGGCATTCTGGCAATACTTCTCAACGTACATCGCCGGACTTCCGAAGGCCGCTCCGGCCTCCGCACTCACGCGCTCAAACGAAAACTTGAGCTGCTGCGGATTGTGGACAAGATGGATTCCACGACCACCGCCGCCCGCCGCCGCTTTGAGAATCACCGGGTAACCGATCTTCTCGGCTTCTTCGAGCGCCGCATCGACATTCGGAACCGCTTCCACCGTTCCAGGCAGGAGCGGAACCCCGTTTTCACGGGCAATGGCACGAGCGCGGGTCTTTTCACCCATCGCTTCCAGGTTCTCGGGCGTCGGGCCAATGAAGGTCACGCCGCATTCCCGGCAAAGCCGCGCAAATTCGGCGTTCTCAGACAAGAACCCGTAGCCTGGATGAATTGCATCAGCCCCAGTAATGTCGGCGGCCGACAAGATGCTCGCAATGTTCAGGTAGCTCAGCTTCGACTGAGGCGGTCCGATGCAGACAGCCTCGTCAGCCAGCTTCACATGAAGGGACTGCGCATCCGCCGTCGAGTAGACGGCGACAGTCGAAATCCCCAGTTCGCGACATGCGCGGATCACACGCAGCGCGATCTCACCCCGGTTAGCGATCAATACTTTGCGAAAAAGCGGTGATGCCATTAAATTTCAATCACGAAAAGTGGGGTGCCAAACTCAACTGGCTGCCCGTTATCGACCAAAGCCGTGAGCACCTTGCCAGTGAACTCCGACTCGATCTCGTTCATCAGTTTCATCGCCTCGACGATGCAGAGAACGTCCCCCTTCTTCACCAGCTGACCTTCCTTCACGTAAGGCTCGGCACCGGGCGAAGGCGAGCGATAGAAGGTGCCGACGAACGGAGACAGAATCTGCTTCTGATTCGGCGGAAGGGCCGACTTCTCGGGCTCCTTCTTGTGAGCAGGCATGTTTTCGGTGGCGAGCGAAGCGACCGGTGCGGGTGCAGGCTCCTCTGCTTCGGATGCGCCCTGCGGGACCGGGATCGATGCCGCATGAGCCATCATCGCGGGGTATGAAAGGGTGGGCTGTCCCATGACGGGCGCAGAAGCCACGTAAGTGGCCAGGCGAACGCTCTCACCATTCTTTTCCCAATTCAGCTCTGCAAGGCCGTACTGCTTCATCAGCTTGCACAGCTCTTCGATATGGCCCATCTGTCGGCGAGCCCCCCCAGCATCCGCTGACTTGGCTGCTTGCTTCTGGACCGAAGAAACCTTCTGCTTCTTACTTGTTGGCTTTTTCGACATAGGTGGAGTCGCGGGTATCGAC
>CAYOWB010000001.1:48919-66372 GCA_964407515.1 uncultured Bacteriovoracaceae bacterium
GAACGTCGGCGGCTCGACACCGATCGGACGCTCATTGAAGTAGACCACCTTGAGAACCTGGTTCTCAATGAGGAAATCTTTAGCGCCACCCAGCTGGTCTTCAGAAAGCGCCACTTGATCGTACGTGGCATTGTTCATGAAATGGTAACCTTCGGCGTCCTTATAGAGATACTGCATCTCGCGCTCATCTACGTCGGCCTTGTTGACCTTGTCGCCGGACGTGATCGTCTTTTCCGTCACGTTTCCGTTGAGCATGTTACGGATCTTAGTGCGGGTGAACGCGCGGCCCTTGCCGGGGCTCACATGCTGGAAATCCACGATTTCGTAAGGAATGCCGTCAATCTCAAGCTTGAGACCTTTTCTGAACTGGTTAGTAGCGTACATAGAGATTAACCCCTAGCACGCTTTTAAACCCGAACGCAAGCACCGGCTCATGGGGAGGAAGACACAGATTCCCTCTCTCCGCGGGCCATGGATGGCCCGAGGTGTTCAGAGAGAAGCTCCTTCCTCATGCTGGCTCTGCATCATCTGTGTCGGAGAAAAAGGAGAAATAGCTCAGGCGCGGAGGGCCCGGTAGCGCTCCACGCGCTGCAACAAACCCTGAAGGGTTTCGATCTTCCGGATCCAGCGCTCACGCTTCAGATCGGGGTCTTCATCAATCGCCCCACCGGCCGTACGCACGTCGAAGGCAGGTTCCGGTTCCTTACGGTCCGTTTGAAGAACGAGGGCGCCCTTTTCATAGGCCTGCCCCTCGAGCTCCTGGACCATCTTCGCCGTCTCGACATCGCGAGGGTTGAAGTACAGGAGCATTTTGTACGCTCCCAACGCTTCAGTCACGCGGCCGAGCATCAGGCAGGATTCGGCTAGCAGCCGCTGGGCCACCAGGTTATCCGGGACGTCGCGAACGACCTGGGTCAGCTCATCGATCACTTCCGGAAAGAGCTTTTTGTCGAACAGCGCTCGCGCTAACGCCACCCGGCCACCGACGAAGTTCGGATGAACCCGCAAGCCTTCGCGAGCGATCTCGATCGCCTCGTCGATCATCCCGGCCTTCCGATAGGCCTCCGCCAAAGGAGCGAAGACCCGGGACGTGGGGTCGTCCTGGTACTTCTTCAGATAGGTATAGAGCATCGGCGAGTGGGAAGCTTTAGCCATGAACTCAGGTCGTGAGACCCGCCTCCCTCTCGTTGACGATGCGCGGGGTGATGAAAATGAACAGCTCTGAGCGATCGTTCCGGGAGTTCTCGCTTCCGAACAACGCACCGACGATCGGGAGCTTACGCAGGAACGGAAAACCACCCGACGACTCGGAACTCGTCATCGTGTACATACCGCCGATCACCAGCGTCGACCCGCTCTCCACCACGACTTGAGTGGAGATCTCACGCTTGGCGATGGCGCCGGCATTGGACGAGAAACTGAACGGCACGCCACGGCTGATATCCAGCTTCATCAGCACGCTGCCGTCGTTCGTGACAGTGGGCGTGACCTTCAGGCTGATGTCCGCGCTCTGCACTTCGGTCGCGGGCGCCGAACCGACGCCCGATTGGAACGCAACGGTCGGAACCAGCACCGGGGTCCCCTGCATGATCGTCGCGGTCTCCTTGTTCAAGACCACGATTTTCGGCGAGGAAACCACCTTCACCTGCGATTCGCTTTCGCCGATGTTCAGGACCGCATTCAGCCGCTGTACGCCGGGGATGAAACTCACGTTCGGCGAGAACCCGAAGCGGGCGCTCGACGCCGCGGAAGCGGCCGCACGTCCATCCGGGAACACACCGGCCGAGCCGAGAAGCCGGCTCAACGGATTGCCGCTATCAAAGCTCGCGAACGCCTGGTCATAGTTGTTGTCGAAGCCGATGCCGAGGCTTCCGCTGATGTTCTTTGAGAACTGTTCGTTCGCCTCGACGACCTTCGCCTCCACCATGACCTGGGGAGTCTGAGTATCGAGCAGCTCGATCAGCTTCCGCATCTTCTCCACGTTTTCAGGGATGTCGCGAACGATGATGCTGTTCGTGCGGTCATCCGCGTCGATGGTCGTGGTCTTGGCGTTCAACGTATTATTGCTCCCGCCGCCACTCACCACCGCCTCTTGGCTGGTGCCGAAGGTTTCAAGCACGCGCTTCAGGTCCCCGAGCTTCGCGTAGCTGATCGGGAAAACCTTCGTCACACGCGGAGCATTCGCCTCGGCGGCCTTCTTCGCCGCCAGTTGAGCCTGCTTTTCCTCGGTGAGACTCTTGAGCGTCACGATCCGCAGGATGTTGTTGTTGCGCTCGGCGCCGAGCTGCTTGGTGTTCAGAATGACATCGAGGGCCTGATCCCACGGCACGTCGATCAACGAGACGGAGATCTTTCCCCTCACGTCTTCACCGACGACGATGTTGAATCCACTCGCCTCGCCGATCAACCGGAAGACGTCCGAGATCTCGGCGTCCTTCACCTGAATCGTGATCGGCCTGCCGCTGAAGCGTTTGTTCTCCTTGGCGTCCATGAACGCTTCGAGCTTCGCCTTAGGGGCCTCCGCGACCGGAGCTTCCGCGGGCGGATTCGGCTGCTCCACCGGAGGTGCCGCCGGAGCGGGAGCGGGTGCCGGAACCTCGTCAGCCATCGGCTGGGGGGCCGCCGCCACGGCAGCGCCACCAGACTCCGGCACGGTCACTTTCAAAGTGTTGCCGTCCTGGGCTACCTGCAAATCCGCCATCTCACGCAGCTGAATCACGACGCGAGTGGTTTCCGGCTGACCCTCCACCTGATACGGACTGATCAGGCTCACCTTACTCTTGAAGGAGGACGTATCGAGTTTACGGCCCGCGCCCTTGGCGAGCGATGAATTCTGAAGCTCGAGCACGACCTGGTTGTCTTGCGGGTTCTCCTGCTTGCTGAACTGGATCGGCCCGTCACCGGTGATCTCGATCACGCTCGACTGCTCTCCGTTCTTGAAATCAATCGACGAGACAGCCGTCGCCCCCAGGGAGGCGATCGCCGCTGCCGCGGCAATCATTGCCAAAGAGCGACTCCGTTTAGTGATGCAATCCATTGCAGCCCCCTATCAAGTTCCACTTGCTCCGCTTCGTTTGTCGGAGATCATCAGGACCGTGTCGACGTTCTCTTCCTGGCCCATGACGTTTACGATCTTTTCCTGGATCAGAATCGAGTCGGCGGTGATCTTCCGGATCACGCCCTTACGGAGCCCGATCTTCATCCGTTCATTCACGAAATGCGTTTTCCCGGTGGGATCCACCAGCATGGCCCGGACGCGGTCGGGTCCGGTGATCACGCCCACCATCTTGAAATTCTCGACCGGAATCATCTCCAGTTCCGTCCGCGGCACGGAAGCGTCCGCGATCATCTGCGGCTTCTTGAACGGATCGCGGATTCTGAGCATCTCGTCGCGCGACGGGATGCGAATGTCCTTGGGATTGCCTGAATTGCTCGGCGGAGGAGCGGACTGCGGCTGTGCCGGATCCGCCGCGAAAGCCGAGAAGCCGCTGATGAGAACAGAAAGGAGCAGAAGGCGCCGCATAACTCAGGTGCCCCCCTTCTGCGCTCCGGACACCGACGCGGGCGCCGGAGCAGCCCCCGTGGCCGCGCCTTTTCTCGCCACCTCATCGGCCTTCGAAGCCAGGTACTTATAGGCCTTCAGCTGAATCGTGCCCGACAACTCGACGTACGATGACCCTGGATGCGAAATCGGGTTCAACTCCAGATTGTCGATCCTCACGATCCTGCGCGCGTTCGAAAGGCGATTCAGGTAAACCAGCAGCTGAACGTAGATCCCGCGGAAGTTCAGGTCAAAGCCTTGCTCCTGATAGAACTCCGCCGTGTAGGTGAAGGTCGGCTTGATGCTCAGCACGTTGATGCCGACCATCTTCGCTTCCGTAACCGCCATGCGGATGAAATCCGGAACGTCGAGATCCTCGGTCAAAACGCCCTTCATCTCATCCAGGCGTCCCGCAAGCTCGCGCAGCTGGACCTTGCGCGCCTCGAGCGTCCGGAAGAACTCCTCAGCCGCCTTGATTTTGCCTTGAAGGGCCGTGATCTCCTGCTTCGTCTGTGTGATCTGCGCCTTCTTCTGCAGCAGCGGACTTGCCGCGTCCGACGTGAACCAGTAATAGTCGTAAGCCAAATAACCCAGCGCCGCCGCCAGAATGAGGCCGAAAGGAATCTTCGAGAGGAGCTGATTCGCCTGATCGCTCACTGCCGCCTCCTCGCGCCAAGATCGAAGTTCATCACCTCAGCTCCGCGATCATCCCGGCCCTTGGCGGTATTCTGCAACACCAGGTCCTGGAAGAAGATGTTCTCGCTCAGGCTCTTCATGAAATCCGAAATCTGGTTGTAACCGAGCGAGTTCCCGCTGATGGTCACCTTGCCGTTGTCGATCTTGAACTTCGTGAGCCAGACGTCCTTTGGAGTGTTTTCCGCGAGCGAGATCATGATCTTCTGTGGCGTGTGACGTTCCGCCACGAGCCACTCGATCGTTCCGATCTTGTTCCTGAGAAGGAACTCATCGGCGTCTAGCTGCTTCTTCAGCGCTTCGTATTCCTTGATCTTGTTGGCTTCCGCCTGCAGACGGGTCTTCTCGGTGGTCAGCTTTTCGATCGCCTTGTCGACCTTCTGAAGCTCGGTCGTCTTGAAATCCTCGACCACGAAGTAAGCGCCGATCGCGACCGCCGCCATGAGGGCGACTTTGCGGATCGGAAGCGCCTTCATCTCGTCGCTCTTGAGCGAGATCGACCCGAGTTTCGCGAAGAGTCCGCCGCCGGCCTCTTTCGCTTCTCCCTGGGGAAGCGATTGTTTTCGGGTCGCCAGATTAATGCGAATCATTTGGCCCCCGCTCTCAGCGCCAGCCCGATGGGCACGGCCGCCACCGGCGCGATGGCCGTGATGTATTCCGGCGTGAAGACCGCCGGATCATAAGAGATGGAGTTGAACGGATTCGCGAGCTGCGTCGGAAGCCCGACGGAGTCCTCGACCACCTTGGAAAGCTCGGGCAGCTTCGCTCCCCCGCCGGTCAGAAGCACGTATGCCACGGGAGCGCCCGTCGACGAAGCGCTGTAGAAATCGAGCGCCCGCTTGATCTCGTTCGCGAGGTTGTCAGCCATGATGTGCATGAGGTCGCTCACCTCTTGCGGCATCCCGTTCCCTTGACCGCCGACCTTGAGGCTCTCGGCATCGGCGAAAGAGAGGTTCAGATTGCGTTGAATTTCCGAGGTGAGATTCTTGCCGCCGACCGCGGAGTCCTTGGTGAAGACCGGCACGCCGTCATGAACGACGACCAACTTGAGGCTCGCGGCGCCGATATCCACGATCGCGACCGCTTCCGACGGATTCACGGGGTAATTCGCCTCGTAAACATTCTGGAGCGCGAAGTAATCGACGTCCACGACCTTCGGCTTCAAGCCCGCTTCGGAGATCGCATCCATGTAGGAATCGACGATCGACTTCTTGGCGGCGACCAGCATCACGTCGGTCTTGCCGTCTTTGGAGCGCGAAAGCTGATGATAGTCCATCACCACTTCCGACACATCGAACGGCAGGTACTGCTCCGCCTCCCAGAAAACCTGATCCTGAATGTCTTTCTTGTTCGGAACTTCGAGAGCGAGACGCTTGATCATCAGCGTCGTACCGGTCAACGAAATGCACGCGTTCTTAGTCTTGAGCTTCACCTGATTGACGAGCGTGCGGATACTGTCGACCACGGCGATCTGATTCACGATCTCGTGATTGACGATCGCATCCTCCGGCAGCTGCACGACGCCGAAGTGAAGAAGCTTCCAGATCTTTCCGGACTTCTTGAGTTCGACAAGCTTAATGGAAGATGAACCGATGCTAATGCCGAGCGCGGCCTCGGAGCCGAACGACAGCAGCCCCTCCAGCCCTCCTAGCAATTGGCCCAGCTTTCCTCCTGATCCCATAGAAGACGCCCCGTAATACTAGATTCTACAATGGGTTACGTTCGCGTCAAAGGTGAAATGCGGGCGCGTCACTGATACAGGAACCTGCGCAGCTCTTCATCGTCACCGGAACAGTCCGAACTGACCACGGCGAGCTGCCTGCGATACTTCCAGTAGCCGAGGCGGGTCTTGAGACGGGAAAGCGTCCCCGACATCGCCAGCACCACTCGCCGGTCGCCGTCCTGGGACAGGAAGCGTTCGATCCGGGCCAGCTCCTTCGCGCCGAACTCGGTACCTTCCGGGAAAACCAGCACTCCAAACTCCCGGTCCCACCAGTCCGTATCTCCATTCACCGAAGCCACGATCGTCTTCGTAAAGCTTTCCTGCCACGGCTCCACGCCCGCCTGCTCGCGGTATCCCAGCCGGGCGAACCGCTGATACCAGCATCCGCGCGCCACATCGCTGAAGAACAGCACCTTCTCAGGGAAGAGCTCCCGTCGGGATTTTGACACCCCCGTAACGGGCAGCGGGGTTCCGCTCGTCGCATCCTTTCTGAGATACCGGCGACCCTCGCTTCGACTCAGAAACAAGTCCGATTCACACGGCGGCATGCGGTGGCGCAACACGCCCTGCTCATCCGCCTTCACGGTCTTGCCGCCTACGAGAGAGATCAGCTCATCCTTCGGCTCGAGCCCCGAGACGACAAACTCCTGCTCGGGCCCTTTGCAGTGATCGGCCATGCTGTCATTCATGGCGAAGCCAGGAATCGCCGCGAGGAAGACCAAACTCCCCCCGTTCCGAAGCCGGCGTACCCTGCTCTGAGGGAGCGATCTCGGCATCACGGGGGTCATAGGCGTCTGGAACATCCGCGCCAACCCCAACTCCCGCTCGGCAACGCGAGCGAAGACCTCCGACCAGAAACGAAAAGTCTCATCCCTGATCTCCGGCATCATGGCGAAACCATGAACCTGGGCCAGTTTCTCGGCGGCGATCCGCTGCTGGTCGCTGCTCTCCTCCATGACGTAGCCCACCGCGGGAGTGACCATCAGGCCCTTCTTGTCACCGAGCCCATCGAAGCTCTTGCGAGTCACGATCGGACCGATGTCATCCCCGAGCCAGTTCACGGACTCCGTCCGATCGGCTCTCGGCATCACATAGGAACGTTGCCAGGTCCTCATGGCCGTCACGGCCGGCCGGTCCGTTTCTCCGGTTTTTTCCCAGTAGTAGAGCGGCACACTGAAATCATGCTGATAATGCGTACTGGTCTCCACCGCTTCGACCGATACACCCCAAAGCTCCCGCACCAGACGCTTCCACTCGCTCTCGCCTTCGGACCGGCGTTCCCAGCCCGGAGCATCCGAAACAGCGACCACGTGAAACGCCCGCTTTTTCATCCGCTCCTCGATCTTCTTGAGATACTTCAACCCAAGCATCGACTGCCGGCAGAGCACCAGCACCGCGATATCGCGCGTCCGATCATCCGACTCGAGATCCTCGGGCCGAAGGAACCGCACGGGCACGTCATATTGCCGGAAGTAGCTCGCGACGATCCAGTTTTCGTTCAGCCAGCTGTTCCAACGAAGGAAGCCTTCGTCAGGATCGGGCAATAGAAAGGCGACGGTCTTCTCGGGCGGAACAAGAGCCTGCTGAAGCGCCGGAACGTCGAGGCCCTTCAACCGACTCGCCACTTCGCGCAGTTCTCCCGCCGCTGGTTTGGCATTCCGGTAGAGCGACTGAACCCCGAACCCCTTTTCCCGCAACGACACATTGCGCTTGTCCGTCCACGTGAAGACATGCGCCGATGGCACCTGATCCACGATCGTTTCGAGGTATTGCGCGCGTAAGAACTTGGCCTGCCGCTCTTCCCCGATCTTCGCGTACTCCTCCGTGGAGGTGAGGCCGAACTCCGTGAAAATGACTTCCAGGCCTGTCAAAGCCTTCGCCATTTCGTAAGAAAGCCCCAGGTGGAATGACCCAGCCGAATTGAGGTTCAGGTAAGAATTGACGGAGTAAAAGCTCAGCGGAGCTCCGCGTGACTCGCACTCGTGCGCGATCAGCCGGTAATCCTCGGACGTGTTCCAACGATCGAATTGGGAGTACAGGACGCCAATGGACGAGTACGTTCGCTTCGCGCCCGGGTCCGCCTCTTTCGCGGCCACGCACGCCTCGCCGATAGTCTGAGCCATCGCCCGACGCCTGAAGTCCATGAAGTCCCGAATCGCGGGCCGCGCCAAGTCCATCTCCGTGTCGATTCGGACCAGGCCCGCGTGCACCTTGGAGAAGTCCGACAGACGCGTCCCCCAGGCCCGATTCAGGAGTCCAATTTGTCCGCGATACTTCTTCTTCAGATACTCCGAGAAGTAGCGCATCGAGGCCGGGTCATACCCAAGCTGGCGCATGCTCACGTACTCCACGTACGTGAACTCGTTTCCAAGAACCCATGCAGTGATCACGGGCTTGCCGCGATAGCGTTCCACGATCTTGCGGATAACCTTGGCCAGGCGCTCGCGAACATAGGGGTCCGCGTAATTCATGATCGAGGAATACTCTCCCCCGAATCCGGCCTGATGCTTGGGCGACGCCTCCTGCGGCATGAACCCGAGCAGACGCTCTTTTTCGATCCACTCGGGCGGCCACTGGAAGCCGATGATTGGCAGGAGCTTCATCCCGTACCGAGCCGCTTTCTCGACAAGCAGATCCGCATTGGTGAAGTCGTATACGTCCTTCTGCGGCTCAATCATGCTCCAGACGAATTCGACACGAAGGCTCCGCACCCCCATTGCCGCCATCTGCGCGAGATCGTAATCCAGCTGCTCGGGGGTCTGCCAAATTCCGAGAGGTTTGTTCCAGGTCTGGTAGGCGATCCCAAGCTGCGATGCCGCGCCGGTGTCGCACATCGCAGCCGTTGGACAAGCCACCATAAATAGACTCAGCAACACGAGCGCCTTATTCATGATTCAGGATGATACTGGTATCATCAAGCCATGCCAACTCTCACGATGACGTTGACCGTCCTGTCGTTCCTGCTGCTCGGCTACCTCCTGCTTTTCGGCATCGGCTTCGGTACGATCGCGCTGACCTTCGCTCTGTCACGAAAACGTCCGGCGACTCCCGCGCTCCCCTCCGGCGAACTCCCCGACGTGACCGTACTCATCCCGGCCCATCATGAAGGCGAAAGCATCATCGACACGGTGGAGACATTGCTCCGCCAGGATTACCGCGGAACGATCGCGATCCAGATCCTGATTCAGAACGCCGGTGACTCGTCCTACGGTCCCCTCGTCCAGCATTACGGTCACACGCCAGACCCCCAAGCCACCGTACTTCCGCTCCTTCGCAAAGCCGATCGGTCTGTGAGTCTCCTCCTGACCGGCTACGCTCCGAAGCGCGAGAAGCTGAATGAATGTCTCGGCGGGATCACCGCTCCGTTCACCGCGATCCTGGACGCCGACCACCGCGCCGCTCCCGATTGGGTCTCCACCTCCGTGGCCCGGCTCCTCGCCGCCCCTTCAGCCTCAGCGGTGCAATCCCGACGCGGACCACTGTCCCTGCAACGCATCTATCAACTCTGGGACTCCATTCAGAATCACGTGGGCAACGAGGTGCTCAACACCGTGTTCTCAGGCTGGGGCCGCACGGTCTTCTTCACCGGAACGACTTGCGTCTTTCGTACGGAGCACTTGAAGCGTCACCCCTTCCCTGACTGCATCACCGAAGACACCTATCTCTCGTACACGCTGGTCTCCGAAGGACACCGGATCCTCTATAACTCCGAGTCAGGTTCCTTCGAAGAAGTGGCGCCGGATCTCAAGAGTTACTTCTCGCGCCGCCGCCGCTGGAGCGCGGGACATACGAAGACGTTGGTCGATCATCTCCTGCCGATCCTGCGCTCGCCTTTGCCCTTCAGAGACAAAGCCCAGCTGCTCACGCACGGACAATTCTTCTTGCTCGGCCCGGCCATCGCGCTCCTGCTATTCACGACGGCTCTCTTCGTTTTCCTTCAGCTTCCCTTGGCATCACGGATCGCCGTTCTTGCGGTCAGCTTGGCGCTGGCATCGCTCCTGCCGCTCCTCCTCTCGCGCAAGAACCGGAACATCATTGCCGATCTTTTCGTCGGCACGATCTGGTGGTTCCCACAGATCACTTCGCTTGCCGTCCTGACTCATTACTTCTTCTCCAACGAGCTCTACTACTTCCTCATCTCCTTTCCGTACGCGAAGGATTTGGTGTTGTTGCATGTCGCGCTGCTCGTGCTGCCGTTCACGCTCCTGCTGGCAGGAGCGCGCAGCTACCCCTTCGTGCGCTGGTATCACTTTCTCTTCCTGATCCCCACTTACCCCGTGTTCCTGTTCATTGACATCTATGCGGTCTCGCTCGGGTTCGTCGACTTCCTCATGAAGAAGACGGTCTGGGCGCCAACCACCCGCAGCTACACGGTCGAGGCGGGCCTGGTTCCGGAAACAATGCGGGGCTCCCTCGGAAAGTCGACCTCGACCCACCGACGCGTCCTGAAGTTCATCATCCCGGCATTGGCGGTTCTGGGGGTCGTGGCTGCGAACGAGTTCCTGATGGACCCGAACTGCGGCGATCCGCGCTACGTCTTCTGGCAGCCTTTCCTGTTCGAGCGTGAGGCTCCGGTCCGGCTCAACGTGAAAGTGCGGCAGAGCCCCGCGGGCGGAGACCGGTTTACCTCGACGATCGTGATCGAGACGTCGCAGAAGTCACCGACGGCGGGACAGGTCCGCCTGACTCTCGACGGCAAGGACGTGAAGAAATGGGAGCTATCGCAGGCGTCGCATCGATTCGAGCATGTCGTGGAACAGCCCTTTGGCTGGAGCTCAAAGCCGATGGAGGTGCTGCTATATCAGAAGGGCCTCTTCTGCGCTCACCGGAGAAAGCCCCCGCAGTCCATGGTCCAGATGAACGACAACGCCGTTCTCGTGAACGGTGAACCCTTCCTGATCAAGGGCGTCGTACCGTCGTTCTCTTCGAACCGTGTCAGCCTTCCCATGAAGCAAGGCCTATCCCAGATCAAGGCGCTCGGCGCGAATACGGTGCGATTCTACCACCGCCCCACCTATGAGATCGTGGGAGGAGTGGCCGCTGAACACCTCCTGTTGATTGACCAGCCCGAGCAGTCCACGTGGGACAACGTTCAACTGACTAGTAAGCGTGACCGCAAAAAGCTCTGGAATCAGTTCCGAAAACTCATGACCCTGATGAGAGGCTTTGAGTTCTCGCTCCTTCACAACATGGGCAACGAGCTGGAATTCGGAGACCGGACCGAGGAACGTTCTCATGCGATCACCGATCTGTTGAAGCGAGCGGCGGAACAGTACAACGACGAGCGCATCGGCTATTCCAGTTATCTGACCCATTGGAACTATCCCGCTAACCTTCTCGGGATCAACATGCTCGATACGGGCCAGGTCTACTGGAAGAAGGCGATTGAAAACATGCGTCGCTTCGGCAAGCCGGTGTACGCCAGCGAGTTCGGCGGCTTCGTCGCCTACTTCGAGCTACCTCCCTCGGACCTGCGCTCGTACCGCATGATGAAGCAATGGAACCGCCTGCTCGAAGTGGGCCTCTCCGGCGCGGTCTTTTTCCAGTCACACGACAACTGGGCCCAGCCTCTTTATGACGAGACGAACGACCCCTTCGCGCCCGATCAGCCGGACGACGTGCGAGGCCTCTGGACGGAAAAGAACGAGCCTAAGCCCGAGATTCAGTTTCTCGAGCACATCTACTCCGACTTCGAGGCCAGGCTGGCGGGCGGACGGCTCGAACTTCAGAACCGCCGTCCCTATCGCCTGAGCGGCGTGAAGCTTTACGTCGGAGACCGGATGGTCGGAGCTCCGGGAGACTTCGAGCCGGGCGCAAGGCGCATGGTCTCATTGCCATCGGGCCTCGGCCCGGAAGTCCGCATGACCGCGCGGTATCAGACTCACCATGGACTCCAATCGGTATCAGCGTTGCGCGTGTACCAACCCGAGGACCATGGGTCCCCGGCGGCGCTTCATCCGCTGTTCGTGACGGAGAAGAAGAGCCGCGATCTTCTCGAGGGCTACCACTTAGGGGATGACGGAAAGCTCGACATTCTGATTCCGTCGCATTGGAAAGCGTATACGGTAAACGGAGAGAAGCGCCGCAACGACGGCACCTCCGTTCTCACGCTTCATCCCGAATCGCCGATGCAGGATATTCCCAATGCCCACTATTCGACGGACGGGGCGAACTGGAAGCCTTTCAACAGCGCTGAGATCGGCAAGGGGATGCACTTCATGCACTTCGAGGTCCCTCCCTCTCGCGGAAAGACATCGCTATTGATCATCTCCGGCCTCGGAAACAGCGAGTTCCAGTTCATCATCAGCAAGGACCAGACCGAGAAGGTCACCTGCCACTCCTATCGCGAATGTCTCGTCGACCCGAACACCTACGACGTCAAGCCGGGTAACTGGGTGTCGGTCCAAATCGACCGGCAGTGGCTGACCTACACCACCGCGAAGGACAACCCGTTCGGAACGGAGATCCAGGTGGAACTGGAACACCCGCGCCACTTCTCGCCGAGGCACTACAGCATCCGGAAGGTGGAGGAATGAAGAGAGTCCTGCCTGCGATCCTCCTCTTCACTGCGGCCCTGTATCTCAGATCCCTGTTCGGGTCCGGGTTCGGCGATGACTACGCAGCCATGTTGATGGACCCGTCCATCCTGAAGGCGTCGTCACCCTTGGATTTCTTTCTTCCAGGCGGGCCGCATTCACGGGCTTGGCCGGTGACTTACACGGCCTATTGGTCCCTCTCCCGCCTCTTCGGAGAGGCGATCCTGCCTTACAAGATCCTCAATCTGCTGATCCACCTCTTGAACATCACGATCCTTTGGAGACTTCTAGGGACCTTACGGGTCCGCTATGCCTGGTTCGTCACCGCGCTCTTCGCGATTCATCCCGTCCAGGTCGAGAGCGTAGCTTGGGCCAATCAACTGAAGACGACTCTCTCCGCGCTATTCTTCCTGCTGAGCTGCCTCTTAGTGGTCACGCCAGCGCGTCTTCCCTGGAGGGGCCGCGTCTGGATCCCGGCGTTCTTCTTCCTCCTTTCAATCGGAACGAAAAGCATGACGCTCACGCTGTTCCCGATTCCGCTCTACCTGGCTTGGAATGCGGGGCTGCTCAAGTTCTCCAAGCCCGCACGCTGGGCCGCCCTTGTGATCGCGGCCTTGATCTTGATCGTGACCTCGGCCGCTGGTTGGCGTGCGGTGCGCGGGAACTCCGCCTCATATAATGAGGCGCTTCGGAACCAGGCACAGAACCCGGTGGAGACGCGGTCGGAGACGGTCCGGATCCTCACGCAAGGAAGCTGGAGCGAAAGAGCCTTGCTTATCCCTTCAACCTTGGGCGCCTACGAGAAGCTCATTTTGGCGCCTTGGGGAAACCTCCATGTCTATCCGAACCCTGCGTCCCGTATTCCGTTCACGGCGCTGTTCTTGATCTCCGTGGGTCTCGTGCTCTGGGCGTGGAGTCGACGTCACCAGCCTGAGCTTCTTCTCGGCACGGCACTCTTCCTCCTCGCGCTCATCCCCGTCTCGGGGGCGGTGTATGTGTCGTTCTTTAAACAAGCCCCGTGGGTGGACCGGGCTGCCTATCTCGCAGTGCCGGGACTGGGACTGGTCTTGGCGGGTCTGGCCTCGCGCCTTTCGGAAAAGGGCGTCCGATGGAACGCCGGCATCCCGGTGGCCCTGATCGTGTTTCTCGGAGTCGCATGGGTGGGCGGAAGAGCACACGCGGAACGATTCGCAGACGTGCCGCGACTGATCGAAAACTCACTCAGCAAAAGCCCGCACTCGATCTATTTGCACGAACTTCTCCTCCAGCGTCACGCGCGCAACGGAGAAGAGACAGCCGCCCGGGACATCCTGGTCAAACTCATCCAGATGAATCCGGCCAAGACGGAGACCTACGAGAAGTGGCTTCGCATCCTGGAAAGCAAGGAGGGGTGCGAAGGGCTGGAGAAAGAAGGAAAATAACAACATCATCTTGAAGCAACGTCACAAGACTCTTCGCTCCGCACACAGGCTTTCGACTTATTCGAGCCAACAGAAACAGGCCCGCTCCTGCTCCCGCGCTAACGCCGGCAGCAGAGCGTGGCACCGCGCACAACTTGAACCTGAGCAGCATTCACATCAGCGGTATACCAGCAGGTCGACAATCCCTCATCACCCAGGACCATTGAAGTAGTCAAGGCGAGCTTTCCGCCACCAGCGGGCGCCTTCCAACATCCTCCCGACACAGATACCGGAAAGTAATCCGGCCCGAACCGAGTGATATTCGAATTTTGCCATGCACCCCAAGTAATTGCCGGACACCCAGCACATGTTTCGGCATCCGTCGCACCAGTTCGACAGTTAATCTTCACCGTGGCCGGAAACGGTCCCGCTCCAGTAGTATAAGTCGTTACGTTTCGTTCGATCGAGTTCCAATAACAGTCATGAATGACATTACCGCCACCGACGGTAGCATTGATTGGCTTCCGGAAGTGAATCTCCTGAGTGCCCGCATCCAAGTCAAGATACTGCTCCCCGCGAGCCCAGAGCTCCAGCGAGCGGTTTCCTCCAGCTTCGGACGGAGCAACGAAACCACTGGAATCGCTCGCCGTTTTATTAGGGGCGTTTGCGACATTTATCGAATCCCGGAAAAGCAGAACACCTGAGCCTGGATCGACTGTGTTCGCCACGATCGTGTCCGAAGCCCCGATCGCCACCTGCCCATACCGCCAGACATTGACTCGCGAAAGCCCGCCCGACAGCAACCTCAAGCTACCATCAGCAGGACCACCGGTCTGGGGCGAGCTGATGCCTGCCATATTTGCACTCGGAGGTGCCGCGGCCACAAGATCGTTTCGATGCCGCAAAGTCAAAGAGGCGGTACCGAGGTCATCACTTCCAATCATCACCGCCCCCGTGCGGTTGATGTTCATACGATAGAGGCCTCCCGTGATCATCATGAGGTTCATGCCCTCGGCTGAGTCACTACGGAAGGACTCCAGGCGGACATCTGGGAAACCTGAACCCTGCGCACGCCCCAGCGCGACGCGAGCAAAGTCTGTCGCGTCTTCTGGATTAATCATGAGCATGCCACCGGCATCGAGGGACATGAGCGGGCGGTCATTGGCCGGGCCATCGGCGTCGACCGCATAGTTCCAGACAAACTCGGAGACCGGCGTGTCCGTAGCCCCGACAGGCGACATGTGGTGAGTCGGACTGCCAGTTCCGCCGATATTGAACCACATGGAGCCCGTATTCACGCCAATCGCATAATCGTCAGGCTGGGCATTGTTACTCGTGCCCCACAGGCGAAGACGAGCACCCCGTCGCCCACCGACCGGAGTGCTGCCCGGCTCAGCGGCACTCAACGTCGGAACATTGGAATTGTCGACATAATCAAAGAAACGGATCTCATCCATCGTACACTGAGTCTGGCCAGGCGGAGGGGCTGGATTATAAGTCCCCCCCAATGATTGACATACCGCCTGAGTCACATCGATATTCACGCCCCCACAAATATAGACGTCATCCTCTGAGGCCGTCATGATGGCGTTCGGAGTGGCGAACTCGGCAACCGGACCGACTATGAACCTGAGCGGCACGGTACCGGTCATGGTCTCAGACCCAAGGTGCCTTGCCCCTCCGCTCGAAACCTTCTGGGCGGTAAAAGAGACGTCCAATCTCTTAACACGAAAAAATCGCAACGGCCTTCCCGCTGCATTCTCGTCTACGAGCAGGATACGGTTATCATCCATGTCCGTCGTTGGACGATCGAGACTGACCCCAGTCACTCGAAAAAACCGCTGGTTCGAGAGAGACCCCGGCACGAACCACGTGTTAATTGCGTACAACAGGTCATGAGAAGCATTCGTCTTACTCGTCAAGACCGGAGTCGCCCCCCCCATGGCGCTCACCATGGAGTAGACTTCAGTAAAGGGGTCATTAGGAGCGCCATTTCCTTTAGAGCCGATCACACGAGAGCAGTTGGTTTCGCTGCCCATTGACAACCGGACATTCTGAAGAAAGTTATTCCACTCCGCCGTCTGCGTGACATTCCGGCTCGAGCGCATGGAAAGGTCCACGATCTGGAGGATCCCCAGCATCATGACCGAGGCGATGCCCAAGGTGACCATCACCTCGACGAGAGTCATGCCGACTTCAGTCGAACCCCGCTTACCGAGCCTTTTTCGGACCATAGCTTTAATTATGACTCAATCCCACCCGCCCGCAAGGAACAGATCGACGAGTCAGGAATTAGTAGCCGGAACCGGATCCATAGCCGTAGCCGGAACCACCATAGCCATAGCCGCTGCCGCCATAGCCATAACCACCACCGTAGCCATAGCCCGAACCACCACCAGAGCAGCGCTTCCAAACACAGCTTCGGTTGTCGGAAACACGTTTTTTGTCCGTTTCAGTACGCGTACCGTACGCGATGACGGAACTCGAATGCACGACCGAGATTAACAGGGCGATGCCTGCCGTGAGAACCACAAGACGAACGCCATGACGACGAATGAAGCTCATAAGATTACCCCCGAGATTTCAGTCTACAGTCCTTTTTCCGAATCAGCGACACTTGTAGTTCAAGTCGCCCCGGATGTGGACGCGCAACGGCTCCACACGCACTTCCCCTTGCGGTTCAATTCATAACGCTGATTATCCTTGGGATTGCCAGCGCGACTTCCGTACCCCGCTATCACAGGGGCGATATCCACCACAGAAAGCAGAAATACCACGACCCCGAGCACGATCAGAAAGCGTTCGGTAGGCTTTTTGATGGATTTCATAGTCCCCTCCAGAGAGTTCCCCTTCGTTTTATTGTATCGTTTTGGTCAACGCGTCTACAATGAGTCCAAGAGGACACAGCCAAGGGCCCATGGAATCCAAGATTTGCACAGTTCTCATCCTGACTCATCACCGACTGGAGCTACTCCGTCGCTGTCTTTCCAGTCTCCAAGTCGCGGTCGCGCAAATCCCCGCAGGGACCCTGACCGTCAAAATATTGGTGGTGATCAACGGCCCGGAACCCTCCGTCCGAGCCTTTCTGGAAGAGAAGCAAGGTTCCGACCCCGATCTCGACTTGCTTGAGATCACCGCGGAGACCAACGGCCAGGCCAGAAATCTCGGAGTCCGATGTGTTCGTGAAGGCTGGGTCTGCTTCCTCGACGACGACGTCACCGTTCCGCCGGACTACTTCCAAACCGCCGCTGCGTTCATTGGAACCAATCCGGCGACAGAAGTCTTCGGGGGTCCCGATTCCACAGCCCCGGATGAAAGGGAATTTCCTCACGCGCTGGGACTCGTCATGGCGAACTTCCTGGCTACGGGGCCCACCGTCCGCCGCCACGCTCCTTTGGGCACCGACGTTCAAACTGCCGACGAGAGTCACCTCATCCTTTGTAATCTCTGGATGCACGCCTCGCTGTTCCAGCAACCGCAGTACCGTTTCCCTGTGGACTTCACGAGAAATGAAGAAAACATTCTCCTCAGCCGGCTCAAAGCCGACGGGCACGTTCTGC
>CAYOWB010000001.1:66382-77256 GCA_964407515.1 uncultured Bacteriovoracaceae bacterium
TCGAGCACCACCGTAAAACGACCCTGTGGGCGGTCGCCACGGCAGTCTTCGAATCAGGAAAGAACCGGATGGCGGGCTTCCTTCTCTTCCCGCATTCCTTCCGTCCCTACTACCTCGCTCCGCTGGTGATACTCGCGCTCTTTCTCCTGTCTATCGGTTACGAATGGGCACGCATCGGAGCCCTCATCTATCTTGCCATCCTGGCCGGGGTATCCGTGGGTCTGGGGCTCCGCCATCGGATGCCTCGTTCCATTCCGCTATTCTGGATCCTGTTTCTCACGCATCATTGGACCTATGCCATCGGCCTGGTCGCCGGCTTTGCCGGCACGATCCGCCGAACGCCGACACGGAGACCCGTAAGACGATGAAACTCGCCTTCGACTTTCATGGATATGTCGCAGTCGTCGACTCGGAATGCGAGGACCTGACTGCTCGACTCCGCAAGGACTTCTCCGCGTACGTCCTGGATGCACCGGCGGCTGCCACCAAGCTAACCATCGCCGCGCACCTGAGTGCTCCTCCCAAAGGGCTTCTGCCCGATGGACTTCGGTCCACGGCTCAGTCGGCGAATTCGATCACCTATGACTCCGGACGAGTCCGCTTCAATGACTACTATGGCGAAGCCCTGTCCGTGTTTGACTACGCATCAGAGCAGGCTCAGGTCTACTCCCCGTCGCTCGAACGTCTTCACGAGATCGTCTACCTTCTGATCCTTTCACGTTGCGGGAAGTATCACGACCGCCACGGACTTCACCGCGTGCACGCCTTCTCGGTGGCGACCAGCGAAACCACATGGATCGGAATGATGCCCATGAAGGGCGGAAAGACGACGCTCTTCCTCAAACTGCTCGCCGCGGATCAACGAATGAAGATTGTTTCCGACGATACGCCGCTAGTGACCCTCAACGGAAGGATCAAACCCTTCGCCATCCGCGTGGGCTGCGAAGCGAACCACGTCCCTGGAACTCTCAGCCAGGTGGACCCGAACGCCACCTACCGGCTGGAGCGCAAGCAGTATGGCCCCAAAATCCTCATCGACATTCGTGGGCTCGGGCGTCCGCTCTCAGACCGTCCTCCGAGCCGCGTCATTCTCTTCCAGGGCATCCGACAAAGCGGTCCCGGCTGCGAAGTTCGGCCCTGCGGGCGCCTCCGAATGCTTCGGCACCTGGGTAAGAACATGATCGTCGGAGTCGGCCTGCCGATGGTGATCGAGTACTTCCTCGAGTCCACCCCTCTGGACTGGTTACGCAACGCCGGCATCCTCTTTTCCCGCACGTGGGCGGCGATGGCGCTCGTCTCCCGATCCCAGTGCTATGAGGTTCTTCTCGGAAACGACCCGGACCTGAATGCCCGCGTGATCTCCACCCGGTTTTCAGACGAGCCGCCGGGTATGGTACCCTAAGTCTATGTTCTTCCGGCAGGCCCTCGCCCTCTTCGACTCCAGGATCAAGGCACGCTATCGCGGTGCGATCGCCGGATTGTTCTGGGTGTTGTTCCAGCCCATCTCGACCTTCCTGATTCAGTTCATGATCTTCAGGGCGATTACCCAGAGCAGCGGACTCGACTTCCTGGTCTACTTCGCATCCGGCTTCTTTCCCTGGTACTTCTTCATGCAGTCCTGCGAAATGGGCGGCCCGGCGTTCAATCAATACGCCACTCTTTTGAAGTCCGTGCGCATCTCTCCCGCCGTGCCGATTCTCGCGGTCGTCCTGGATACCTGCCTCAGCTTCCTGCTGGCCTTCCTCCCGGTCCTCGTGGTGGCCTTCATCTGGGTCCCCGGAAGTCTGGAGCGCGCTTACCTGCTTCCCCTGGCATTGCTTCCTCTCGTCACCACGACCCTGGCCACGACGTGGTTACTGGCGACGCTTCAGGTGTTCTACGCGGACATCCGCTTCATCACGTCATTCTGGCTTCAAGTCCTGTTCTTCCTGACGCCGATCATTTATCGGCCGGAGATCATGCCGTCCGGATGGCGGATCTTCGACGCCCTCAACCCGGTCTCCGCACTGCTTCGCCCCTTTCGTGCGATCCTCTGCCATCAGGAGTGTGATCACTTCGTGAGGTCGCTTCTGCATGCCTCGTCCTGGTCGCTGGTGTTAGCCGCGGTGGTCTTCCTGTATTGGAGAAGAATCAAACATGTCGTCTACTACCGGCTCTGAAATCCTCCTCTCGGCCGAGAACCTTGCCCTGGAATTTCGCGTCCAGCGCTATCCCTCCACCACGCTTCGCGAAGCGTTCGTCCGGATGTGTTCTCCATGGAGGCACGGCGGGGGTCACGATACGAAACGCATCGAGGTCATCCGTGATGTCAGCTTCGAGCTGACGCGCGGTCAGCGCGTTGCGCTCCTCGGGCGCAACGGCTCTGGCAAAACCTCCCTCTGCCGCTGCCTGGCCGGAATCTACCGCCCCGGACAAGGGACTCTCCGGACCCAGGGACAGATCAAGGCGCTCTTCGGCGCCATAGCCCTGATCGAAGCGGAGCTGACAGGACGCGAGAATGCGCGTGCCATCACCCGCCTGCTCTATCCTGAAATCCGGGAAATCGACCCCATCGTGAACGCCGCCATGGAGTTCTCCGAACTCGGCGAGTACGCTGACCTCAAGGCCCGCTATTACAGCAACGGAATGCGCGCACGGCTTTCGCTCTCCTTGGCCATATCTAAACCGGCGGACATTCTGATCCTGGATGAAGCCTTCGAGGGGGCCGACCACAGCTTCAACATCAAAGCCATGAACCGGATCAAACAGATGATCCAGGAGTCCGGCGCCGCCATCATCGTCAGCCACTCGATGGATCTCGTCCGAGAGCTGTGCAACTGCGCCTGGGTCTACGAAGACGGCGCCATCACTTACTCCGGGGAACTCGAGGAGGGTATCCGGCGCTATCTGGACGGCGACTCCCGGATATCGGGATCTACGGGCGCTTAGTCTTGGCCACCATCAGGCCACACATGTCATTGCATGAGCGGTCCCGGCACACCACGCCCTGATCCGGAAG
The DNA here is from genome assembly GCA_964407515.1 of uncultured Bacteriovoracaceae bacterium. GTDB lineage: Bacteria > Bdellovibrionota > UBA1018 > UBA1018 > UBA1018 > CAYOWB01. The sequence continues at coordinate 69,381 of CAYOWB010000001.1, forward strand.
GCGAAGGCCTGGATCCCAGAAATAACCGTGGCGGCGCGCGCTGGAACACCATCCGTCGATCACCTGGCCATCGACCGTGACCATGAGCAACTCCCTGCCGATCTCGCACTGCCAGCCGCGCCACTGATTCAACCCTTCCAGCAGGAGCTTCTCAGTATTCACCGTACGGCTACTGGAATCTGAGTAAACCGCCTTCATAAGTCCACGGTAAGTCCGTTGTGGTTTCGTCATGCGCGGAGGAGGCGCGATCCCCTCCGGACTCCTCAGCCGCTCCTCTTGCTCCAAGCTATAGCGATACTGCGGCTTCGATGAATCGACGAACACCGGATGCACCGTGTACATCACATCAGGAATCGCTGAGAGCTTTCGCGCAAAATCGACGCATTGCTCGAAGCGCCGCGGGTTCATCATGACATTCACGTGGACCGATACCGAGCGGCGCAGAAGCTCCACCTTCTCAATAAAGCGATCATCATCCGCCGACTCCGAGTGATAACTGAGAAGCACACCTCCCGAAAGAAGAGGCCTCAGCCGCTCCCACATTTCAAGTGTCCCGCTCCCGTTCGAGATCAGCCGGACATCGGCACCCAAGCCGGATGCGTAGCTCATCACGTCAGGCAGCGCAGGCCACAACGTCGGCTCCCCTCCCGCGAACTCAAAACACACTTTGCGGCCTTCATAATGCCGGACGGCCTTCTCGATGAACGCCAGGACAGCTTGGAGTCGTTCTTCCGACGGAAACTTGTTCCTCCCGTCGTGATTTGCGTCCCAGCAATAACCGCAACGGTAATTGCAGACTGATGACACCGCCCAATTGATCACGACATTTCGCTCGTGATCCGGATGCGCGTGCCGCACTTCCACGAGAGCACCTCTTTCGGCACCGATCCCTTCAAGCAGGCGCTCGGCGTCCGATTCATCCTTGAATCGCATGCGAACCCCCTGGCGCAGTTCCATCGCGAAATACTGCGACAGCGCACGATACGCGGACTGAAACGGCTCACTCTTGCGGAGCGCCAAGACTTCGGAGGAAAGCGATACCGCTCCGGACGGCAGCACGGCCTGGAGAACGGCCATCACTTCAGAGCTCACTTCGAGAAGATCCCCCGGGTATGCGCCGTCCGTGCCATAGGCGACCTCCCAGTATCGGCAAAGAGCCACGCCGTGCGACCGGGCCTCCGGAGTCCAGTCTGTACCCAGGCCGAGTGCCATCCAAAGATTGCGGCGAACCGAATCACTCACGATCGAACGCAAGGGCTGGTCGAAGTCGGGCTCAGGGAATCGTCCCCCTATCAGCCCCGAAAGCACTCGTCTCACGGCCCGCTCGGACTTCCTCCGATGGTACCGATGCCCATACCCGCGGTGCCGTTCACGGTTCCACACGAGCTTTTGTACGTTCTTCACGAACCGAATGAGGTCGCCATGGCTGCTCATCAGTTCCTCGAGAAGTCTTTCTTCCGGCGAAGTCACGACCAGCGTTTCACCAATGCAAGGCAGCAGCTTTTTGGCCCGTTCGGCCGCCCTGAGAAACTCCTCCGCGCGCAGCGCTTCTTCCGCCGGAATCTCGATGCTGATATCGAGATCGTCGGCGAATACGTTCATTTCCTCCGGCTTACGGGAAGAGTTCCGCACGTAAACGCGGACAGCACGAAGTCGTGATTCGAGAAACGCCCTCTGAATCAACCAGGGAACCATCACGCGTTCGCATCGGATCACGGGGCCCTGAAGCCATCGAAACGGGACAATCGACGTAGCGGACCAGAGGCCATCCAAAACGTTTGCCCAGAGTCGACGCCGGGCCGACAGATCATCAAACGGATTCATTCGCGGCCACCCACTCCGGCGGATGCGGCGACCTGCTGAAGTCATGAAGGGTCCGCTCAAGCCCGAACTCGATCTGGAAGTCCCAGATCGCCCGCCGCTCTTCCAGCGACAATGGCCGCATCTTCAAGATCGTCTGATAGAAAGCGTAGGGACGAATCACGCCACTCACAGCCGACTGAACAATCCGCACATCGACGACGAGCTTCTTGTGCCCCAGCTCGAGCGTCAACTCGCCATTCCGAGCGCATTGAGGCAATCCACCGGCATGCGCCACCCACACTTCGCTCTCGGACAGGAGGCTCGTCACCCCGGCCTTCACGACATCCTTGTGCCGCTCATCCTTCACAGCGATCGATACCGGGACGGAGCTGAAGAAACAGTAACGGTCCCTGACATAGGGCGGACGGACCGAAGTCCGCAGAGCTTCGCGTGAGATATTGAACTGATGGAACGCAAGCACAGCCGCGAGCGCGAGGCCGGCGTTCAGCTCTCCTTGCAGGAGCCTGACGCCAACCACCGCGAATACGAGGAGCATGAGGCCTGCATACACCAAGGCGACCGCTGAACCGCTTGGCTTCGTTTCCTGATCCGGACTCTTTGGAGTCACTCGAAAGGTGAATTGCTTCCGCTTGGAGAACGGAAGCATCGCGATCGTGCGGAAATACAGCAAAGTCTTCAAGAAGTAGAAGACACCGACCGCAAACTCCGATCCCCTCCCGCGGGAATAGTAATAGTATAGGACCGTTCGCAGGAGATACGCGCCGAGAACGACCATCACGGCCATGAGAGACCGAATCGACGAGCCATCTGACTCGAAGGCGAGAAGCAGGGGCAGCAACAAGGCCAGGGCCCTTGGGACGGACTCGAAGTAATAGTAAATCTGAGCAAGCAGGGAAATCCGCTGAGGAACCGTGACACGCCCGGAGAGCAACAGCGCTCTCCACTCCCGGCGAAGGATCTGAAAGGCGCCGATCTGCCACCGATGCCGCTGAATCAGGAAGGACTGATAGTTCCGTGGCGCGAGATTGAAGAACAGAATCTCGGGATGATAAATCACCTTCAGGCCTTCTTTGAAAAACCGGACAGTCGTGAGCGAATCTTCAGTGACGCTCTCGGTGGCGATCCCACCTACTTTCTCGACATGCGAGCGCCGCAAGAGACCGCCACCTCCGCACCACAGAGCTGCATCGCGCGCGTCACGCCCTGGGAGAATAGCGTCGAAGAAGATGGACTGCTCGTTCCAGAGACTCGACTTAAGGTGACGCGGTGACGTATTGAAGCCGTCCAGATTGCAGTACATCTGGTTCGTCTGAATGGCCGCGACTGAGGGGTCCTCGAAATACCCCAAAGTCCGCACAAGGAAGTCGCGATGAGGGATGTTGTCGGCGTCAAATACCGCGAAAAACTCTCCATCCGTCTTGCTCAACGCATGATTCAGGTTTCCCGCCTTCGCGTGAGTCCGGTCGGACCGCGCGATGTAGCGGGCCCCCAGCTTCTCCGCCAGTTCCTTCACCGCCGGCCGGTTGCCGTCATCCAGAACCCAGGTGACATGAGGATACTTCATCCGCAAGCAATGGCGGATCGTCGTATCAAGGATCTCAAGATCCTCATTCAGCGTGGTGACGAAGACATCCACTGACTTTCCGGGCAGCGGAGGACTCACCTTTCGGACCCGCATCTTCGCGGTCACGTACATGGTGAACAAGATCGCCACGCTCAACAGCACTTCGACGATGATCAGAATGTAGGAAGCGACAAAACGAAAATCCAAGGCATAAAACGCGAGCCAGCCCAGATAAAGCGGCAGCAGAGCCGCATAGAGCAACCGCAAAGCCTTGGGCAGGGCCCCAAGCTTCCGATACCAGTAGGGATAAGCGAGATCTTCGGATTTCATCATGCGGAAACGCAGTGCCCCCTACTCACGACTCTAAAGTAGTTTCGGGCAAACCGCGATAGCACCCGGCATTTTTGCGAGAAGGGCCTCTCCCGACCGGATCACCGGCGCCATCGGGACGGGCAGATCGAACGGTTTCCATCCTAGATCCAAGAACCAGAAAGAGCTCCCTTGTGCGCAGGCCTTCTTCAGGACGTGGGACAGGACCCGTCGAAGGTCCTTCTCATCTCGTATGTTCCAGAGCTCATAGTGGGAGGCATACATGACTCCCGCTTTCCGGATGATGAGCCATCCGCCCTCCGGTGACTCCACTTCACCGCCCGAAAGAAGGACGTATAGAGCGGACTGAAAGTCGACCACCACCAAATCTCCGGCTCTTACTTGTGCCGTCGCCTCGTTCCATACCCTCTGGAAATCCGCTCGCCGGAGATTGAACTCGAAGCTATTGGCAACATAACTGGGAAAGAAACTCACGATCACCGCAGCAGCCGCAAGGACGACACCAGATCCTGCCCATGGCCTTACCGGAATCCGGCTAACGATCCCCTGCACTCCACACGCCGCCAGAAAAGCCACTCCAGGGAAGAGAACCACCGAGTAACGGTCAGTCAGCGGATACTTGCGTAACAGGTATGCCGCGGAAAACGCAGCAAACAACAGCAGGAGCTGGAGCGTCAGCCACCTAAAGCGCTTGATCGAAATCGTCAGCCCCAGGATAACCGCGGGGACAAGCCCCCAAAGCGCCCATGCTCCGAACAAATACCGAAGTGCTGCGACGACACCCGTGAGAAGCGCGGGTCCGCCCGCTTCGCCGCCCACCACCCCCGCCACATAAGCGTGATAACGAGCTTCCGGGAACGCGAGTAAACGTGGCAGGGCGATTGCCACGGGGACCGCGATTGCAGCTAGAAGGACGACCCACTCCCTGACCCGGTTACGATCCCGAAGCGAAATGTAGGCAGTCGATACGGCGGCCACGATCCCGGCAAACGGCCACCCGGCGTAATGGGACGCGACAGCCAGAAAGCAACCGATCGCACACCCGTACCAACCCCTTCTGGATCCTTGAACGGCGTGCCCGAAGCCGGCCACGGCGAGAGTCACCCCAAGGAGCAGGATGGAATAGGGACGGATCAGCTGCCCCTGAATCACCGCGCCGGGCGCAAACGTCGCCAAGAGCGCACAAACGTAAGCGGCCACCCTCCCATGAACCGAGCCGAGGTAATACGCCGCCGGGACAAGGAGTACGCCGGGCACCACGGCCGTCATTTTGTGGAAATGAATACTGTCGGTGAATACGGAGACCAGGTGCTGCAGGAGATAATAGCCGGTCGGATTTAACTCCATGATCCAGCCGGTGAGCACGGTGAAGACCGGAGACCGACTGAAGACGATGAACCCTGCTTCATCCGCATTGAGAAAGAAAGCGAGATATTCGAGCCGAACGATCAGCGCAGCCAGCATGAGGAGGACGATTGCGACTGCCGGACCTCGAGTACGACTCAAGACCCGTTTCATTCGAAATTAGGCTCTGCCGAAGGCCCCGAAAGCAGGACGACTGACATGCGGTCCGAACGTTTGTCCATCAGGTCCTGGGCGGGAGCGACGGCAAACCCCACCACGGGGACTCCACGAAGAAGCGCTTCGCTGCCAGAAAGCGAGTCATAACAGAAGGCCGAAGCCAGGCCAGGAACCCCGAGCTCAGCGCCAAGCTCCGGCTGAACCAAGGCATACGATGAGGATGCACGGCCATGGGTCAGCTTCCCCGACCGCACCGCAACCCAATCACTCCCGGAACAAGACGTCCCCTTCTCCACCACGAACGAAAGATCCTTCGTCGGATCTCCGAATCTCAGCCGAAACGCCGCATGCTGAATCGCCGCATCGCGCTTCATCATACTCACCTCACGAGCCAGTCGGCGTGCCGCAGCTTGCGAGGTCCACTTCGGAGACCGATCTCGGATCACCGGCACGGCCGAAAGAGCCAGGAACAACAGGATCGTACCGCTGATCCAAAGCCACTTCCGGCGATTGAGCCGCTGCTCGACCTTCTCCCAAAGCTCGTAGTGTTTCCACTCAGCCTGGGACCATCGATTCTCTGCTATGTCGGATTCATGAATTGGAGCCATACGACGTCACCGAGAAGATAATAGAACAAACCACCGATCACAAGGAAGGGCCCATATGGAATCGCCGTCCGGAGGATCTGTTTTCTCCCCGAGAAGACACCCACCAAGATTCCAATCACGCTTCCCAGGACCGAGCTGATCAAAACCGTGCCGATCACACCGGACGGCCCCACAAACGCCCCGATCATGGCCAGCAGCTTCACATCACCGCCACCCAGTCCCGATCGCCCGGAAATCCGATAATAGAGCCAGGAAAAGCCATAAAAGATCCCGAACCCTAAGGCCGCACCCGCCGCGGACTGCATCAATCCCAATGGAACCGCCACGGAAGTGACCAGGCCAAGCAGCAGGCCTCCCAGACTGAGCTCATCGGGAATGATCCGGTGCTCCAGGTCGATAAACGTGATGGCAATGATCCCAGCCGCGAACGGCCAATCACGGACCAGTAGAACCTCGCTCCATCCGAACCGGAGCCGCATCGCCAGAAAAAGGAGGGCCGTGAGGAGTTCGATCACCGGATAGCGAATGGAGATCGTCACGCCACAGGAGCGGCACCGCCCCCGAAGCAGGAGATAACTCAATACCGGAATATTGTCGTACCAGCGGATGGGGGTCCCGCATGCGGGGCAATGACTTCCAGGCGAGACGATCGACTCATCTTTCGGAAGCCGGACAACCAGGACATTCACGAAGCTGCCGACCACGAGTCCAACGAAGATCGAAATCAGGGAATAGAAGAGTTCCATGGAACCTTAGGCCTCCCGCTGGCGGATCAGGATTGCAGCGACGATCAGTGCCAGGACGGAAACCACGACGGAATACAGGACCGCCGTTAGCACGAACGAACCGCTGATCGGTAGATTGTAGGTCACCCGGGTCCCGATTTGAAAGTGCTCAAAATTCGGAACGACCCCCCGCACCGCCTCCAAGAGCCCACGAACCAAAGGACTTCCAGCGCGCCCCGCCAGCCAGCTGAGCTGGGACGCATTCGAACCGATCAGGTAGAGCCCGATCGTGAACATCACGGACAAGGAGGCCGTAGTAAAGGAAGAGAACAGGACCGCCAGCGCTCCCGTCATGAGCGCCTGGAGCAGCGCCAAGAGGATCCCAGCCCACAGGGCCGGACTCAGGATCATCTGCTCCGCACCGGCCGCTCTCCAGACGATCAGGAGATAGACTCCCGCCAGGAGAAGCCAGTTCACGAGAAGCACTCCAGCCAGTCCGAAGTACTTCCCCAGAAGAAAATGGGTGCGGGTGATCGGGCGGGAGAGCGCCATGAACACTGTCCGCCGCTCGAACTCGCGGCCGATCATTGCCGCGCCATTGAAGATCGCGATCATCATACTGGAGATGGAGAGCGCGCTCAGCCCTAGATCCATCACCACACGTCCTTGCTGAAACACCGCCATCTCAGCCGCGATCAGTCCGGCGGCAAACAACAGTGCCGACACGAGAATGATGTTGTAGAGCACCTTGTCTCGAAGGATTTCCAGAAATGTGACGCGTCCGATCGCCCCAACGGCCTTGCAAGCATGTCTCATGTCCGCTCCCCCCCGAACAGGTCTTCAAGCGAGGGGCGGACTGGAGTGACTGAAGACACCTCGCCTCCCGCATCCAGAACCTTGCGAAGCAAATCGTTGACTGCCGTCCGGCCCGTCACCATGACACGGATGCCGTCGGGCAACTCCCGCAACGACTCGCAGCCCTGCCAGGCACGCGCCACCGGGAGAGGAACTCCTTCGAACGTCACTTCGGTCGGAGATCCCCCTTCCGAGATCAGGTCGCTGATGGCTCCACACTTCACCAAGCGTCCCTGATCAATCACAGCCACGCGGTCGCAGATCGCCTCGACATCCGGAATGACGTGCGAACTGAAAAAAACCGTCCGTCCCTCCGCAGCGAGACGGAGAATCAGCTCACGCATCTCCTTACGGCCCAGCGGGTCCAGTCCGCTCATCGGCTCATCCAGAACCACGAATTTCGGATCATGCAGAATCGCCTGTGCGATCCCGATCCGCTGGAGCATCCC
>CAYOWB010000002.1:0-1619 GCA_964407515.1 uncultured Bacteriovoracaceae bacterium
TCCAGGGATTGCTGGGGCGGGATACCGAGGTTGAGAGACTGAACAAACTTCTGATTGCGGCACAAGGCGAGGAACTTGTCTTTCGAGCCTAGTCCGCGAGTCTCCACTTCGTTTGCGATCTCGTAGAGATTCTGCCCTTCTCGAATGGTCACGGGACGGGCCACGCTGATTCCGCTCGTGACGACGGAGAACACCTCCAGCGGGGTCATGCGCGGAGAGAGTTCGTATTCACCCGCCTTCACCTTTCCCCACTGGCGCAGAACTTTGCCGAGGACGAGGAACTTTCCGCGATGGCTGACGATATGGGCATCGTGAAGCAGGTTCGCGAGCTCGCCTTGTTTGACACCGCGGCTGACCTGAATGATCAGCTTCTCCGTGCTGCCGGGTTGAGCGGGAGTGAATGCGAAGTGTAGGAGCACGGCTGCGGGGATGAGGATCGTTCCTGCGAGACCCAGGATTGCCGCTGCCAAAAGCCATCTTCTGCCGGGATTGCCCATGTTTTTCTCTTTACTGATGCAAAAGGGTTTGTTACTCGGAAATCGTATAACAGCTATCGACGCTGTTAATGATCTCCAACAACCACCGCGAACAATTCTATAGTAACCGCGGCGCGCACTTCCACCGACATCAAGATGACATCCGGGCGGCTGGGGCGCAGAGATAATAATAAAACAAAAGTAGTGGGGAATGTGAATGCATCTTCGGGAACTTAAAGAAAAGAAAATCGGCGATCTGGTCGAGCTTGCCAAGGAACTGGGCGTTGAGAACGCCGGTGGAATGCGCAAGCAGGATCTGATCTTCGCCGTTCTTCAGAAGAAGGCCGATAAAGATGAGCATATCTACGCTGATGGCGTGCTTGAATGCCTGCCCGATGGCTTCGGCTTCCTCCGTGCCCCGGATTACAACTACCTGCCCGGTCCGGACGACGTATACGTTTCCCCGTCGCAGATTCGCCGCTTCGGTCTCCGCACTGGCGATACGGTCAGCGGATCGGTCCGCGCCCCTAAGGAAGGCGAGCGTTATTTCGCGCTTCTGAAGGTTGAACAAGTCAACTTCCAGCCGCCGGAGCAGAATGCCGAGAAGGTTCTCTTCGATAACCTGACGCCGCTGTATCCGAACAAGCGGATCAACCTTGAGTTCCAGCCGACCAACTACAGCACGCGGATTATCGACATGATGGTTCCGCTGGGCAAGGGTCAGCGCTGCTTGATCGTTGCTCCGCCTCGTGCTGGTAAGACGGTCCTCCTGCAGGACATCGCGAATGCGATTACCGCGAACCATCCCGAGATTAAGCTGATCGTCCTTCTTATCGACGAACGTCCTGAAGAAGTGACCGACATGCAGCGCTCGGTGAAGGGCGAAGTCGTCAGCTCGACCTTTGACGAACAGGCGTCCCGCCACGTTCAGGTCGCTGAAATGGTCATCGAAAAAGCCAAGCGTCTGGTCGAGAATAAGTATGACGTCGTCATTCTCCTCGACTCGATTACTCGTCTGGCCCGCGCGTACAACTCCGTGGTCCCTCCGTCCGGCAAGATCCTGTCTGGCGGTGTTGACTCGAACGCGCTCCATAAGCCGAAGCGCTTCTTCGGTGCCGCCCGTAACATTGAAGGCGGCGGCTC
>CAYOWB010000002.1:1671-4191 GCA_964407515.1 uncultured Bacteriovoracaceae bacterium
ATGACGTGATTTTCGAAGAGTTCAAGGGCACGGGAAACATGGAGTTGCATCTGGATCGCCGGTTGATGGAAAAGCGTATCTTCCCGTGCTTGGACATCAATAAGTCCGCGACTCGTAAGGAAGAACTGCTCCTTCCGCAGGGCATGCTGAACCGGCTTTGGATTCTTCGTAAGGTGCTGCATCCCATGAACACCATGGATGCGATGGAGTTCCTGCTCGACAAGGTTTCCCACACCAAGACGAACGATGACTTTATTAAAGGAATGAACGGCTAAATGCCGTAGGTCGATGGGTTCCCGTCGCCGGCTTTCACCCGGGGCGTCGAACGAACGGTTGACCTGACAACAATGATTTGGTAACCCCGGAGTCGTTATGAAACAAGGTATTCATCCGCAGTACGTTGAGACCACCATCACTTGCGCTTGTGGCCATGTCATCGAAACGCGTGACACCAAGCCCGAAGTTAAGGTGGAAATTTGCTCCAATTGCCATCCGTTCTTCACTGGCAAGGCCAAGTTGATTGACACGGAAGGCCGCGTTGAGCGCTTCCTCAATAAGTACAAGAAGAACAAGTAAAGAGATCGGAGACGGGCCTCTTAGCCGTCGTCCTATCCTTGGGCGTTCTCTCTTTTAGAACATTCCGCCGGGCGGTTTTTTCAGCTCAGGGGCTGGTTTACCCTGTGGCGTCCTTCGATGCTCACGGGTAAAGTAGATCAGGCATGAAAGACCAAAAAAAGTTCACGAGCATCGGCGGACAAGCCGTCATTGAAGGCGTGATGATGAGATCGCCGCACTTCATGGCGATCGCAGTTCGAAAGCCGGGCGGCCGCATAGTCATCCGTACTCAGCCCTACGAGGGGTTCGTGCAGCGGCACCGCTGGATGGGTAAGCCGATCATCCGGGGCGTCGTGACTTTGTTCGAGTCCATGTTCCAGGGAATCGATGCTCTTAGCTATTCGGCTAATGTCGCTCTGGAGCCCGAGAGCCCCGGTGAGAAGAAAGAAGAACTTTCTGGATTCGCTCTGGCCGGCTCAATCGCATCGGCTTTCGTCCTCGGGATCGGTCTCTTTGTGGCGCTTCCGCACTTTTTGACGGCGGTCTTTGCGGGGAGTGGCTCCGTGGCGCTTTCGGCGGAAAGCCCGCTTTTCCATCTGGTCGACGGCGCCTTCAAGGTCGCGATTCTTCTCGCCTATGTCTACGGCATTTCGTTCATGAAGGATATCAAGCGGGTGTTTCAGTACCACGGGGCGGAACACAAGGCGATTTACACCTTCGAGGCGGGGGAAGAGCTGACCATCTCCAATGCCCGTCGGCACACGACCCTGCATCCTCGCTGTGGAACGAGCTTTTTGCTGTTCCTCGTTTTGATCAGCATTTTGGTTTTTAGTTTTGCGTTCCCTTTGCTGAGTGTGACGTCCCTTTCCTCAAATGCGGTTCTCAATCACATCCTCATGGTCCTCATTAAGATCGTGCTGATGTTGCCGATTGCCGGTTTGGCCTATGAGTTTATCAAGGCATCTGCGTGCCGCATGCAGAACCCGCTTTTCAAGGTCATGATCTGGCCGGGCCTGATGCTGCAGAAGCTGACTACGCGCGAGCCGGACGATTCCCAGCTTGAAGTAGCGCTCTCGTCGCTGGTTCAGTGCATCCGCCTCGAGAAGGGCGCACCGCTACCGGAGAAAGAGGAGCATGAGATCGGCCAGCTGGCGGATCTCGGCCACGTCCAGGCACAGGTCGTGGAGTTCCTGGAAACCTGATTCATGTTCGATAAGCTCGACGCCATCGCGGCACGTTTTAATGAATTGGAGTCAAGGCTCGCCGACCCGGAGCTCGGGTCGAAGCCCGCTGAGTTCAGACGGCTTTCGCAGGAGCATGCCGACCTCCAGGAGCTCGTTGCGGAGTACCATCGGTACAAATCCCTGAAGAACGAGATTCTGTCCAATAAGGAGCTTCTGGGTGAGAGGGACGACGAGATCGTCGCTCTTGCTCGCGAGGAGTTGAAGCGCCTTGAGCCTGAGCTGGTGGAGAGCACCAATCGGCTCCAGATTCTGCTGCTGCCGAAGGATCCGAACGACGAAAAGAACGTCATGCTCGAAATCCGCGCGGGTGCCGGCGGAGATGAGGCGGCCCTTTTCGTCGGAGAGCTTTTTCGGATGTATCAGCGGTACGCGGAAAAGCAGCGCTGGCGCGTTGAAGTCCTTTCCGCTAACCCGACCGGGATTGGTGGTTTCAAGGAAATCATCGCCATGGTGGAGGGAACCCGCGTGTACAGCCAGCTGAAGTGGGAAGGCGGCGTGCATCGGGTTCAGCGCGTACCCGCGACTGAAGCCCAGGGGCGCATTCACACGTCGACCGTGACGGTGGCGATCCTTCCTGAGGCGGAAGAGGTCGATGTCGCGATCAATCCCGCTGACCTCCGAATCGACGTGTTCCGGTCCGGTGGCGCGGGCGGACAGGGCGTGAATACGACAGACTCCGCCGTTCGAATCACCCACTTGCCGACCAATCTCGTTGTGGTCT
>CAYOWB010000002.1:4254-5950 GCA_964407515.1 uncultured Bacteriovoracaceae bacterium
AGCAGGAGCGCGCGGCGAAGGAGCACTCGGATGCTCGTCGCGGAATGGTCGGTACGGGAGATCGCAGCGAGCGTATTCGCACTTATAACTTCCCGCAGGGGCGGCTCACCGACCATCGTATCGGGCTCACGATTTATCAGCTGCCCGAGGTGATGGAAGGAAAGATCGAGGAAATCCTCAACGGCCTGCAGACCCATTATCAAATGGAAGCGCTGAAGGCGCAGGGGATGCGAGAGGGCGCATGAGCGCGTTGAGTCGGGAGTATCCCGTTTCGTTCAACGCGGCGCTGAACCTGGCCAAGACCTTGCTTTCGTCAAACTCCGATCTGGTCGAAAAAGGCGTCATCGAGGCTGAAGCCGAGCAGATCGTGATCGCGGCCTATCGCGAAGGGATGAGGCAATCTAACCCAATTACACGCGTGGAGTTGTACGCCCGCATGCGTGACGGGTTTCCTCCTGCGGCCGGCAAGCAAGTGATTATCATGGCGGGACGTCGTTCCCAGGGTGAGCCGCTCCAGTACATCACCGGAACGCAGTACTTCCTCAATCATGAATACCGCGTAAGACCGGGGGTTCTCGTGCCGCGCCCCGAGACGGAAGTCATGGTCGCGCGGGCGATGGAAGAGCTGTGCCGCGCGTTTGCCGGTGGCCCTCGTCTCGGCCTGGAGATCGGCTTGGGGAGCGGGATCATTTCTATTGAGCTATTGGACCGGTTTCCTGATTTGCGAATGCTCGCATCGGAGGTTTCCATCGCCGCTGCCGAAGTGGCCCGCGAGAATGTCGCGGCGATTCTTGGATCCGAAGACTCGGGGCGGCTCAGAATTCTACCCATCGGAAACGCTCGTACGGTCTGGGATCCGTTCGCCGAGCTTCTTCATGAAGAGACGAAGATGGCGGACTTCGTGATCAGCAATCCGCCCTACCTGACCGAGGACGATTCCGTCGATTCCGAGGTGCGCGCTTACGAACCGGCGATCGCGCTCTTCGCGCCTCCGTCTGATCCACTTTTCTTCTACCGGGAAGTAGCCCTGAATGCCGCACGCTTCTTGCGAAAAGAAGGGTGGGTCTTCATGGAGGTGCCTCATGAGCGAGGGCAGGAGATCTGCAGGCTGTTCAATGCGAACGGATGGGCAAGCGAGGTCTTGACGGATCTCACCGGAAGGGACAGGGTTTTGATCGGGCGTTTGCGTTGAAACGCGATAAGGAGTGGCTATGGACAAGATGTTGATTCGCGGAGGCAGGGCTCTCCATGGAACGGTTCATGTGAGTGGTTCGAAGAATGCGGCGCTGCCCATTCTGATTTCATCCCTGCTCGCCGAGACTCCTTGCCGGTTTACGCGTGTTCCGGACCTTCAGGATATCCGGACTACGCTGAAGCTTCTTTCGACCCTCGGCGTAGGCGTGAAGAAAGATCTTACTAATAATCAGGTGGAGCTCGACGCCTCGGTCGTGAAGTCCTTCGAGGCTCCATATGACCTTGTCCGGACCATGCGGGCGTCAGTCGTTGTTCTCGGGCCTCTCCTTGCTCGGCTCGGAAAGGCAAAGGTCAGTCTTCCGGGTGGCTGCGCTATCGGCGCGCGCCCGGTGAACTACCATCTCGCGGGTTTGCAGAAGCTCGGCGCCAAGATCGAGTTGGAGCACGGTTACGTCATGGCTAAGGCTGCTCGCCTGAAGGGCGCGAGGGTTCCGCTCGAATT
>CAYOWB010000002.1:5966-6672 GCA_964407515.1 uncultured Bacteriovoracaceae bacterium
ACTCAGAACATCATGATGGCCGCCGCGCTCGCCTCTGGCGAGTCGCTGATAGAAAACTGTGCTCGTGAGCCGGAGATCGTGGATCTTGCTCGCGCCCTTCGCGCCATGGGGGCCGAGATTGAGGGCGAGGGCACTGAAACGATTCGCGTGCAGGGCCGCGACTCGCTGAAGGGTTGTGACTTCCAGATTATGGCGGACCGGATCGAGGCGGGGACGTTCCTCGCAGCAGGATTTGCCACGCGGGGCTCTGTGGAAGTCGTCGGGCTCGACCCTGAGTTTCTTGAAGCGTGTCTCACCAAGTTTGAAGAAAGCGGCGCCAAGATCTCGCGTGGTCATGAACGGATCAAGCTCGAGGCTATGGGACGGCCCGCGGCGAAGGACATCACGACGCTGCCGTATCCCGGCTTTCCAACGGATATGCAGGCGCAATTCATGTCGGTGATGGCGGTCGCCGACGGTGCGTCCATGATTACCGAGACGATTTTCGAGAACCGCTTCATGCATGTTCCGGAGTTGGCGCGCCTCGGCGCGGACATAACCGTGAAGGGAAAAACGGCTTTGGTACGCGGCGTGAATAAGCTGGTGGGTGCTCCGCTGATGGCGACGGACCTGCGCGCAAGCGCAAGTCTGATTATCGGTGGCCTGTGCGCCGAGGGCGAGACGCTCGTAAATCGCATTTACCATCTGGATCGCGGTTACGAAGGAA
>CAYOWB010000002.1:6698-8537 GCA_964407515.1 uncultured Bacteriovoracaceae bacterium
CGTGCGCTCGGTGCGGATATTGAGCGTATTGCGGGCAGCTGAGAGTGAGTGACGTGAAGCTTAAGGAGGCGGGAAATGAGAACGGATGAAAGTTGCATTTTCTGTAAGATCATCGCGGGAAAAATCCCTTCGAAAAAGATCTACGAGGATGACCGGTTCGTCTGTATTCAGGACATTCAGCCTCAGGCGAAGGTACATCTGCTCGTGCTTCCGAGGGAGCACGTCGCGTCGCTTGCTACCGCTTTCAGTGAAGAGCTCCAGATGACGGAGATGGGCGGGCAGTTGCTTCAGACCGCGACAAAGATCGCTCGAGAACAGGGACTGTTGCCGGATGGCTTCCGGGCCGTAATCAATACGAACAAGTACGGTGGGCAGACGGTGGATCACCTCCACCTGCATATCCTGGGCGGCGAGCCGCTCGGCGGCAGCTTCGGCTGAGCTCCGCGGCCCGCCGGTCCCAAGTCATTCGATCTTCCGGTCAAGCATGGTTCCACGCCTGATCCGGGTGCTGCGCCTCTGTTTCTGCAGCGACTGATGGTATGCCTGGAGGCCGAGCCATCGCGAGATCGCGCCGCTCTTGTCCTGAATCAGGCTGAAGAGCTGCAGAAACGGTTGGTCTGACAGCGCCGTCGCCTTTTCGGGCGGCGGCTTCGTATCCGGTTCCGGTGGTGGCCTTTGAGGATGTTTGTCCTCATCAGGTTTTACCAGCCGAAGTCGAGGTTGTTCGTCCTCGCGTTTTCCGGATTTTTTCTCAGACGGCCTCTCTTTTTCCTCCTTCTGCTTGATGCAGTTCTGGCTGTCTGACGCAGTAATGGGAGATACGAACCGGCTCAGGGCCACGGCTACGCGTGCGAGCACGGCTGACCACCTTTCTGCCGAGAGGTGCGCCCAAAGACTGCCTTTGTACTTATCGGCATTCTGAAGTAAAACTTGAGCGAAATATGACCCGATTCAGGTCAGTCGAGACACAGACGGATTGGAGCGCTTTTCTCAGGGCTGGACCCCAGGGCTCTCCCTATCCTGATCTGCTGATTCGTGGCCTGCTCGATGTCGTGCGGAACCCGTTCTTCCGGCATGCGGCGATGCGGCCTTTCGTGGCGATTCGTGAAACGGATGGCGCTCCGCTCGGGCGGATCCTGGTCTACGAGGATGAGCGCTTTAATCGTGAACACGAGAGGCGTAGCGGAAAGCGCGTGGCGCTCTTCGCGTTTCTCGATTGTGTTCGTGACCGGAAAGTTTTCGATGGTCTTCTGAATTCGGCGGAAAAATGGGCCAAGGCGCGTGGCCTCAAGGGATTGGTGGGGCCGGTGGTCCCAGGTTTCATGACCGGACGAGGTGCGCTCGTGGAGACGGATGGCAGTCCGCCACCGGTGCTGGCGTCCAATGATCCGGCCCATGTGATCGGATACCTGACTGCGACGGGGTTCACCTCCCGTGAAGAGCTGTTCTCTTTCGTGATCGATCAACAGGAGTCGGAGTTTTCCGAGCGGCTTCTGGCGAAGGCGGAGAAAGCGAAACAGAAGGGCATCGTTTCCCTCAGGCAACAGTCGTTCGGTGAAGTCCTCAAGCGCGCGAAGGAGTTCATGGAGTTATACAATGGCGCGGCGGAAGCGGCGAAGACGCCGGTCCGGCTCTGGCTTGAGGAGTTCACCCGGCTTCTGGGACTTCTGCGCTTCTTCGTGTTACCTCATTTTGTTTTAACGGCCGAAACGGGGGATCAGCTCGCCGGATATGCAGTAGGTGTGGCGGATTGGCGTTCGAGTGTGCCGGCTGACTTCGACGGGCGTGTCCTGTCCAAGGGTGCTTTGGTCGTTTTGAGGAATCTGATCTTTTCCAGCG
>CAYOWB010000002.1:8547-9246 GCA_964407515.1 uncultured Bacteriovoracaceae bacterium
CCTCTTTGCGTCAGCGGTGTCATATCATCGCTTTCGTGGTCAGAAGGACGGGCCCTGATTTCGGGGTCGAGCCCTTGCTGCTTGTCGAGGCAGTGAAGCGGGCGCTCGCTGCCGGCTTCCGGGTGGTGGAAATCTCCGGGATCCCTGCGGAAGCTTCTGGCCTGGTGCGTGAATTGGTCGAGCTGGGCGGGGTTCGAGGACGGGTTTATCGGGTTTACGAGCGCACCTTTGCGGACTAGAATTCAGGTGAAATGCAGGTAGTTCGAATCCTGGGGGTCGACCCGGGCTCACGTCTGACTGGCTACGGCGTTGTCGATCTAGTCGGCAACCAGATTCGCCACGTTACCCACGGGACACTTCGGCTTTCCAATACGGGCGGCAAGGCTGTCATTCCGTTGGAGCGCCGGCTCCTATCGATTTATGAAGGGCTGTCGGACGTCATTCGCGAGCATAAGCCCATGATCATGGCGGTCGAGCGCGTGTTCTTCGCGAAGAACGCGGTATCCGCGTTGAAGCTTGGTCAGGCGCGAGGTGCCGTGATTCTTTCAGGGGCAATTCACAAGCTTGAGATTGCCGAGTACAGCCCGAGCGAAGTGAAGTCGATCGTCGTCGGCCAAGGCCAGGCGGACAAAGAACAGGTCGCAAAGATGGTCGGCATTCTCATGGGCAACCGAAACTTCCAGTTTGAGACCGCGGACG
>CAYOWB010000002.1:9290-32478 GCA_964407515.1 uncultured Bacteriovoracaceae bacterium
TTCGGCCAAGGGCGGCGCGCTGACTACGCTTGGCGTGAAGCCGACTCGGAGAAAACGCATGTCCATGGCCGAGTGTCTTGGCGTGACATCGACAGAGGTGGGCGGGAAATGATCGGGTACCTGAAGGGCAAAGTTTTCGAGAACACGGAAGGCCGCTTGATCGTGGCTGTTGGCGGCTCCGAGGGGGCCGTTGGTTATTCCGTTGTCGTGCCGAATGGCCCCGATTACGTCGATGTTCTGCCGGGACGAACGATTGAGCTCTTCATCTACACTCATGTGCGTGAAGACGTTCTGGATCTCTATGGGTTCTTGTCGCGCGCCGAAAAAGAGCTCTTTCTGACATTGTTGAGCGTCAACGGGGTTGGTCCGAAGGTCGCGATGGGAATTCTGTCCAAGACCGTTCCGGCGCAGCTGATCTCCGCGGTCCTTGAGGGCGACAAGGAAGCGCTCACCCAGATTCCGGGCATTGGCAAGAAGACCGCCGAGCGTGTTGTACTTGAGCTGGCGGATCCGCTCCGTAAAAAAGTTGAGGCGGGTGTCTTCGGGAAAGTGCTCGCTACGTCGGAGCCGGGGCGCAAGTCGAGTGGGATGGCCGGTGCGACGCCTGACGATCCGAAGTATCGGATTCTCCGTGATGCCAAGGATGCCCTGGTGGGGCTGGGATATCGGGAACAGGATGTGGTTCCGATGCTCAACCGCATGATCGAGGAGCAGTCGCCTAAGCGAGTGGAAGATCTGATTCGTACGGCGCTTCAGCGCCTGGGCTGATGAAGGGAAGAGTCAGTGAAGAAAGAACAGGAACCGGAACAAAGACTCATCAGCAGCGAAATGACAGATGAGGATTATGGCCGTGGTGGCACCGGTGATAAGGACCTGCGCCCAGCGGACTTGTCCGAGTACATCGGGCAGAAGAAGGCCAAGGAAAATCTCTCGCTCTTCATCCAGGCTGCGAAGCAGCGCGGGGATTCGCTGGATCACGTTCTTCTGGCGGGGCCTCCCGGCCTGGGCAAGACCACTCTCGCGCACATTGTCGCCCATGAGATGGGCACTCAGCTGCATACGGTAACCGGACCTAACGTAGAGAAGAAGGGCGACCTTGCTGCGATTCTGAGCAATCTTCAGCCTCACGATGTCCTTTTCATCGATGAAATCCATCGGCTTCAGAAGACCATCGAGGAAGTCCTCTACGGTGCGATGGAGGATTACAAGCTCGACATCATCATCGGTCAGGGGCCCGCGGCGCGCACCCTGCGAATCGATCTGCCGAGATTCACGCTTGTCGGCGCTACTACCCGGACCGGACTTCTTTCCAGTCCGTTACGTGACCGCTTCGGCGTGCAGTTGCGGCTCGATTTTTATCCGGTCGAGGAACTCCGTCAGATTGTTCAGCGGTCGGCGAGACTCCTTGGGATCGAGATCGACCCGTCCGGGGCGGACGAGATCGCCAAGCGCTCGCGCGGGACGCCTCGTGTGGCGAATCGCCTGCTGAAACGCGTGCGTGATTATGCCCAGGTGAAGGCTCGGAGTGAGAAGATCGATCGGACCTTGGCCTCGTCGGCATTGACGCTTTTCGAGGTGGATGCCCGCGGATTGGACCAGATGGACCGGAAGTTCCTGGGGACCATCATCCAGAAGTTCGACGGAGGGCCAGTCGGTATTGAAACGCTCTCTTCGGCGCTGGGGGAAGAGCGCGACACTCTCGAAGACGTCTACGAGCCGTATCTGCTTCAAGAGGGATTTATCCAGCGAACGCCTCGCGGACGCATGGCAACCCGGCAGGCTTACGAGCATCTGGGAATTCCCGGAGGACCGAAAGTCTCTCCGGAACAGCTCAGTTTGGACCCGGATAGCAGCAGTTGAGTTTGGCTGCCTGGCCGGGCGGCTTTCCTGAAAGCTGCTGTGGCTTTATCCCCATGTGTGTACAAAAGATCACACATCAATCGGGGAACTTGTGTCCTAAACCGCACACATCGTGGATCGGGAAAAGGTCAATCATTTGTGTGACTTATTTGATTCGATGCGTCAACTATCTTAATCGTTGAAATTAAAGCGCAAAAGGGCTAGTCCGTTCATGCCTCGAAAAAACTGCGGGCCGCGCCAAAGTGGGCACACTGCTTGCTCTACCATAGGGACACGGTCCTAAAAGGAGAGGTATGATCTTCCAACGTACGTTGAAACGCTCGATTTCGCTCCGAGGGATTGGACTCCACTCCGGTAAGGAAGTGCGTCTCATCCTTCGTCCGGCCCGCCCGAATCGGGGAATCGTGTTTGTTCGGACTGACCTGCCTCATGCTCCGGAGATTCCGGCCCGCGTGGACCGGGTGGTGAACACCCAGCTCGCAACGACGATCGGGATCGGCGATGCGACCGTAAGCACTATTGAACACCTCCTGGCGGCCTTCCAAGGCTTGAACGTCGACAACGCGGTTGTCGAAGTCGATGGTCCTGAAGTGCCGATCATGGACGGCAGCGCCGCCCCGTTTATCGAAGCGATCCTCAAGGTCGGCATCGAGTCCCAGTTGAAGTCGAAGTCCCGCCTGGCGTTGCGCCGGCGTGTAGACATCAAGGTTGGAGACAAGTGGGCGATCGCCGAACCTTCCTCCAAGTTTGAAGTCCATGCCTCCATTCAGTGGAATCATCCGCTGATCGGAAACCAAGAGTTCCATTACATCGAAGGGAAGACCAGTCTGGCGGAGCTGGCTGGCGCTCGTACCTTCGGTTTTATCAAAGACGTCGAGATGCTCAAGCGCATGGGCCTGGCCCAGGGCGGTTCACTCGAGAACGCGGTCGTCCTGGATGACTGCATGGTCTTGAATCCTGAAGGCCTCCGTTTCCGTGACGAATTCGTTCGTCACAAGGTCCTGGATGCGCTGGGCGACTTCCGCTTGGCGGGATATCCGATTCAGGGCTACTTCCGGCTGCATTGCGCCGGACACGACCTCCATCGGCAGCTGATGATGGAGATCCTCAAGAACCCGGACAACTACGAGATCGTCGACAGCCTCGCCAAGATTCGCGAGGAGAGCCGCCTTCTCGCTGCCGGCGTTTCTCCCGTGGCGGATACCCGCGTCGCCGCTACGTATTGAGCCAGGGTGCGTATAGAAAGCCGGACCTGATTTAGGCTATAGCGGAGCTATGTGCGGCCGCTACACGTTGTCCCATCCGTTGACTGAGTTGAAGAAGCTGTTCGAGGCGCAGGACCGGATGCCGTCCGGCTGGAGTCCTCGTTACAACATCGCGCCTTCGCAACAGGTGCCAGTGATCGTGGAGCGTGAGTCGGGACGGGAAATCGTTCTCATGCGCTGGGGTCTGATTCCTTCGTGGGCCGACGATCAGAAGATCGGCTACAAGCTGATCAACGCACGCGCGGAAACCGTTCCGGACAAGCCGGCTTTTCGGAAGTCGTTTCGTTCCCGTCGCTGTTTGGTACCTGCTGACGGCTTCTATGAGTGGAAAAAATTCGGGACTGCCAAGACACCTCTCTGGATTCATCCGGCGGAGGGAGACTTTCTCTTTTTTGCCGGATTGTGGGATTGCTGGGTGCCGGGCAACGGCGAGGAGATCGAATCGTTCACGATTCTCACGACGGCATCAAAAGGGTTTGTGAAGCCCGTCCATGAACGCATGCCGTTGACCTTGACTGGGGCTGATGCGGAAGCCTGGTTAAATCGGGAAACCGATATCCAGGACTTGCTAAAGATCCTGAAGGGGGCCCGCGGAGTCCAGCTGCAGGGACACGCCGTCTCGAAGATGGTAAACTCCCCGCGCGTCGACGAGCCGGCCTGTATCGAAAAGGCGGCGAGCTAGCTGCTCCGGCGGAGTCGAGTGGCCGAATGCGCGAAAGCCGCGATGACTCCAAACGCCAGGAGTGCGGCGGCCAAGAGCCCGACTCTGCGATAGACCTCAATGACAGATGAGGACGAACGCCCCAGGGTGCTCCCGAGAAAGAGAAGAAGCGGGACATGCAGACAGGAGGCGAGCCCGTCGATCTTCATGAAGCGCAAGACGCCCATGCGTGACATGCCGACTGCCGCGTAGACCGGCCCACGGATTGTCGGGATGAACCGGGTGGCGAAGACAAGCCACCAGCCGTACTGTCGCACTCGGATCAACGCCCCTTCCACGGCCTGACGCTGAAGCAGCCAACTGAACGGTGGCTTAGTGAGGAGCGCGTCACCGAACCTTTGTCCAAGATAGACCATGAGCCCATTCGCTGGAAGGAGGCCGATCTGCATGGAGATCAGGGCTTCAAGGTAGCTGATCCTGCCTTGCGCGCAGAGTGCTCCAAGCGAGATGGCGATGACTTCCTCCGGTAGTACGGCGAGGATCGCCCCCTGGAGCAGTAGCCCGATGGCCAGCAGGTCGATTTGCCAGTGATTCAGTTCCTGAAGTTGAGCGAGCAGTGACTCCATAGACTACAAGCTTAGCGATAGGGATGAGTGGAGTGTTTTCAGGTTTTGTCAGCTTTCCGATGAGCATAGGGTGCGGTATACCTGTGGAGTATGCCTACAAAGGAAGATCTGCTGTCGGTGCTTCGCCGGAGTCCGAAGAAGTGGCTTGTGACCGGTGCCGCCGGATTCATCGGTTCGCATCTCGTTGAATCGTTGCTGGAACTGGATCAGCACGTCGTCGGTTTGGATAACTTCGAAACAGGAAAACAGGAGAACCTGGACGACGTACGAGCCTCCGTGACCGCGGAGCGGTGGGGCCGTCTCACTTGGATGAAAGCGGACATCCGGAATCTTCAAGACTGCCGCCATGCCTGTCAGGGGGTCGACTACGTCCTTCACCATGCGGCCATGGGTTCGGTGCCGAAGTCCATTGAGGATCCAATCGGAGCGCATGAACACAATTTGACCGGGTTCGTGAACATTCTTGTGGCGGCTCGCGATGCTTCCGTCAGGCGCGTGGTTTACGCGTCTAGCAGCGCCGTCTACGGAAATGAACCGACTATGCCGAAGGTCGAGCACAAGATCGGCGATGCGATCTCCATCTACGGGCTGACCAAGTATGTGAACGAGCTCTATTCCGCTCAGTTCGCCACGCATTACGGCATGGAGCTGGTCGGGCTTCGGTACTTCAACGTATTCGGCCCCCGGCAGGATCCGAATGGGGCGTATGCGGCCGTGATTCCGCGTTGGATCGAGGCCATGATCCAGGGACGATCGGTGCAGATCTTCGGGGATGGGACGACCACGCGGGACTTCTGCTACATCAAGAATATCGTCCAGGCGAACCTGCTCTCGGCGACGGTGGCGGACAAGAGGGCAGTGAATCAGGTTTACAACATCGCCTGTCAGGACAAGACTGACCTTAACGCGCTCTATGAGTTGATCCGTTCCCGCTTGGAGCCATGCTTCCCGGCGTTGAAAGGGAAGGCACCTGAGCACAAGGACTTCCGTCCGGGAGACATCCTCCACTCACAGGCGGACATCTCGCGCGCTCATGAGTTGCTCGGCTATGAGCCGGACTATCTGCTTGATCGCGGGATGGATGAAACGGTTCGCTGGTACGTACAACGGGAGACGACTAGGCCGCACGGATAAGACGCTTCCGCTGACCCGGGCGGATGTGGATCGGGATGGTCTCCAACGTCAGATGCAGATCATACAGACCAATGAATTGGTCGATCTTGGATGGCAGGCGCCCCTTAACCTGTTCCGCGTTGTCGGCATCCACCGAAAAGACGATCTGATGCGGATGCCGTAGCATGACCCGGTCGTGAGCGCGGACAAAAGATCGTACCAGCATCATGAGTGATGAAATGAATTGCGTTTTTTCCCGCTCATGCAGCTCCCAGGTCTCTAGCAAAGGACCGACGTCGACCACGACCTCGGTCTCGTAAGCCGACCTATTCTCAGGTGCGTCGGTAGTCACTTCTCCTGAGCGCTTCGCGCGTCTGAAGAGCGAGAGGATCTTCCACCTTTCCACGGAGCGCAGCATGAAGAGCAGTCCCATCGTTGCCGTAACGGCGAGGAGCATCATCATGGGAAAAAGCGCTCCCCGCAGGTTGCGCATGACTACCGCGGAGATCTGGAACCAGAGGGTGATTCCAGCGAGAAAAAGAACGGTCTCCTGGGTGCTGAGTCCCAGACGGGACAGGCGATGGTGCAGATGGCTCCGGTCGCCCCTGAAAGGAGAGAGGCGGTTGCGAAGCCTGCGCCACGTCACAAGTCCCATGTCCAAGATCGGCAAGCCGAAGATGAAGAACAGGCTGAAGCCGGCTCCGTAACTCCCATAAGGTTTCGCGCTGAGGAGCGAGAGATAGGCGAGGACAAAGCCGATCGTGAGGCTTCCAGCGTCACCCATGAAGACTTGAGCCGGCTCCCAGTTGCGCTTCAAGAAGGCCAACAGTCCTGGAATGAGGAGGGCGGCGGTAACCATCGCGAACGATGATTCCGTGATGATCGAGAAGAAAAGCGCCGTGATGGATGTCAACAAGGCGTTAGTCCCCGCCAGGCCGTCGATGCCGTCAATCAAGTTCACGGCGTTACTCAGGCCGATCATCCAGATAACCATCATCGGCCATACTGCGAAGCCGATTTTGGACTGCCAGGCCACGCCCAGAGCATGGATGTTCGGTTCGAAAAGAAACAGCACGGCAAGAATTGTCTGAAAAACGAGCTTAAAGTGCGGTTGTTTCGCATCGATGTCGTCCAGGAATCCGACGAATCCCAGGCTTGCGATGGCCGCGCACACGAACAGGATAGAGGTCAGGTTCTCGTGACTCCATGATGGATTGAACACGGCATAGCTTGCGATGCCGATGATCCAAGTGGCGAGAATGGCAACGCCCCCTGAAGGAGGGGTGGGTGCTTTGTGTCGGCGGCGGCTGCTGGGGCGAGCCAGCCAGCCTTGCCGGATGAAAAATTTGCGGATGTAATCTTGAAGAGTAATTCCAACGGTGAATGCCAAAACTGACGTAATGAGCAGACACGTGATCTTCATGCTTTCGGTTCTTCCTTGATCCGATGCCGTCGCCGAGGCGAGCGGCATAGTTCAACTCTAGCATTCTCTTCGGTGTTTGGATCATGTTTGTTTAACAGAATCGTCTAGGCAATTGACGCCATTCTGCGGTCGGTAAAATTTGCCCGGACGGGTCACGGGTTCAGAAGGTAGCGGAAGAAAAGGAAGCTTCTGAGCAGTCGCTTCACTCGAAACCAGCGTGGTTCCATGGCCAGTCGGAAGAGGCCTTCCATGCCTATCCTTTGAATCCACCTGGGGGCGCGAGGGATTCGGCTCGACACGAAATCGAAAGTTCCACCACAGCCGATTGCCACGCGGACACCCAGCGCCTCGAGACGCTCGCGGTGATCGTCGATCCAGTACTCCTGTTTTGGAGCCCCGAATGCGACGAAAAGGTAGGCTGGCTTCACTCTCTCGATACGTGAAAGGATGTCTTCATTGATCTGGGCCGGCAGGGGATAGGGCAGGACCGGCGGAGAGAAGCCTTCCACCTCAATGCCGTACTCAGTCTGAAGCCGCTTGGCCGACAGCATGTTGCTGACAGGATGCCCGCCAAGAAGAAAGACGCGGTCTCTTCGGGATGCCGCTTGTTCGCAGATTTGATAGATCAAGTCCGAGCCGGCGAGCTTTTCGATTGGGGTGCGAGGATGAAGCGCTCGTGCGCATAGGTGCGGGATCGCTCCGTCGATCGTTGCGACGCCGTTCGAGATGATCGCGGCGAGCCTCTTCTGCTCGTGTGCCTGGACGATGATCTCAGCATTCAGAGTGATCACATGAGTAAAGGCCGTTCCGTTGTACCGGAGTAGCGCCTCACGGGTGAGGGCGCGGATTGGTAATCCGGCAAGGCGAATCTCATCCATCGATGGATCTCCCCGCTGTCTCAAGGGTCCTCTCCCAGGTGTACAGGCTCCGCGCCAGAGTGCGTGAGTTCGTGGAGATCGCCCTCCACGCCGACTCGCTGCCGAGCAAACGGATGATGCCCTCGACCCAGTCGGTCGCGTTTTCAGCGATAACGAGATGGGTGTCGTGTTTCACCTGAAGTCCCTCTGCCCCAATTGACGTGGTGATGACCGGAATGCCCCGATACATCGCATTGATCACTTTGACCTTGATGCCGCCGCCGAAGCGAAGAGGTGCCACGAAGAGTTGGCAGGTATCATAGAGAGGGGTCAGATCTTCGACGCGCCCGAGCGCCTCAACGCCGGGATATTTCGTAGCCAGGCGCGAGATTCTTTTTTCGGGGTCATCCCCGACGATGCTGAACCGTGCATTTGGGATCCGCTCAATGAGCGTCGGCCAAACCTCCCTTAGAAACCACTCGAGCCCGTCAGCGTTGGGCTCCCAGGTGAGCGTCCCGACGAAGAGAATGTGGGGCTTCGAAGGATGGAAATCCGGATCGGGGAGGGAAAGAAGGGTGTCATCGCCCAGGTGCATCGTCTCAAAGAATCGGTCCTCGGGAACACCGAGCCGCTTCAGGGCATCGATGTCGTTCGGTGCGGCCAGAACGCGGGTGGATTCGGAGACGATCCGCTGCTCGTAGGATTTGATCCGGAGTGACTCCATATAGGCAACCAGTCGCCGAGGCAGAGATGACTCCACGGAGGCGTAGCGTCGCCAGATTAGGAACTCGGCGTTGTGCTCATGCAGGATGACGCGCCCCTTAAACCACTTGGGCACGTACTGATACATGAGGAATGATCCACGAAAATGGCGTCCGCGTTCCGGGCAAGTGCCTCAATGCGTTGGCGGAGCTCGGTGCACCGGTTCCGGTAGACGCTCAGCGGGACACCATGAACCCAGGACCGGAGATAGTTCCATGCGGTACGCGGCAGCTTCGCTTGCCGAAAGAGTGCCGTACGAAGAGGCACCTGGGCCTGGAAGGCCTGAATGTTCATCTCGTCCCCGGGCCGGGTAATGCAGGCCAGGTCGACGTCATATCGTTCCGAAAAGTATCGGAGGAGCCGGTAGCTCTTGATGACTCCGCCGCTTACCGGTGGGTAGGGCAGTTGAGGCGTCAGGAACAGCAAACGCTTCTTCATCCTTTCACCTCCTTGTGCCGTCTATCGTAATGGAAAATCAGGAAGGCGAAAAGAAAAGCGTACATGTAGATGTTCCGGTGCATGAAGAAGGTATTGCCGCCCTTGTAGTTCAGTACTGTCAGAATCAGCACCAGGAATGCGACAAAACTGTAATCCCGCAATGTGCGCGCCAACATCGTCCCGACCAGAACGAAGAATGCGCCGATCCCGTAAATCCCGTAACGGTAGATTTCCTGTGGAAAGAAGCTGTCCGTGTAGAGGGCGGCGCCAGACGCCATGTTTAAGTCGTAGTCATGATTCGGGATGAACAGGATGGAGGGGTTTCGGATCAGGTAGTCGAAGAAATGGGTGTTCCACTCGTTCATCACGCTGAATGAGGACGAAGAGTCGCCGCCCTGAAGCAGCGAGAGGCCTTCCAGTACCCAGTCGACGTTCACGACGGCATGGAGGGAGTCGATGTTCCTGGTCAGCATGCCAAGGGCGCTGATCAGCACCATTCCCAGGAGAGCTGGCTTGAATAGGCGGTGGATTCGTCCGCGGTTTACCCCGATCGAGGTGAGAAGAAGCAGGAGGGGGATGAGCAGGATCCCCGTCCGGGACACGAAGAACTGCGCGAGGTAATTGGTCAGAAGGAGCAGGAAGCCGTAGCTCTTCTGGAGTGGGCGGAACCGCTCGCGAGTCAATACGTAGAACAGCGTCGGGCACAGGACGCAGGAGTATACCGCGAAGCTGAAGAAGTCCTTGAAGACCGAGGTGTATCGGAACGACTCAAAGACGTCCTGTCCCAGGTAGTGGAACTGCGGCTTGTAGAGGGCAACCACCACACTACGCAGAGAGAGAATGTCGAACCTCTGAAGGAATACCAGCAGAGAAGGAATGCTCAGGACGGTGAAGAGCAGCAGGATGCTTCGGCTCCGGCGAAGATGTTCGTGTTGAGGGTCCGGCGTCGGAGAGTCGAGGTGAATGGAGAAGAGATAGAGCGCGATGATGCTCTGGACGATGTTCCGGAGGATATAGAAATCGTGGTTATTCAGGGCCTTCCCGGCGAGCCATGCGGTGAACAGCGTCGTCACAAAGAACAGGACGGCATACACAAGATAGCTTCCCGAGAGTGCGTGCTTCTTGATGTGCCGGAGGTTCAGGAAGAAAAGCGCGTAGAGATAGAACTCGACCGGATTGATGAGGTGACCGCGGAAGTCCACGATCGGGCAAAGGATGCAGGCGGCCAAAAGGAATAGGGTTCGTGGAGAAGTCATCGCTCAAACTCGAAGGGTCAGACGGAGATAACGTACCAAGTGCCGGATCTTTCCGTAGCGAACAAGGCGCGTCAGATGCTTGGAGTAGTAACGCCGCAAGCCGGCCGAGGCCCTCGGGGATGTGCCGATCGTGGGCGATCCGTGTTTGTGGTAGAGAACGAGCACTTCGGGGACGCAGAGGCACTCCCAAGACTGAAAGATCATCCGGGTCCACATGTCCCAGTCCTGACAGCTGGGTTGTTCCGGGTCAAAAAGGCCGCTCGACTCGATTGCCTTGCGGGAAACCATCACTGATGGCGAGGGAATGAAGCAGCCGTCGAGGATCTTGCTCTTGGGAAGCCCGGTCCAGGATCCACGATAGCGATGAACGACCTTTCCGTTTTCGTCGATCGCGTCCGCCCAGGTGTAGACGAGCCCGGCCTTGAGGGATTCGCTCTTCTGAATGGCGGCGATCTGCTTGGAGAGCTTCTCAGGAAGCCATTCATCGTCATCGTCGACGAGCGCGATCCAGTCGCTCTTCGCCTCCAAAATTCCACGGTTACGCGACACGGGTGCCCCCCGCGTCGTTTCGTTCCTGAGAAATTTCAGACTCAGGAGCACGCCTTGGTATTTCTTGATGACTGCCCGATACTCGTCCTCGTTCGGAGAGGCGTCGTCCACTACGATCACCTCAAAGTCGTGATGAGTTTGCCGGCTGACCGAAGCAAGGAGCCGATCCAGGAAATCGGGACGCTTGTAGGTCGGGATGACGATGCTCACCCTCATGACGGAACCTCCAGGGTGATCGACAGGCGCTTCGATCCGCTCGTTAAACGAAGCAGTTCGCCGCTCGCCGAGTAGGCCTTCTCACTGCCTAAGAGAGGCGCGGAGGAGCGGACCTTCAGCCCATTGCACAGCAGAACATTCGCGTCGACCCGTTCCGCTTCAGCGGGAAGTAGAAAAACGGGGCGAAATCGAAGGGGCGATCGCACCGTCTCATCAATCTCGATCCGGTCATCCAGGAAGCGGTACCGGCGATCGAGGATCCCCAGGGGGGAGATCAGGAGAAGCCGGTTCGGTCGCAGGAACGCGTGTGACCGCCTGCGAAGGGAGGTCTCGAGTCCGTCGTGATATGGGAGGGGGAGCGACCTCTCCGAGTAGAGGCTGCGCTGGTGCTGTTCTCCTCCGTAGCAAGGGGTGAGGGATTGTCCCTTGGCGACGATATATGGAAAAGGAAGGTCGTTCGTCCAAGGCCCGCCCGGACGCGCGATCACAGCGCTGTATCGCGGGCGTGTAACCCGAAGAAAATCTCCGTCATAGTAGTCCGCTCTTTTTGCGCGAGCAGATAGACTGGCTCGAGTGATAGTGCGTAGGGCCTTGTCCGCCTTGAGTAACATCTCGATGAAGAAGGGCAGGTAGTCGAAATAGTTGTTGTAGGCATACCAGCCGTGGAAGCTAGCGTCCTTCAGGTCAAGAGCCAGCTCGGATTTCTCCAGACCGTTAGTCACCACGAGAGGGAGGCGTCCGTACTTAGTTCGGGCCGAATCGACGAATCCCAGTACGCGTTCAAGGTCCGACTGCACCGCGGAGTCTCCGGTGAGCTTCCAGTAGACCGAGAGGGCATAGACCAAGGCGCCATACCCGAACAGCTGCTGTTGCCCACGCCCCACGTACAGAGTGTCGCCGTTCTCCAGGATAAAGTTCCTAATGAACTCGACGCCTTCCTGAAACGCGCCCAGAAGCTCGGGGTCCCGTGTATGTTCGAACAGTTCCCAGACCATGCAGAGTGAAAAGCAATGGTACTGAAAGGAGCGAACCCCGGGCGCATCGACCAACATCCCGGAAGGAAGTGTGCGCGACGCCAGGAGGGCGATCGCCTCCTGCGCCAAAGCCTTCCGGGAGCTCTCCGGTCCGGGGGTGCAGTATGCTTTGGCATTGCACCGAAGGAGTTTCCAGTTTGTCGTCGTGTTACTCCCGAACTGAAGTGGCCGGAAGAGCCTCTCAGCTTCCGCATCCTGCGCCAGGGCAGTGTACTGAGCGAGCGCATAGGTGATGAACTCCGAATGATACTCCACGGAGTTTCGGTCTTTCTCCTGTGCCTTTGCGAGCAACGCGAGGCGAAGATCCGATTCCAGAAGCTCCTGTCGTTGAAGCGCACAAAGTCCGAACGACTCGCCGTAGAATGTGCGCGACCGCTGGAAAAGGCCGGAACGGATATCCCGGATCAGGTCCGTGGTCGTCGATTCGATGAGAGTCCGGAGAACGGTGCTCATTCTATCCTTTTTATCAACCTCGCCGGTATCCCGGCAACTAGGGAGCGGTCCTCGAAGTGCTTCGTCACGACAGCTCCGGCCGCGACCACGGATTGTGTCCCTAATGTCGCGCCTCCGAGGATTTTGGCTGAATGTCCGACCCACGTTCCCGCCCCGATTGAAATCGCTCCACCTGGGCGTGAGTCCCGGTCCATGATCGCTTCGGCCGGGTCGGAGTAGTCGTGATTTCCGCTCGCCACGAGGCAAAACGGCGCGAACAGCACCTTGCGGCCGATCGAGATCGTGTCGTAGGCCTGAATGTGCGTGTGCGCATTAAGTCGGCATCCATCCTCGATCTGGATGCCTCCGCCAGAGCGATGGCATTGAAGATAGACGCCTTCATCGAAGCGACAGCCGTCCCCGATGGAGATCATTTCCGGGCACGAGATCCGAACGGATCGCGGAATGAGCCGGCGCCTGAAGTCGCGGCCCCAGCGGATGTCCGACCCGTACCCCTTAAACGCGCGCCGATACACGTGGTGGTAGAAGAGGTGAAAGGCGACGCGATCCCACAGCAGCGAGAGGTAGAACGCCAAGCCCTCACGTTGGATCGCACGGTCCAGAAAACGCTTCATGAGCGTGCTCCTTTCAGTCGTCTGAAGAGTGATTGTGCGAGAGCGAGATCTTCGCGGAACCGCAACACCGTGCGGAGATTCAGTCGATACCGGCTCACCTCAGCCGATAATAGGCCGAGCCAAGCGACGGCATTGAAAAGATTTGCCAGGGCGACCCCTCGTGCTCCGGCCCACCTTGCGGATGCGTAGTAGGTGGTTGCCGCGATGATGAGAAGAGGAAGGTTCACGCAGAGGAATAGACGCCGGACTGATCCTTTGACGTTGATGTAGGCCACTAACGGTGAGGCGACCGTCTTGACCACGATGAGGGCCGTTACGTTGCAGATCATGTAGAAGAAGATGTCCGAGTTGCCAGTCCTGCCAGTGACCAGGAAAAGAAGGGGGTACCCCAGAGTGAAATACGCCAGAAAGGTCAGTGCGCCGACGTATCCGGAAAACCGGATAAACATCCCGTTGTGCGAGTTGACTTCCTCGGAGTCCCGAGCGTTGGCGACGGCGATCATATTCTGTTGCCCAAGAATTGACGGGACGATGCCCGCCATGTTGGCGCAGCTGAGTGCGACGCTGTAGTCGCCCATAACCGTGAGAGATGCGAAGAATGATAGGAAGAAGGTGTCCGCTTTGTAGACGAAGTTCGTGACCACGCCGGTGAGGTGAGTCCACATGGAGTAGGAGAAAATGGCCCGGCGGAGGAGTCCCAGGTCAGGTGCATTGCGTCTGAATTGCAGCAGCGTGACGCCGAAATGCTTCCGGCTGACCGAGTTCCATGCGTAGAGAACCAGGATCGCGAGCGCGATGTCCTTCAGGAGCACGAATAGAAGGCTTTTCCAGAAAAAGAGTCCGAGAAGAAGCGACACGTTGACGGTGTATCGGAGAATGCTGAGTCGGGTGGCCAACCCTTGTTTAAAGTGAAGGTTTGCTAGCATCGTAAAGGGACCAAGCAGCCCGTCGAGGGCCAGCGTGACGCTGAACGAGAGTGCCGCCCAGAAGAACCCGAGATTCTCCGTCTTGATCGCCAGGAAGTGGCCAAGGCAAGCTCCGGTAGCGAGAAACAGAACGGCCTTGAGAGCATTGAACGCGGTGAATGTCCCCAGGGCACGCCCGGGGTCCTCACGGTGTTCATGGAAGTCACGGAAGATCACGCTCTCGGCGGAAATATTGATGAGCTGGACGAAGGTGAAGTAGGCGGCCATCGCGCCGAGGATTCCGAAGTCCTCTCGGGCCAGTCCTCTCACCAGAATCACGACAGCGAGAAATTGCCCGAGGACGATGAATCCCTTTTCCAGAATGGACGCCGTGATGTTAGTGAGGATCTTCTCTCTCATGGGGCTGCCCTGAACTCCATTCGGGACTTCCATTCGAGGACTTCCCCGCGACGCAAGCGAACCAGAGGGAATGCGTTCGGATTGAACACCTTGCCGAGGATCGTTTGATAAGGCTTGCGTTCATTCCGGTACCAGAGCGCTTCCCTCAAAGGCTTGGAGGAGAGGATGAGGCGGGTGGCACATCCCGGAAGTGGCGCGGTCTTGAAGTAGCGGCTGCAAAGTTTGATCACCTCTTTGTCTCCATGGGCAGGGAGCATTCGGTGATGGATCACCCACTCTCCTCGTGCATCTCGAGCGTAAAGGTGTGGCACCATGGCGGAGGGAGCCGAGCAGCTCTCGGTGGTGATGGAGACGCTTCCGGCACGACCCTCGAGTACCGCCTCCTCGCAGCGGTACTGGTGGTACACGTTCTGGTTCGCGTGAGAATGCCACTTGCCGGCCAGGTGTGCCCGTTCAAAGATATCGTTTCGGAACCGATAGCGCAGGACGAAGTCCATGAAGAAGGAGTCCTCGAGGCACTCCAGCCGCGCTGATCTGCGGATGAGGATCGGAGACTCCATCGTCTCCTGAGTAGCTAGCCGGAATCTCCCTTCTCGCATCCTGACGGTGAGCTCATTGGCATGACTGAAGTCCGTCGTGGTCGTGCGCTCGCTCTCGATCACATGGCGATAGCCGTTTCCCTCGAGAGAGAAGAACGCCCAGGAGTCTGCCGTTTCCACGCCCCAAGGATGGATCAGCTCAACTCCGTTCGCCGAGAGTCCGGTGATGATGCGGCCGTCAATCGCCCATTTCAGCACGGATGCCCTCCAGGAGACCGGACCACTGCGCGCGGTATTGCGCTAGTCCATGGTGTTTCAGGACGTAAGCCCGAGCGGAGCGCGCGAAGCGGCTGTAATCCGCTTCAATCAGCCGGATGCGAGCGATGTACTCCGCGGGTGTGGCATCCGGAGGCAAGACGAACTCCGGAATCTCCCGTTCCACGTCCTCCGCGATTCCGACTCGGCTCATGACCACGGGCCGTCCACAGCACATCGACTCCAGGGGGGACATCTGACATGCCTCGAAGCGGCTGGGAAAGATCAGCATCCGGTGCGACTGGTAGACCTGTGGCATGCGATCGTGCGGCACCTGCTTGAGCCGACGGATTCCTCTTCCGGGATCGACGTTGGTGGCTGCGGTGATGGAAAGGCCCGCCGCGGCCAGACGCTCCAGGATGTCAAAGCCCTTTCCGTAGTAGTGGAAGCTGCCGACAAAGAGGTATTCCCCCGTCGGTCCCGATTCGGTGCTTGGACTGAAACGCTCGGTATCGATAGCGTTGCGAATGACGTGACTCACGCGGATGCCGTCTTCGTTCAGGATGCGTTTGAGGAAGTCCGACACGGCAACGACATGACGGCGCCGCGCCGATTGACGTTGAACCCAGGAGAGTCGCTTCATCGCCAGGCGCGATCGGAAGGAAAGATGCGGTCCGACCAGCTTTAGAAATCCAGCGTAAGACCCGTGAAAGAGGCTGATGGATCGAGGATGATCGATCCCGAACCCGAATTCTCCGTTGGCGATCACAAGGTCATGCGATCGGGCACGGGCGTGACGCTTGTACTTCAGGCGTGTTCTCGCCGCTAACCCGAACACCCGTGACTCCAGCGAAAGTCGAAGGTTCAAGAGCGGGCCGCCATCGTACGTTTCCGCATCCAGAATCTCCACTTGGTGCCCCAGATCGCGGAGAGTCTGGATCAGGAGTCCGTTGACCGATTCGACGCCGCCCGCGTGGTGTCTGTAGGGAGTGACCAGAAGAATCCTCATGTCGCTCTCCCTGCTAACCTCTTCGCGAGTACTACCCATGGACGGAGAAAGAAGTTATGAAACTCCGCGAGTGCGTAGATGAGTATGGCCGTGCGCCAGCCATATCGGATGCCGAGGCGTTGTGCGGCTCTGTTGAAGTACTTGCGGTATAGGCGGCCGGTGTGCCGGACGCTCCAATAGAATCGCGAAAGACGGTGCGTGCGCTGCCCGCCAATCCGGACTTCCGAAGGGTGCAGGTGGACCGCATGCGTCGCGTTCGTCATGAGCACCCGCTTCCCACGTACATAAGCGTGAAGCTGAAAGTCTGTTTCCTCGCGCATCCCGTTTCCGCCGAAGTAGGCGGTGTCGACGCCCACTTCGTTCAGGAGGGACTTTCTCATCAGGAGAATACCGTGAGTGAAAGGGAGGTCCGCGGTGCCATTCAGGATCGCGTCGTTCTCTACCCTGAACCTCACGATGTCGAAAATCGGCGCTTCACGAAGGCCGTGCCCGAACCGCTGGATCGCCTGGTGAACCGGCTCGCCACGCTGTCGGTAGAGATGCCGTCCTGACGCGATGTCCGCTGTGCCCGACTGGACGAGTTCGCGGCACGTCTCGGAGTAGTTCGGCTCGAGGAAGTCGTCGTCATCGCAGAACAGAATGTAGCGTCCCGTCGCATGTGTCAGGCCCGTGTGCCGCGCCTGGGCGGCCCCCATCCTCTGTGAATGACGAACGTAGAGCGTCTGCACCTCCGGATGCCGGGACTTCTGTTCCTCGACATACGCCGCGGTGTCGTCCGTGCCGAAGTCATCGACGACGATGATCTGTGCGAGATGCTTCTGGGCGTAGAAGCTCTCCATCACCAGCCTCAACGTGTAGGCTCGGTTATACGTCGGTACGATGAGTGTGACGTCTGCATCGGATTGGAGCGCCATAACCGAACGAACGCGGTTCATTGCCCTTTCTTGATTTCCCGGAAGAGAAGGATCGAGGACAGCACGGTCGCGATCACTCCTACCAGGCTCGTGTAATAGGCGCGGTTCTCAATATGGTGCGAGCGAGGAACAAAAACAGTGTCTCCGGCCATCAATGCTGTTTCGTAAGCATTCTTGTCACCGCCGTCCGAAAGATCGAAATGGAGATCCTTGTTGCCGTTCTCCAATTTACGGGTGAGACGGATCCCGTCCAGCTCGGCGCTAGACTTGGGGCCGCCCGCGAGTGAGAGGCCCTTGATCAGGTTCGTGTCGACGGGAATGTAGTGAAGTCCCGACTTCTCGACCTCGCCCCAGAAGTGCACCGGGATGAGTGCTTTGCCCTTTGATGTCGGAGAGTAGTAGACCGCCCCGACTTCCTTCCTCAGGTCTTTGGTTTCGCTTGGCAGTGCCAGATCCTGAAGTTCCACTTCGCCGGCCCAGCCGGGTGGCATCGCCAGAGACAGGACGAGCACTGCGATGAACAGGTTCGCGAGTGGCGTGCGCATGCATTCATGCTAACATGTACGGATAAATGTTTTCAAACAGATTGGCTTCGGAGAGACGGCACCGTGGATGCGCTTAAATACTGGCTGAGTATTCAGAAGTGGATCAATGAGGCGGAACTTCCCGGAGGAATTCCACTCGACCTCGTCCTGCATTTCGTGATCGGCGCTCTCCTGGCAGTGTCGATTCTGAAGTGGCGGCGCAGATACTTGCTGATGATCTCCGTGGTCGGGGGGCTCGTATTTGCGAAGGAGATCTTTGACTACTCTATGACCGGCTGGGCGACCCCGCTGGAGTCGTTGGCCGATATCGCGGCCTCTCTCTTGTATCCGCTATTCATTTGCTGGGCAGGACGGCGGCGTCAGTTGAAATCAGGTACGTTCCCCAGAACTTGAATCTTCGATACAAAGCGTTTCAGGTCATCCTCGTCGTGGATGCGGTCGTCCGTCAGGAATCGGATTGAGACCGCCACCAGCAATGCCAGGGAGCTCATGACGACGGTGTAGGCCAGGAGAAGAAGGCGTCCCACCTTCTTGGCGGCCGAAGGATAGGTGGGGTAGGCATCGAAGTAGATGTCGGTCAGGTTCGACGTGTCCATCAGCTTGAGTTGAACGAGTTTGTTTTCAAGCACGCCGAGGAACTGAATGGACGGTATCAGTTCATCCAGTTTCTTTTCGACCGTTATTCGCCGCTCCAGAAGCTGTGCCTTCTCTGAGACCAGCTCTTCGTATCTGCGGCGGCTTTGGCCGGTCTGGTCTCGAAACACCGATACGTCCAGTTCATTGAAGTCGAGCTTCTGGTCGCTTGCTTTGATGAACGCTTTGGTGTTCGAGAGGGAGCGGCCGGAGTTTCCGAGGCCTTCGAGCTGTCTTTTCGTCTCGGTCAGTTCTCTTTTCAGGCCCTCCAGGATCTGGGAGTCCTTGGCGGTGTACTGCGCATTGGCCACCTCAAGAGCATGTATGTCGGCCGTGAGCTGCTCGACCCGTTCCTCAAGGGATTGCCGTTTCTTGTCTTCTTGCAGGGCATTCAGATCGACTCGATGCTTGAGTCGGCTTTCGGTGTTCCTGACCTGGGCCTGAGCTTTAAAGAGAGTGGATTCCTGCTCGACCAGAAGGCGGTTCTGGATCGCGATTTGTTCATCGAGGTCGTGAATCCGGTTCTCGACGAGGAGTTTGACCTCCTTGAGTTGGTTCCACTCTGAGGCGTCGATTTCGTTCTTCTTCTGGGAGATCAGGTCGGAGGTGATGCGGATCTGATCCTGGAAACTGCGTCGAATCATTTCAGTGCGGTGTTCCCCGATTGAAGCTGATAGGTCCTGCACGAGGACCTCCGCTGTCTTCTTGTCTCCGGCCTTTACCTGGAGCGTGAAGTTAACGCCGGATCGATCCACGTCGAAGACTGAGTAGAGCCCAGGGAGGGTCCGCATCAGTTTCTCAAGCAGGCACTCGCGGCTCTTTCCGCACGAAGCCGCAAGGTCGGCACCAGTGAATGAGCGGAACCGCACCGTTCTTGTGTTGAAGTTCAGGGTACCGAAGTCCGCGCGATTCAGCAGCCTCTCCGCCACTCTCCGGGTGAAGCCGACGGATCGTCGGATTCCGAGGATCTCCGACTTGTTGTTTTCCCACTCCGAGTTCGCCACCAGCTTTGCGATTGCGCCGATGGGTGAGGTCGTTCTTCCGCTGGTGAAGGAGAACCCGATCGACGTCCAGTAGAGCGGGGCCTGAAAAAGGTAGAAGAGTCCCGCTGCCACGCACATGGCCGAAACGGCGGCAAGGCTTGTCCAGTAGTAGCGGCGAATCAGCTTGAAGAGAAAGGGGAAGGCGATCCCTGTCGTTCCGTCCAGCAGCGCCGTGAGCTTGTTCATTTGCTTACCTCGCTGGACTCATTTTGAAAGAAGACGCCCTTGAGCGTGATCCCATAACCGGTAAAGAATGAGCAGACCCGGTCAAGTTCCCGGGTGTCAGAGAACTTCTTGATCACGATGATGGCCAGCGCCTGGATCTTCTTGAGAACTGGGTAGTGGGCGCGGATTCTCTCCTGAAGCCGATCGAGCGCGGGCAGGTCGATGAAGATGAGGTCCCATCCCTTGAAGAAACGGTCCAGTTGGGACTCGAGGTCGAACAGACGTTCGTGTGGGACGTTCAGGAGAGCGTCAAGGTCAATTAAGTCGAAGTGGTCCTGGTAACGGTAGCAGTAGATGGGGTGGTTACCGCCGGGGTACTCAATCGGGCGAGTAGTGGATGCTTCGCGAACTTCCGCGAAAGTGCCTTCGTTGGCATTCCCAGTGATGATCAGCGTTCGGACGTCACCATAGAGGGCGAAGTATCCGGCTAATCCGAAGAGGACGTTCTGCTGCGAGTGAGTGTGTCGGGGCGAGGCCAGGGCGAAGACGCATGTTCCGTTGCGATAATCCTGTGCGAAGAGATTTCCGATGCGATAGATCTCTGGATGGTTCTGATACTTGCGAAATCGGGCGGCCAGATCCGGATGGTCTCTCAGTTTCTGCGTGGTCGTCACCTGAGGCGGTTCCTCGCGGCCTGCGACCCAGAGAAGCTTTTTGTTCCTTTTGGGGAAGAGCGAAAAACTCATCGCGAAGCTCCCCCTGCGAAGACGACTCCGTAAACTTCCGGGCTGCTTTGTTGGAAACAGTCCTGATACTTGCGCACGAGTTTGGCCGTGGTTCGGCCTGGTTGGATGACGAAACAGACGCCATCCAGCAATCCCATCAGCTCAAAATAGCGGCGAGAGTCGTGTCGGATCGACTCGATATTGGCTAATTCCCAGAATACGACCGGATTATGAACTGCCGAGGCAAGAGCCGATTTGAAGCCAGTGGTGCCATGAGTCTGAAACAGGGAGCGAAGCGGGCCGTATTCCACGATGTCGAGTCCGCTCGCAGAGCGGACAGGCAGTTCGCCGTTACGCAAACAGAGATTGCGCTCGGTCAGATTAGGAGCGAGGAGCTGGTACTGTGAGCCCGCCCAACGCTGTGTGATGACGACCGCCCTGGCATGCAGTACATCCGCGAAGAAACAGGAGAGGCCGAGAATTGTTCGCTGCATTTCTGCGGGGGTTTCATCGCCTAAGAAAGCGATATGACGGTGCCCGCGATCGTAACGATCTTGAAAGACGCGAGCGAGCAGATGCAGCTGCGTCGGGTCTTTCACGCGCACTTGCAATGGAGGAAGTGTCTCAATCGGTGCGCGCGGAGGTCGGGGTGCCGGCTTAATGAGTGGTGGAGCCACTGCCAGTACTTCGACAGGAATCTGGATCGGCGTTTCCGCGATCGTATCTTCGAACACTTCGTCTAAGGCTGACGGCAAGACCTCAGTCACTGCTAACCAGTATAGCGCCCTTATTATTCTCTTAACGTAGGAAAAATATTCCTAGGGAAGTTGCGGGGAATCGGCACGGCGTGTGTCGCTTGCGCGTGGCGCTGCTGTTGTGTCAAGCGGGGGGTTTGGTCCCGCCCGGCGTATCTTCCAAAGGGGATGACGCGCCGCATGGGTTGTGTAGCAGTGTGAGTATAAGGAATTGACTCAAGAAGAGTCATTGGGTAGGGTCACGTTTCGTCGGGGCGTAGCGCAGCCTGGCTAGCGCACTTGCATGGGGTGCAAGGGGTCGTGGGTTCGAATCCCGCCGCCCCGACCATTCAAAACTTTTTGATCTAACACGCGTTTTTCAGAGGCCGCCCCTCCGCGGTGGTCGGACAGTTTATAAAATAGTAAATACATGTCTGTTTTTTAATAATAATGATGTGGAGCGTCATCATTCGTGAAGGTACACCCTCCTGCGTCGGTCTAACCCAAAATCAGATCTCAGGAGGATCAAATGAAGTCTGCATTGTTAGTGATGTTAGCGTTGTTGCTTTCCAACTCCGTTCTGGCGAGCACGTTCAGCTGCACGAGCGATGATTCGATGATTAACTTCTATTTTACGAAGGGAAAAATCACCGTTAATGAAAACGGCAGAACTGCTTACACGGAGAAGTTTGACGGCCTGTCGGTCACGTTGACGAAGAAAGAGTCGCTCTACATCACCGACGCGGAGGATTACGTCAATCTCGATGCTTCGTACAACAATGCGTCCGGGATGTATCAAGGAACCCTCAAGCTGGCCACGCACAAGGACAGCTACGAGTTGCGCGTGAAGTGCTCTCAGGTCAATTGATTCAAAATAGCATCGCACCTGTGGCGGAGAGCATCGTGTCGAACGGTGCTCTCCGCCGGGGGCGTCCGTTCCCTAGACCCGGAACCAATCCAAGCAGAAACACGCGAGCTCTTCTTCCGGAGAGGGAGCTACGACTTTTCGGGTTTGATCAATAAACCCCAAGATCATGCCCTGAAGCGCTTCGAAGTCTTTGCGGCTAAGGGAGTGAAGAGCGGTGTAGTGGACATTTCCGGGGGTCCTCATCTGTGAATCCGAGACGGCGCGGTTTCGCCAGTTGCCATGGTTCATCGCCGTGAGTGGAGAATCCTGCGGCAGGTGAATGTCCATCCGAGTGACTGTCCAGGACTTTCCGCTGGGTTGAATGAGGCCCATGCGTTCGAGATTCTCCAGGCACTGAGTGACGAAGGGCTCCGGGAGTTGCAACCGTTTCGCGATGGCCGATGCCGTCCGGAAGTTCGGGATTGTGAGCAGGATGTGAACCGCCGACCAGTGCCAGGAAGAGTAGTAGAGGGCCTGCTGAGCCTCCTCGATCGGTTTCTCTTTCTGAAATCGGGTGGCGAGATCCTGATTCCGTCTTCTGATCTCCTGGAGGCGCTTTTCAGCAAGCTCGCGTAGAGCAGGGGACCCGGCTCGATCTCGTTGGACGAGTTCCATGAAGTAGTCGCGCTGATCCGGAGTGAATTCCCAGAACAAGGCCAGTCCGAGCGCGTGGTCAGGGGTAATGTGAATATGCTGATGAATGACCTGCGACAGGAAGGACTTCTGGCAGCCAGCGGCAGCAGCTAGCTGGGTCTTATAGCCTCGGAGCGCTTCGTTCTCCTGGATCTTCTGGCGAAGGACTTCCTTGTAATCATTGAGGTTGAAGAGATTCATAGGGGTTCTTCTAGTTTATAAAAAAATAAATTTATGTCACCTTTTTAAGAAAATTGACATATCTAGTCAAGAATTGTAGAGGTATGACTCGCTCCGTCAGTTCAGCCGAACTTCTGGAGAAAAAATATGAAGACGTTCCAATTCACTCAATGGGTCTCTGTTCCGGTCTTGGCGGCGGTATTCGTGTCGTCGCTTTCGTTACCTTGCCTGGCTGGCGAGGGCGGCACCTCCAGCGGAGGCGGCGACTCCTTCGCGATCGAGTTCCAGTCCACGGGTTACTCTTTGACCCAGTCTCTCTCGCGTGTGAGACACCCCTCCCTTCCTCGTCAGGCGTTTTCTCAGCTGAAGGACAAGCTTGCCCAGGTGGTCGTGACGACGACGGACGAGCCGCTCCTGATCCAGGGACAGGAGAAGGACTGTATCAACCGCCCTT
>CAYOWB010000002.1:32493-37576 GCA_964407515.1 uncultured Bacteriovoracaceae bacterium
ATTGGATCCAGTGCAACCGCGCCCGCATTCGTGATGCCTGGGCTAACGAATCGGCCAAAAAACGGCTGGTTCTGCACGAATACCTCTCCATCATCGGGATTGAGGGCAATAACGACTACTCTGTCACAATCCAGCTACTCAAAGATGGTGCTCCATCTGTTCATGGCGAGGAGATCTTCGCAGCCCAGTCGGTTTGTGAGAGCGCGGTAGCGCGAGTTCAGGCCGGCGAGGCGGGGCTGGAGGAATTGCGTAACGCCTCGGTGATGGTGCAGACCATGGCGAAGCGCGCGTGGGATCGAGTTCTCGCGGATTTTGACCGGGGAATGCTCAGTTCCTTTCAGGTGCGGGATTTCCAGGAACACGTCTACCGACGTATGATGGCCCTGTCTCTCGACATGGTTGTTGCGAGTGATCGCCCAACGGAAGACGTCTGCTCGATTTGATGCAACGTCCGTCAGTCACGATCGTCGATGGATGTGATGAGCGTGGGCCAAATAGAAAATTGTGCCGGAGGGCTGGACGTTGGACGTTGCCCTCCGGCCCTTGATTCTCCGTGTTGACTTCGAGAGAGCGTATCCCTGAAGATAGAGATGCAGTATCGAGGAACGATCGATTCACTGAATGAATCAAAGAGAAATCAATAACAGCGCATTTGAGCTCTGGGATGTCCGTCCCCGAATCCTTCGGAACAGGCTGCTGAATCGACTCCGCTTCCTTTCGGACTTGCGTCGGCTCTTCATTTACTCCGCTCTCCCTCGGGGCACGGCTCGTATCCTGGAGCTGGGGTCCGGCAGTGGCGCGCTCGCCGTGGAGGTCGCGCATCTCAGAAAGGATCTGCGGATCACAGGAATTGATGTATCCGATCGTTTCATTGACCGAGCTAATGAACACAAAGGCCGTCATCAGAAGACGAATGTCGATTTCGTCCTCTATGATGGCGAGCGCATTCCGTTTGAGGACGAAAGCTTCGATTGCATCTACTCCTCGGACGTCTTCGGACACATTCCCGATCTGCGGGAGACTTTCCGTGAGCTTCACCGGGTCTTGAAGCCGGGAGGAAGGCTGATTGCGTTCTCGGAAAGCAAGCTCAGCGAGTCCATGAGGCTGGTCCAGCATATGATCCGGGCCGGCGTCAGGCTGGATGATTCGGATGAATACCATATTTCCATTCATTCCAAGCAGGAGCTGCGGGATATGCTGCGGGGAGCCCGGTTCTGCAGCCTCCGGTTCTATGCGCCTTACAAGTCACGCGTGTTCGTTTATCCGGAATGGTACGCGACGAAGCTGAAGGGGGCCGGCCTTAAGGGCCTCGGACGCCTTCTATCGGCCTTGGCCTTCTGTAAGCGGACGCTGGGTCCCGTCGGTCATCTGCTCGCGCATGCGTTTTCAGTAGTCGAACTCTATACGGTCGGTCAGCTGATCGAAACGGGTGGAATCTTTATCGTGGCGGAGAAGCCTCGTCGCGATTCCTAGAGAGGCTTTCGGATAAATAAAAAGGGGCGGTCTTATGACCGCCCCTTTTGTGTCGCCGCAAGTGCGACGTCCCTGGTTAATATTAATTTACCACTTACCAGCGACACCGAAGAAGAACTGATAGCCCGTCGTGGTCTCGACGGTGCTGATTTCGTCACGAATCACGTCCTTCACATAGACGGTGAAACCGGCAGTGCCGAACACCGAGAAGTGCTTGGTGATGTCGTAAACCAGATTGAGAGACGTGGTGGACTGCAGGCGGTTGTCGCCGTCCACGGTCACGTAGTGATCCTGGCAGCGGGTTTCCCAACGGCCGGGATAGCAATAG
Organism: uncultured Bacteriovoracaceae bacterium; assembly: GCA_964407515.1. Lineage (GTDB taxonomy): Bacteria > Bdellovibrionota > UBA1018 > UBA1018 > UBA1018 > CAYOWB01. The sequence goes on from CAYOWB010000002.1 coordinate 34,295, forward strand.
TAATCGTCGCAGTAGCCGCTGACATAGTGATCGTAGCAGGTGGTGCCGACGTATCGGCTGCTGTCTACACGGCTGAAGAAATCGAGCTTCTCTCCGAGCGAGATACGGAACTTCTTGGCGATGACGACGCCGACTTCCGCCTGGAATCCCGCGGAGAGGCCGGACTTAACACGGCCGCTGATCGGGGTGAATCCGATACCCAGCAAGTCCACCGCGCCGTTCACAAACACTTGGAGGTTCTCGGTGGGGAAGGAGTTCGCTTCACCGCGGAAGCCGACCACCGTGACTCGCATCATGAAGTCGTTGCCGACGGCGACGTTCCGCTGAACATCAATGGAGCCCACCGACATGAAGCCGTTGATGTTCTCATCGCCGAGGCCCCACTGGATCGGGTCGAATTGAATGTCGAGATAGTTGATGCCGTTGTTGAGGCCCGCTACATTCGCGCGGAGCTTTCCGATGAGGAACATCGACTCGGTGTAACTCTCACCGGCGCGGATCCCCGCGAACTCGACTTTCAACAACGCCTCGACGGGCTTATCGCCACCGAGGGCGGCGCCACCGACGCCGACTTCGATCATGGACCCGCCGGCAAACGCCTGGGTCGCGAATAGTAATGTTCCAAACAGTGCCACAAACCGATTCTTCAGATTCATTTAAAAAACCCCTTCTTGGAAAAGACGGAAGCAGCGGAGAGCAAGACCCGGGCCACGTCGTTTCTGGATTGTCAGTACACCCAAGTGTTCGAAAGGAAAAGGATTCACATTTTGATCGACGGCGGGCCAGAGAGAACCAGAGGCAAAATGCACCGGAACGACGGGGCTTTTTTGGTCCCAGAGGGAGCCCGCCTGGAGGGAAATGCCGGGTTAAGAATTCTTTACGGAATGGGGGCTGGAAGTTGGGGTATGCTCCGCCACCGTGAGCTTTGAGATGCAGAACTCGAAGACTCCGGTCGTTCTCGTCGTGGACGATGAACCCGGACTTCGGGCAGTTCTTGAGATTGAATTCAGACACGCGGGATTTGGCGTCCGCACGGCTAGCAGTGGCCGCGATGCCGTGCAGATCCTGGAATCCTCCCCCGTGGATGCCGTGGTCGCGGACCTGTGCATGCCTCAAGGCGGTGGCCGTGATCTCATCGATCATATTCGCTCCAGACATGCTACCCGTCCGGCGATCCTCATCATCACAGGAGACGATGAAGTGGATGAGGCCGCGCTTTATCGCAGCGGCGTAGACGGAGTGTTGGTCAAGCCTTTCGACACCCGGGTGTTGGTGTCGCGCTTAAGGCAGGTGCTTCTGGTCTCGGACGGGGGGATCCTGTAGCGCAAAAAGAGCAGATCGCGTTCCTTCTGCGGCACCGGATAGTCAGTTAAGGCGGTTGCCTTGCGAGCGCGATTCAGCGGCGTCGCCTCATGCCTCCAGAATCGAAGCAGTTCATCGAGTCGTTCCTGGATCTCTTCGCGGGACTTTCGAGCGGCGGCGTTTTCGACCAGGGCGAGGATCAGTTCCTCGAGCAGTCCTTTCGATTCTCCTTTGAAGAAAGCGCTCATCAACGATGTCCATCGTTCAGGGACTTGCCTGAACTCGAAGAGAAAGGCGCGTCGGGATTTCGGGCCTCCCTTGCGCTTGATGGGATGCCCGATGAAGCGCATCAGGCGTACCAAGGCGTAGAAAGCTTCCCAGGTGATCTCGCGGGAGCGGAAAGCGCCGTGTAATTGAAAGCCGGGGTGCTCTTCCGGGAGAGTCGTATAGAGGAGGCTGAAGGTGCCGCTCTCGAAGCGCAGGCCCACCATCGGGTAGAGAAAGTAGAAGGCGTTTGCCACATTGAGTTTAGGGCGGAGTTCCTGGATCAGTCGAGTCTCAAGCAGGCATGCTTCGAGGTGGGTGGCGCATTCGATGATCTCGATGCGAGCGGCTTCGCGAATGATCGCGCGCATCTTGTGGTGTTTTTTGCGTCGTTTCGCGTTCCGGTACTGCGATAGTCTACGGCGGAGGTGAATCGCCTTGCCGACATAGATGGTGGCGTCCGTGGAGTCGAAGACGCGGTAGATGCCTGGCATCGCAGGCAGCCGGGCGACGAACTCTTCTCCGAATTTCCGGTCAAAGGCGGCGCTCATGAATGGCCTCTAGATCAGTAGCGCATAGAAAGCGGGGCCGAAAAAGAAAAAAGGCGTCCCGACCGGAGTCAGGACGCCTCGGTTGGAGCGGGAGGCGGGCTAACCCGGCCTCGCGTCCTTTAGTTCTGATTGAAGGCGCGGATGAGATTGCGCTCGAGTTGCTTGAGCTGTTTCGGATTGCCTTCATACAACGAGGCGGCGCTTCCGGTCAGGTGCGGGCGGCGCTCCGGATAGAAAGAGCGTTCCACGCCGACGTCACGCAGCAGTTCGCGGACATTCGCGAACAGCGAGATGCCGCCGTTGCGGGCCAGCGTGCCATCCGCATTCAGCTTCGGTCCGAAGACGGAGGCCATCACGCGCGGAATTCCTTCGTTGTCCCGGAAGAACACCTGGCTGACCGAAAGATTGGCCGGGAAGTTCTTGTCGTTGATGAAGCTGAACATGGCGGCCACGCCCAGCCATTCGCCGTGGAGGATGTCCACGTAGCCGAAGAGGTCAAACTTCTCGTGAATGGGCTTGTCGCCGCGGACTTCGACCACAGGATAGGCCAGGCCAATCGGCATGCCGTTGGGTAGTGTGCCGGTCGGTTCCACATGGATGTAGTCCTGATCGTTGATGATCGAGGCGTAGTCCAGGTCAAAGCCTACTTCGAAACGCTGAGTAGAAGTGTAGGGGCTGACGAACAGGATTCCGTAATTCTTGATCTGGAAGCTGCCGACCATATCGGACTGCACGTTCGGAGAGAACGTCAGGGCGATGCGGACGTAGCGAAGGTCATCCGTGGGCTTGAAGGTGACCTTTTCAATGAGACTGTTGTCTTTCTTACAGCCGGTGAGAGAGAGAGCTAATGCGGCGACTACTGCAAAGAGCAGCGCCGACTTCCATGTGCGCTTCATGAGAGAACCCTCCTATGGTTCACTATTTGTCCAGGCGATCATGCCGGGAGCGTTTCATGGCGGAGAGGGCGAGATTCGAACTCGCGAGCGGGGTTTAGCCGCTGCTCCCTTAGCAAGGGAGTGCCTTCGACCACTCGGCCACCTCTCCCCAATGAGACGCTCCAGGTGTCTTACCCCAGGTTATCCTAGCGAGCAAGCCTGGGCAACAGCCGTCCGTTATTAGAATGCTCGCTTGCACCGCGCGAGAATTGGTCCGACCATGAATAGAT
>CAYOWB010000002.1:37616-44731 GCA_964407515.1 uncultured Bacteriovoracaceae bacterium
TCGGTCTCTTTTCCGCGACGTCCGTGGTGGCGGGATCGGCAATCGGTTCTGGTGTATTCCTGGTTGCTGCCGACATTGCGCGTCAAATGCCCTCTCCGTTCCTGGGATTGATGGCTTGGCTGGCCGCAGGATTGGTGAGTCTGCTGGGTGCCTTCACCTTCGCAGAACTCGGGGCCATGTTTCCAGGGTCGGGCGGGCAGTACCTGTTTCTCAAGGAGTCCTTCGGTTCACTGACCGGTTTCCTCTATGGGTGGACACTCGCTCTCGTCATTCAACCTGGATCGATCGCCGCCGTGTCGATCGCCTTCTCGCAATACCTGTCAGCGTGGATCCCCATGGATCCTTTCGGAGTCAAGGTTGTCGCGGCTTCCATCGTCGTCTTTTTCACGATGATTAATCTGTTGGGAGTGCGACGCGGGGCGGAGGTCTTGAATCTTCTGACCAGTCTCAAGGTGCTCGCCTTGATCGGTCTCGGACTCGCGGGTCTTTTCATGCCGATGCATGGAACGCCACTCACGGGAGAGGTGGGCTCGGCTGCGTCCGGCTTCACAGCTTCGGCTTTCGGGGTGGCGCTGATCGCGGCATTTTGGGCCTTCGATGGGTGGAACAACGTGACGTTCGTGGCGGGTGAAATCCGTCATCCCAAGAGAAACATTCCCTTGTCGTTGGTGATTGGCATTCTGGCGGTGTCTTCACTTTATCTGCTCGCCAACTACGCGTACTACCGCGTGCTTCCGCTCGGGACGATTGCCGGTTCCAGTTTTCCGGCGGCGGATGCGGCTCGCGTGATGGGCGGAGACTGGGCCGTCAAAGCGGTCATTCTCGCTGTTTTGCTTTCGACGCTCGGATGCGTGAACGGGATGGTGCTTGCTGGCGCGCGCGTCACATATGCCATGGCCGAGGGTCGAAGCCTGCCTCGGGCGCTGGCGTATGTTTCTCCGAGGTTCCATGTGCCGAGTGTGACGCTGATTCTTCAGATGCTTTGGTCGGTGGTCCTGGTCTTCTCGGGGCGGTACGATCAGCTCTTCACCTATGTGGTCAGCGCGGCTTTCGTCTTCTACGGTCTCGCTGCTCTCGCTCTGATCGTTCTTCGGCTCAAGCGCCCGGATGCGGAAAGACCGTATCGGGTTCCGCTCTACCCGGTGCTTCCTCTGGCATATCTTGTCTTCACCGTGTGGTTCGTCTTCAATGCCTGCTGGGAGAAGCCGATCGAGAGTCTCACGGGCTTGGGAATCGTGCTTCTCGGCGTTCCGGGCTACTTCGTCCTGAAGCGGCGTGATTCCGTTCGCGGCAGCGAATCAGCCCCTGCCGCCGAAGGCGCGGAGGCCTGACCCGAAAACCGCAAACCGTAACCGAGAACCGGCTGTTACTCCCCAGGGCTTCCTTCATGAATGTCCTGCGGATGCCGCACGCGCCAAAGCTTCATCATGTTGGTCTGGAAGGTTTCGTCGCCGATGACCATGCCGAAGGTGACGACGATGTCATCTCCGGGCGCGACCAGTTCTCGCTTAAGAAGCTCGCCCTCGGCTTGTTCAATCACGCCGGAAACTCCATGAACCCAGCTGCCGTGCAGTGGCATGACGCCCCAGTAGAGCGCCATCCGGTTCAGCACCGATTGATGACGGGAGAAGCCGATGACGTTCGCAATCGGACGATGCGCGCTCAGAAGCGCCGCCGAGCGGCCCGATTCCGTGTAGACGGCGATCGCCGCGACGTTGCGCTGCTCGGCGATCTCGGCCGCGGCGTTCGCGATGGCGTTCGAGTAAGTGTCATCCGGAATCTCGGTGCGGTAGGCGTGTAGCGAGTAGTAAGAGCTGGATTCGATTTCGCGAATAATGGAGTCGAGCGTTTTAACTGCCTCGATCGCGTAGGCTCCGACCGAGGTTTCGGCGGAGAGCATGACCGCATCCGTCCCGTCGAGGACGGCATTGGCGACGTCGGAGACCTCCGCGCGGGTGGGGCGGGGATTGTGAATCATGGAGTCCAGCATCTGGGTTGCGGTAATGACCGGCTTTGCCCGGAGCTTGATGTCGCGGATGATCCGCTTCTGGATGATCGGCACTTTCTCGTGGCCCGCCTCGACTCCCAGGTCGCCGCGGGCGACCATCGCTCCATCGGCGGTGTCGAGGATGGCGCCCAGCCGTTCGGTCGCTTCCGGTTTCTCGATTTTCGCGATTACCGGGATCCCACCCGCTAAAACTTTGGCTTCCAGGACGTCGTTGGGCGAGCGGACGAAGGAGAGGGCGAAGTAGTCCACTCCCAGGGATTTCGCGAACTGGAGATCCTGCTTGTCCTTCTCGGTCAGTGCCGGCGTGGAGAGCGGGGTGCCAGGAAGGTTCATTCCCTTGTGGTTCTTCAGTGTGCCGTTCACCATGATTTCGCAATGCACGTCTTGCCCTTGAATGCTTTCGACCTTCAGTTCAAGGAGCCCGTCGTCAAGCAGGATGGGGTCGCCGGGGCGGACATCGCGAGCGAGCGGTGGATAACTGTGCGATACGCGTTCGGGCGTGCCTTCAAAGTCTCCGGCGGTCAGGATGATCTTTGAGCCTTTTGCCAGTGGAATGGCGCCATTCTTCATGTTGCCTACGCGGATCTTGGGGCCGCAGAGATCGGCGAGAACCGCTACCGGCTTGCCGGTCTTCTTCGATGCTGCCCGCAGATCGTCGTACATCTTCCGATGGGCCTCGTGGTCACCATGGGAGAAGTTCAAGCGAGCGACATCCATTCCGGCGTAGATGAGCTCGACTAGGCGATCGACGCCGGCCGTAGATGGACCGAGGGTACAGACGATTTTGACCTTCCGCATTATGAAGTCTCCGTGATTGAGGCTAGCCCGTACTGCGGCTTGGTCTTATCATACTACTTCAGGTCTCCTTGCGATGACAAAACAGGAACTTCATCAGGCAATCGAAGCGGTGTGCGGTGATCGCTTGCGTCGTCACGGTATCTACGTTGAAGTTCCGACGTTGCTGTTCGTCGGAAAAGACGTGGCGCCTTGCCCGTTGAAGATGGACTTCTTCGCGTTCAATCACGAGCAGAAGATGACGCCGCTTCACTGCAAGCATCCGGTTTGCACTCTGGGGGAACTCCGCCAGAATGCCTCGCTTTGGATCAGGGAAGACAGTCTTCCTTTGGTGCGTTCGTACGCCGAGGATCTATTGCTGGCACCGGATGAGACAGCGACCGGAATACCCGTGATTCAGCGCATGGATATTCTTCGTCGTTCCGCCATTACCGTGGTGGAAGATCTTTTCGAGACGCCCTCGCGCGAGTCGATCGCGAAAGGTGGGAAGATCGTCGGTTCATTCGTGAAGATTCTTCATAAGGACCCGATCGCCTATCTTGATCTCGCTCGGCTGTCGAGCCACGACCACTACACGCTCCAGCATTCGGTGGGGACGTCTCTGAACAGCATCGTCTTGGCGAAGAAGATCGGGCTGCCGGAGTCGGAGCTCCAGGATATCGGTCTGGCAGGACTTCTCCACGATATTGGAAAGGTTTACGTGGACCGGGCCATCATCAACAAGACCGGTCCCTTGAGTGAATCCGAGTGGGCCGAGATGAAGAAGCACCCGGCGTACGGTTATGAGATCGTGAAGGATCACCCGGCGATGAGTGAGAACTCGAAGCGGGCGATTCTGGAGCATCACGAGGATCGGGTGGGGTCAGGGTATCCGGCTGCGCTCAAAGCTGAACAGCTCGGTCCCTATTCTGCCCTGATCAGCCTGTGTGATGTTTTCAATGCTTTGACGACGGATCGCAGTTATTCGAAGGCCCGAACGGCATTCGACGCTTTCGAACTGATCCGTGACAAGATGCAGCATAAGGTCGAGCCGGAGATGTTCACTGCTTTGGTGAATATCTATGGCGGAAAGCTCTAAAAGAGGGGCTACACAAACCCGAAAAAGTGCGTTATAGACTCGGCTTACCGCACGTAAATGTGCCCAGATGGTGGAATTGGTAGACACACCGCATTCAGGGTGCGGCGCGAAAGCATGGAGGTTCGAGTCCTCTTCTGGGCACCACTTCTTTTCTCACTCCATCCCATATTTTACAGATTCAGGCAGCTTCGGCGACTCCCTCTTTGAGCTCCAGCCGTCGTAAGCCGAGTTCCTTGAGTTCCGAAGGCTCCAAGATCTGCTGAACAAGAGCGAAGAACTCATTCTCCTCCTCGTCCCGGTGTTCGGCCACGGCCGCGATGAGATCTTCGATCAAGTCCTCCCGATGAGAGGTGTCCATGGTGTCTTCGAGTTCTTGGACCAAGGCCCGAAGCTCGTGGTGATTCTGGTAGAGCGAGTTCACGATCCGTTCGTTGTCCTCCGATCCGCAGAAGACCGGATAGAGAAGGGACTCCTCCGCCTCGAGGTGGCTCATGAGTTCAGTTTTGAGATCCGTGAACCGGAAGAGATATTCACGGTCGTTGCGGGCGCCTGATAGCGCGGAACATTGCCGGGTGAGTTTGCGATGTTCGGCCCAAAGCAGATCGAGAATGTTGTTGGAGTGTTCCATGAATGACGCCTCTTGCAACGGAATGAAGCAAGATGCGTGCGGAAAAGGAAAAGAGGGAAGAACCCGTGCCACGCGGAGCAACGGACTCTTCCCTCGAAGCCTCGACGAAAGTGAGGCCCCCGTAAGCCGGATCTACGGCTCCGGCTAGAGGTCACTCACCTCCGTCTTGGGACTGCAGTAATGGCTTGCCATCCCACCACCTCCTTTCGAGCCCATCTAGAGCTGAGAAAACTGTAACACGTGGGCTCGAAAATCCGGCTGGGGGTCACGCAACTTTTTGCAGCCGCTCGCTCTTCGCCGCCTGCATGTGACGGCCGATCTGTTCACGCTCGGCGCGTTTGGTGACTCTCCTCACCATGGCGAAGAAGTGAGTCTCTTCTTCGTGCAGGTGCTCGTTCAGCAGGTCTTCAAACGGCTTGAGAGAAGACCGTTTCTTCGACGTACATGTGAGCGTCCAGCTCTCCCTTGAGGGTCTGGAGATGCTTGTTGTGGTACTGCTGGCCCTTCGCTTTGATCTGCTGGATCAGGCTTCGGATACGGTCGTGATCGTTCTTAATCAGTTCCAGTGCGTCCATAGGTCGTCCTTGTTCTGTGTTGGTGAATTTGCGCCGCTTCCGCGAGGAGGCGAATGACCTCTTCGTCGCTGATCTGCGAGAAATCGTCGTACCAGAGGCCGACCGCGGAGAAGTCCTCGGGAGTATCGATGCAGACGACGCGGTCGACGAAACGTTCGAGCCTCAGCAGGCTTCGGGGTGCGCCCACGGGTGCCGCGAAGACCACCTGCTGCGCTCCGCGCCTGCGAAGAACCCTCGCGGCGGCGATAGCGGTGCCTCCAGTCGCCAGGCCGTCATCGACGAGGATGACGGTGCGTCCGGTGATATCGAGCATCGGACGGTTCCCGCGATAGCGCCAGGCACGCTCCTTCGCTTCCTTCACTTGCCGGGTAATGGCTTCGTCGACCTCAATGTCATTCAGACCGAGAGCATCGGCGATGTCCTGGTTGATCCAGTGACTTCCGTCTTCAGCCGCGGCGCCGATCCCGAATTCCGGATTCTCAGGTGCTCCGATCTTTCGAATTACGAGTACGTCCAGCGGAGCATCCAGAGTGGTGGCGATCTCGAATCCGACGGGTACTCCGCCTCGCGGAAGCGCCAACACAGCGGGTCTTCGCGGTCTCATCGACTCAAGCCGGTGCGCCAATTGGGTGCCCGCTTCGCGGCGATTATGGAAGGGCATGCACCGTCAGAGGTGCAAGCCCGGCGCCGGACTTCAGCCGGATGCTTTCCTGGGGCGTGCGATTCCCGTTACTTTGACAAGAAGACGTTTGGTTCTTCGCCCGTCATACTCGGCATAGAAGATTTGTTGCCAGGTGCCGAAGTCCAATCGGCCGTGCGTGATCGGTGCGGTCAGGAAATGGTTCGTCAAAAAGGACTTCAGGTGAGCGTCGCCATTGTCTTCGCCGGTCTGATGGTGATTGTAGCCGAGGTTGAAGGGTGCCAGCCGCTCGATCCACTTCGAGATGTCGTTGAGCAGTCCTGATTCCGCATCATTGACGTAGACTCCTGCCGTGATGTGCATCGCGCTAACGAAGCAGAAGCCGTCTTCGACACCGGAGCGTTCAATCACTTCCTCGACGAGCTGAGTGATGTTGACCAGGCCGTAGCGTCTCGGGATGTAGAGCTCAAAATGTTCGGTGTGATGGATGTGGGGGAGTTCCTCCCGGTGCGCCTCAACCTTGTTCTGTCGGGGAGTCGGACACGAGTGTGGATCCAGGTACCAGTCGGAAGAAAAGTTCATCTTTTCTCCATAGCAGACGGCTCGGGGCCCCTGAAGTGGAAGAATTTTTCATAAAAGTTTCAATAGCATGACGCCGGGCAGCAAAAGTTCTTGCCAAACGGCTAAAATTTGTTAAAACTGTTTCTAGAACTTAACTAACCCGATTCCGGGACTCGGACCCTGAATCGGGCGGTTGGTTCGACTCGGCAGCTTGCGGATGTGTGGATTCCTGGACGTTAGCGACAGCGGATGCGGAAAAATCAGCAACTTTGTTCCGGCTCGGGTGGGCGCCTCGATCGGGACTCCAGGACGTATGAGGTGTTCTATGTCTTACTCAATGAAGTTTCAAAAGTTGGCTCGCACGGCGGTAGTGATGCTCGCGGTGATCGGCATGTCGGTGACGGCTGCCGGTTGTGGCAAAGGCTCCAAGAAGAACATCAAGATCGAGGGCGTCAAAGGCCCGTACGTGAACTTCGTGGATGACAAGCTCACGATGTCGGTCGTGCTTGAAAACGCGGCTATCGACTACGGTGTGCGGATCCCGATCTACAAGCTCCCCAACAGCTACGTGGAAGTGGGGCCCGATTTCGCGACGAACGGTTACCTGATCACGGTCGGGCTTGATGCGATGGATGTGCGCGCGCTGCTCAAGGACAATGTCGTGGACGTCGATCCGACGACTCTCCCGGGTGGTCGCCCTATTCCCGGAATTACCGAGGGTGAACTTCCTGGCTTTGCCATCGAGATTCCCAAGTGGAACCATCTCGTGATCTATGGCGGGAACGATGCGCTCGGAGTGTTCGTCCCGGTGAAGCTCCCGTGGAAGGGTT
>CAYOWB010000002.1:44741-51901 GCA_964407515.1 uncultured Bacteriovoracaceae bacterium
AACCGCAGGAAGGCATTGGCGCCGAGGGTGGAGAAGGGTTTCGGCGGCAGCTTCCGGTTCTATGACGGCGCGGGTACTCGCATCGGTAACATCGCGGTTGTCGGTGCGGACGATGAAGGCAAGAATGCCGGCTTCCTGCTCCTTGTGAACATGAAGGGCAAGGTTGGCGACCTCATCGGTCTGAAGTAATCAACCAGGTCAAACACGGGCCGTCGCTCCTCGCGGGGCGGCGGCCCTTTTCTTTTTTCTTCACGCCATGACAAGGGTGGACAACGGCTCTGAAATAGTGCAACCAGAGCTGGATGACGGGTGCGGCGGGAGTGTCGAAATACGTACCGAAGTACGTTCAGCGGCGGGTGCGTTTGAGCCTCGTCTACCTCCTCGTATTCATCGCGTTCATGACCTTCGCCGTCGGCATCTATAAGGGCGGCGTCCATCTGGCTCAGCTCAAGCCCGAGCACATCACGATCCGGGAACTGCCTTCCGCGTTGGCGCTGTCCTGGTTCCGCATGACGGTCTCTTATCTGGCGTCGCTGGTATTCGCGTACGTGCTCGGCCTGACCGCGGCACGCTCAGCCCTTGGTGAGCGGATCATCATCCCGATCCTCGATATTCTTCAGAGTGTTCCGGTGATCGGCTTTTTTCCCGCTGCGATCACCTTCTTCATCAGCTTGACCAACGGTCACCGCCTGGGCGTCGAGATGGCGGCCACGTTCCTGATCTTCACGAGCCAGGCCTGGAACATGGCGTTCGCTGTGTACGAGGCCACGAAGTGCATCCCCCAGGATAACGAGGATGCCATCGCGAGCTTTGGCGTGAAGGGGAGTCAGCGATTCTGGAAACTTTATGCGCCGGCCTCGGTGCCACGGCTGGTCTACAACAGCATATTGTCGTGGTCGAATGGGTGGTACTTCCTGGTGGCGTGCGAAATCATCGCGGTGGGGCCCATCAGTTATCATCTTCCTGGGATTGGTAGCTTCCTGGCTCGCGCGGCGGAGCAGGATCAGCTTCATCTGGTGCTCTGGGGGCTGGGAGCGCTCGCTACTTTGATTCTCGGCCTGGACTATGCGGTCTGGCGTCCCGCTTCCAGTTGGGCTTCCCGATTCCGGCAGGAGTATTCACCGGGACAGGAAGACGACGAAGACGACAAGCCGGCGCCGCCTCCCATGTTCGCGCAGAACCTCGGGACCAAGGTGAAGCCTTTGGGGGCGCTCTCGCTCCGTGTCCTCGAGGCACTGTTCTATCCGCTGATCTGGATCATCAGGGAAATCGTGCTGCCGCTGTTCTGGGACCTGCCGACCTCCATCGTGCGGGCGCTTTGGGATGAGCTCTACTCTCGTTACGCGGTCCCCGCGATGGGACGGTGGAATGAGTGGGGGCGTCGGACGAAGTGGCTCAACATGGCGGTGTTATGGACGGCCGGACTGATCGTCGGAGCGCTTACGGCGCGCGCGTTGTTCATCTGGCTGCGGCCGCCGTGGCCGCCGATCGCCCGCGAGATTCCGCTCGCGATTGTCGCGTCGACTTTGCGTTTGATCGCCGCTTTGGCGTTCTCTCTGGCTTGGACCCTGCCCGTGGTCCTGCTTTCCTGGAACCGGCCGAAGCTACGAAAGATTCTGACGACGGTAGCGCAGGTCGGAGCCAGCCTTCCGGCCATTGCGCTCTTCCCGTTGATCATTCTCGTCGCAGTCCGGAAATTCGGCGGAGGAATGGAGGTCGCAAGCGTTCTTCTGCTTATCACGGGGATGCAGTGGTACGTGCTCTTCAACTGTTTGGGGGGCGCCGCGATCATTCCGCACGACCTCGCCGAAGTGGCGCGTGCGCTGAAGTTGTCGCGGCTCCAGACCTGGAAACGGCTGGTACTCCCGGCCATTCGTCCCGCGCTGGTGACGGGAGCGATTACGGCTTGGGGCGGCGGGTGGAACGCGCTCGTCGTGTCGGAATACGTAGTGTATAAGGAAAACGTCCTGACGGTGAATGGCATCGGCGCGCTGTTGAATCGGGCCGTGTTTCAGATGGGTGACAACCGGGCAATCACGCTGTGTATCGCAGCGATGGTGGGGTGGATCCTGATTCTCAATACGTTGGTCTGGCGCCCGCTCTATCAGGTGACGGCGGAACGGTATAAGTTCGATACTTAAGAGGCACATGTCCAGTTTGACGAAACCCGTATTTCAGCTCGAACGCGTGACCAAGCGGTTCACTCTTCCGCAGGGTGATCTCACGGTTTTGCAGGACGTGAACTTCAAGGCGATGGAAGGTGAGTTCCTCGCCATCGTGGGGCCTTCGGGCTCTGGTAAGAGCACGATTCTTCGGCTGATTAGCGGCCTGATTCGTCCGTCCGAAGGGCAGATCATCTACAAGGGTAAACCGGTCGTCGATATCAACCCGGAAGTCGCGATGGTGTTTCAGAACTTCGCGCTGCTGCCCTGGTTGACGGTGGTGGAAAACGTTGAATTGGGACTTGAGGCCCGTGGTCTCGATGTCGCAGCGCGGCGTAAGCGCGCCAATTTTTACATCGATAAGGTGGGCCTGGACGGGTATGAAGAAGCCTATCCTCGCGAGCTGTCGGGTGGGATGAAGCAACGTGTAGGGCTCGCGAGGGCTCTCGCCGTAGAGCCCGAAGTTCTGCTGATGGATGAGCCGTTTTCGGCGCTGGACGCACTGACGTCGATCAACCTTCGAAACGAATTGATCGATATTTGGAGCGACAAGGACTTCCCGGTGAACACCGTGGTCATGGTGACTCATATGATTGAGGAAGCCATTGAACTTGCGTACCGCGTTCTGGTCCTCAGCAGTCGTCCCGGACATATTGCCGGGGATTTGAAGATTGATTTGCCGAGGCCGCGCGATAAACGCGACCGGGCGTTCAACGAGTACGTGGATAAGGTATTCTCACTGATCGCGTGAGACGGAAAGGAAAGCATGGAACCTGGCGGAGCTCAGACTCCTGTATTTAGCCCGCTGCCGCAAATCGGTATTAGCGAAATCCTCGGTCTGGTGGAACTTCTCAAGACCAAGGGCGGACGTGAGGACATCTACAAGCTCGCTGCCGAACTCAGCATGGAGTTCGGAGACATGCTGACCGTGATTCGGGCGGCCGAGATGCTCGGCCTCGTGAATACTCCTGGTGGAGACGTCGTGATCGAGCCGTTGGGCGAAAAAGTCACGCGCTCCAAGATCAACGACCGAAAGCAGATCGTGAAGGCACAGCTCGAAAAAGTGCCGGTCTTCAAGGAGCTCGTTTCCTTCCTTAAGGAACACGAAGGGCTCCAAGCGACTCGCAATCAGCTTCTGGAGAAACTGGCGGAGCTCATTCCGAACGAAAACTCGGAAGAAACGTTCACCACCATGGTGAACTGGGGTCGCTACGCGGAGCTTTTTGGTTATAACGACGACAGTCAGACGTTCTACCTGGATCAAGGCCAGGAGATCGCGCCCTAGTAACGGCGTCGATCACGATCCAGGATCACGTCACCGGTTCCCGCATCGATGATGATTTGCCGTCCTCTCGCCGAGAACGAGTAAGCGTGTTTCGCTTCGGTAGGGGTCCGTGTCCACAGGACCGGCCTGCCCGCTCCCAGGTCTTCCGGCGATGCCTGTGCGCGAGTGGCTGCCTGAGTCCGAGCTTCCTCGGGTGAGAGTGTCCTTGAATTGCTGATCTGCACTGACTCAAGGTAGTCCGAGGCCACGCCGACCAGTTCTCCGTCTTCTCCCAGTTGAATCGTCACGCTTCCGAACGGCTCAAGCATCAAGCCATCCATGGACTGGCGGTAGAAGACCTGCGCGGTGGTCGTGCCGGTGGAGATGACTGGCGCGGCGAATCCTCCGGCCGTGGGCGCGCCAATGAGTGGACGCAGTTCGCGGAGAATCGCCTCGGCTCGATGACGTACGGTCTCTTCGCGGGACGGACTGAAGCGGCCGCCGGGCGCCGGATCTCCGGAGCCACGGATGGAATTGATCCGGCCGCTCCCTTGAATGTCGGCACGCAGATTCCGGCCGAAGAGTTCCTGGAAGCGGGCCCACTGTTCCGCCCGGGTGGCGTAGCCTTCTGAAACTCCGGAAGTGGGAGGTGCAGGAACGGGGATCACGGAAGCCGCCGGGCGAGGCGAGGCGAACAGGGAGACCATGGAGTCGGTCAGTGCTTTTTTTGCCTTTGCTCCGGCGTCAGCCGGACCGCTGACTCGTCCTGCCTTCCGGTACGAGGCATAGAGAAGCATCAGAGAGGCCATCATCAACACGAGCAGCAGGGGAACGAGTTTAGGCTTATTCGGACTCATCGGATCGTTACCGGAAACTCCAGCGTCTCGGGAGTTCCGTCTCCGTTCGCGGCTTCGATCCTAACCTGGAAGTTCACCGTTTTTCCAGACGACGCGTCTTTGGCGCAGCGAATGAACAGTGCTGTCATTGGAACGCGATCGAAGCGCGGCTGGGTGAGGAAGTAAGTCGTGCCGGTCGGCACGTTCATCGCCGAGTTCCGCGAGGAAAGGGCCTGGACGATCCGGCGGCCATTAACCTTGGCGTACCGGACCTGTGCTTCTTTGGGCGAGATCGAACCGTAGTTCAGCCCTTCACCCGCGACCGTGATCTCCGGCGCGTCCACCTTTACGGTCAGGAGAAGCCCACCCGCGGTGTCTTCCGCGGTGTTCTCGATGTCGAACCAGATCGCCGCTGTTTCGCCCGGGCCCAGCCGTCCGTCCGGACGAGCGTCGATCCCCTGGGAAATCGATGTCCGAGTCATCCACCGGCCAAGGGCCATCGGGTCGTCAAGGATTCTCACCCCGCGGGCAGCGGAGCTTCCTGCTCCGACCTTGGCCCAGCCTGGGCCGAGTACCGTGCTGTCGACGAGGCCACGATCCTTCAGGATGGACCGAATGGTCCCCCGTTCCTCCGCGCTGATTCCCGACCCTTGGGTTAGGGCGATGTCGAGCAGTGTTTGAGCGAAGCCAGGGAACGTCACGGGAGATCGATTGCTGAGATCGGGCTTCGGGAGTCGACGGAGCGATTCAAGAACCAGAGCCATGGTGGGCTTCCGGGCCTGGAGCGTGCCGCCCCTGGATTTGGTGAGCGTGGCGAAGATGTCCCAAAGTGTACCCGTGATCATGGAGGCGTTGTTGTGGATTTCTTCCATTGCCGCCGGGCTTGTGAATGCGGATTGCACGTAGCCCGGTCCACTGACCTTCGAGGTGAAGGGCCAGTTCAGTCCGTCAGGATACGTGAAGCTCACGCTGTTCTGATCCGCGGAGAAGCCCTCTGGTCCGGAACGATAACGGCTACAACCCTGGGCGAACGAAGCATCGTAGCGAGGACAACGATGGGCACCGCGTGATTCATCGGTTCCAAAGAAGGTCCCCAGTGCCCAGCGACTGAAAATGAGTGGATCGATTCCATCCGGGACCAAGGGCGACAGATACGCCAGAGACATGAAGTCGGAGACGGCTTCATTGAGCGCGCCTGCTTCATCGTAAAGCAGCCAGCCCAAGTCGTGCACTGGCGAATAGGCGGAGAGCGTGTGGGCGTGCTGAACTTCGTGGATCAATACAGCGGCGTCGTCGGCGTACGAGGCGGTCCTCGGAAATGCGGGGTCCCCAATGCATACGATGCCTGATTGAGGGTCGAAGTACGCTTCGTCGTAGAAGCCCTCATCCCGGCCACAATGGACATGCAGTGAAAGGGGAGTCGCCGCGAGAGTGGAGCCGAGTTCCGCGAGAAACTGGCTGTACTGGTCGGCGTAGTAATAGCCCATCACTTCCTGGAAGCGCGGGTCTGCCTGCGAGTAAGAAAAGCGGTTCGACTTGTCGTAAGCGGTGAAGCCGGCGCGGCAAGCGAGGTCGTTCGAGACCGTGACATGGGTCCCCTCGAGGACGCCCCGGCCGTTGAGGCGCGAGAGGGTCACTTCAGTGCGGAAGTCGTCCAGCTCAGACGACGCCACTCCGAGCGACGGGTTCCGGCTGCTGGCGACTGGATCCACGTTGAAGACAAGGGCGCTGCCGGTGTTGCCGGTTTGTCCCGGCGAGTCCGGTGTCGCGCAGGAAAAGGAGGGCTCCGAGTTCTTGGCGCACGAAGAGAGAAGCACGCTCGTCGTGGCAAGAGCGATGGTCGTAAAACATCCTGTTGTTTGGCGGAATCCCTTCCCCATACCCACCCCAATTACATCCTGAGGACACCGTGGGCTGTCCACAGGAAAAACGACCACCGAATTTCAGCAGTGTTTCAAGGATTTCGGGGCGGATGCAATATCCAAACCGGGCGTGAAGCGTGCCGGACCACCTGTCGAGTGATGCTTCCGACGAGTGCCGTGACGACGGGTCCGCTCTGCGCGGCCATGACGATCACGTCGCTTCGCATGCGGTTGGCGTTTTCGATGATCTGACTCGCGACGTTTCCTCCGATCTCACTGATGATCGGTTCGGTCGGAACGCCCCGCCTGCGGGCCCAGCGGCACCACATTTGGACACACCTCCGGCGTCGCTCGGCTTCTTCCGTGAAGAGGTTTTGAAGCGGTACCCAGCCGCCGCCTAGGAGCGAGATTCCAGACTGGAAGAACGGTTCCACTGGATTGGGGATCGAGTGGAAGAGGGTAAGCGACGCTCCCATCTGCCGGGCCATACTCACTGTTCTTTGAAAGATGCGGCGAGATCCCGGGCCGAGGTCGGTCGGAAGGAAGAAGGACTTGAGCTGATTGGGCGTCTCGGTCTTCGGGCCGGTGACGAGCACGGGGGTTTTCGAGTGTAGGATCAGCGTCTCGGCGAAGCTTCCGAGGAGAATTCGGGGTATCCCCCCGCGGCCGTGGGTGCTGACTAAGATCGCATCCGCGTTCTCGGATTCCGCATAGCGACAGAGGTGTTCCACTGCGTTGCGGATCGAAGCCGTGTTTTGCACGAGGATTTCTGGACGCTGGGCGTTGGGAAGATTGAGTTGCTGCAGTAGCTTGGAAAGGGCTGTCTCAGCCGATGGCCGGTATTGCTCGATCCACGGGGGGGTAAATTCGATCGACAGGTTGAATTCCGCAGGACTCAAGACGTAAACGGGTTGCACGCTCGCTCCTGTCTTTTCCAGGAGGGTCCTCAGAAGGTCCACTGAGTGTCGTCTCATCTCAGTGTTCTGCTCAAAGGCATCGACAGCCCAGATCAGTTTCTTCACGTTCTTGGGGAAAG
>CAYOWB010000002.1:51921-58255 GCA_964407515.1 uncultured Bacteriovoracaceae bacterium
GGTCTCCCTGAAATCAGGAAGGCATTTCTTATGCCAGCGACTTACTCCCGCGGTGCTGCCGTGGAAGCGCTTTCCCAAAGATCCTGAAAACGTTCTTTGTAGCGTTTCACGATCGAAGGATGGGCCAGGTAGACCTGGTTCTCCGCGTTCTTAAAGGCCGCGCCGTTCGTGTAGTTGAAGGACCCTGTCTCAACCATGCGTCCGTCCACGATCATGAACTTGTTGTGCATGATGCCACGCTGACGGCCGAACCTGACCTGTGCTCCCGCTTTCACTAACATGGGAATCAGGGAGTGGCCGCCCTTGCTCTGGCGCCGGTCGGCTACGATGCGGACTTTCACCTTCCGGGAAATCACTAGCAGGTCATGCGCGACTTTATCGAGATTGAAGTCGTAGATGGCAAGGTCGATCGATTGGGTGGCGGTATTGAGAAACTTGGTGAGCTTCACGTCGCACGGTTCGTCGGGGGAGAAGCAAACCTCGCCGTCCACGGGCGGATTGACGAGGGCGGCGTTCACGGAGCTGGAGATCAGGTCCACGAGGGCGTTCTTCTTGCTTCGTCCGGCGTGGGCTTCGGGGCCTCCCAGGATAACAGCCAGGAGAATCGGGATATACATCAGATTGGGGCTGGACATGTCTCTAGTCTTGCAGGTTTTCCCCGAATCCCATAGATATTGAAGCAGTGCCCCCAGGGATGCTCGCGTGGTGGAATTGGTAGACACGCTGGTCTTAGAAGCCAGTGCCCGAAAGGCTTGGAGGTTCGAGTCCTCTCGCGAGCACCAAAACCCGCCACTGGAGCCGATCGTCAGGCAATAGTTAATCATCAATGGAGCGTTGCGCAATTATTAAGTTAGTCGTTTTTCTGCCGATACACAGGCATGACGACTCTGCGAGCGAAACTGTTGGCCGGCTTCATTGCGGTTACCCTGATTGCCTCATTGACTGCTGTAGCGGGGTATATCGGGCTTCTCGAGGTGCTAGGTAGCGTCCAGCATGCAAAGGAGGCGGATGATCTGATTTCGAATCTGCTTCAACGGGAATTGGATCACCTCCAGTGGCGTGGAAAGGTCGGCGAGTTCCAGCGGAACGAGAACATGGTTCAGCTCGAGGCCGAGAAAGACCCGCACAAGTGCGGGTTCGGGAAATGGTTCCATGGTGAGCTGCGGGCTAAGGCGGAGAAGACCTTCCCCGGTATTGCGCCGATTCTGGCCAAGATCGAGGAGCCCCATAAGCGGCTTCATGGGTCCGCGGCCCATATCGAAAGCTTGCTTCAAAAAGGCAAGGAATACCGGGCTGAGGCGATTCAACACTACGGGACTGAGACTCAGCGGCATCTGAAGGATGTCCAGGAAGTCTTGGGGCAGGTCCGCGCCAAGGCGGAAGAATACCATCTGCAGGCGGAAAAGGACCAAGACACGATGGTGGTTCGGGTTGAGGTCATGCTCGTCCTGGCCACGATCTTCGTGCTCATTCTGGCTTCGGTGATCGCTTACAAAATGAGCGGGAAGATCGCGTTTCCTATCCGGCGTGCGGCCGAAGTCGCGTTGAGCGGGGATCTCACCCGCAAGATTGAAGTGACGTCGAACGACGAAGTGGGAAAACTGGCTGAGGCCTTCAATCTTCTCACCGACCGGCTTTACAAGAAGACTCAGGAGGCTGAGCGGATTGCCCGGGGAGACCTGACCGTCAGCGTGGAGGTTGCCTCCGAAGCCGACATGCTCGGGAAGTCGTTTCGCCGGATGGTCGAAGAGCTTCGCTCCATCGTGGTTCAGACAAAGGATGCCGCGGTCCAGCTTTCGGCCGGTGCTTCGCAGTTGACCGCTTCGAGCGAGTCGCTTTCCCAGGTTGCGAATGAACAATCCGCCACTGTGGAAGATATCGCCAAATCCATCGACACGATGAAGGAACAGACGGTGTGTGGCGCTCAAACGACGACGCAGGCCAATCAGTTCGTGACGAACTCGCATTCGGCGGCAGAGAATGGACGCCAGCAGATTCAAGAGACCGTCAAGGCGATGAGCGACATCAACAATTCCAGCAGGGAAATCGCTCGGATCATCAAAATCATCGATGATATCGCGTTTCAGACGAACCTGTTGGCGCTGAATGCTGCGGTCGAGGCGGCGCGCGCGGGGGCTCACGGCAAGGGCTTCGCAGTCGTGGCTGACGAGGTGAGAAACCTGGCCGGGCGAAGCGCCAAGGCCGCGAAGGAGACCGGCGAGTTGATCGAGAATTCGACGAAGAAAGTGGAAGCGGGGCTCGGCGAGGCGCAGAAGACCGCGGAGACTTTCCAGCAAATCGTCGATTCAGTGGCGAAAGCCTCCGCGCTGGTTAACGAGCTGAGTTCCTCTTGTCATCATCAGACTGAGGCGATTCGCCAGGTGGCAGAAGGGATCCGTCAGATTCGCGCGGTGACTCACACGTTGAGTTCGAACGCCGAGGAGACCGCGGCAGCCGCAGAGGAGCTCAATGGCCAGGCCAGTGGACTCAGTGGCATGGTGAGTCGCTTTCAGGTGACGGCCTCAGGCACGACGCTTGCGACAGCGGCCGGGCATGCGCTCCCGCACGTGGTCCAAGAGTGATGTCGTTACGGTAGTCGCCATTTCAGCCGCGCTGCTTCTTGTCGGCATGGTGGCTTATCTCACGCGGTTTCTGCTTCTGACTGTGCTGATCGGCGTGGGAGTAGGGGTCCTGATCGCCCCTATCATGAGCTTTATGCACCGCAAACTTCACGTGCCGCGTGCCGTGACCGGAGTGGTCTTCGTTCTCCTTGTTCTAGTCGGGATTGCGGGCATCGGTTATGGAATGGGTACGGTGATAGCCGATCAGGCTTCGCTGTTCGTGGATCGTGCCCCTGAAACGTTCAATACGATCCGCGGTGAAGTCTATCGCTTTCTAACGAAGTATCCTTGGGTGGAAGCGCAGATCCGGCGGCTTGAGCTGGGGCGTGCGGCGCAGGGTGCCTTGAATACCTTGTACACGGGAGTTCAGGTCAGCGCGGCAGCCATCGCTGGATTTATCGTCGCCCTCTTTATTTCGCTCTATGTCGCAGTCAACGCCGAGTCGTACTTCCGGGCAGTCATGTCGCTCTTCCCCGCGCATATGCGGCCACGTGCCGCGATGGTGATGCATCGGGTCTCCGTCGCTCTTCGGACATGGTTTCGCGGTCAGATCATCGTGATGGGGGTGAGCGGCGCTTTGACCACCATCGCGTTGTGGGCTCTTGGGATTGAATACTGGTTGCTTCTCGGTGTCCTGACTTTCGTCATGGGCTTCATTCCGTACGTCGGCTCCATTCTGACCGGCGTGCTCGCGTTCCTCGTGACGCTCGGTACCACTCCGGACAAGGTTTGGTGGGTGCTCGGTCTGTATCTTGCGATTCAACAGATCGAAGGCGATGTCACCGCGCCTCTGGTTATGCGCGGAACGGTCCAGCTTCCGGAAGTTCACCTCATTGTCCTGATGCTGGTGATGGGTAGTCTATTCGGGATTCTGGGCGTTTTGGTTGCGCCTCCACTCCTGGCCGTAGCCCGGACTGTTTACCTGTTGACCTATGCGAAGCACATGGACTCCCTGACCGAAGCGCCGCCGCAACCGCTCCGGACGGCAGGCCGACTGGGCTCCGTATCGGCGGTTCCGTCGAAGATGTCAAATCGGTGACGGGGTCTTCCCTATACTGACGTTGCGTGCCCGGTCAGTCTCCGTCAGAATAGAACGTCTACGGAGGCGACAGGCGTGGAAAACCAGAACCTTCTCGACAGTGAAGAGATGCGGAAAGACATTCTCCTCGAAACGGGTACCAACGAACTGGAGATCCTCGAGTTCTTTCTTGGTGATCAAAGTTTCGGCCTGAACGTCGCCAAAGTCATGCAGATCCTGACGTACGATCCGGCGCTGGTGACTGCCATGCCGGATACGCGCACCGAAATGAGAGGTGTGCTGCTGTGGCGGGAACGGCTCGTTCCGCTATTCGATCTCGGTGCGATTCTCCGAAAGAAACCGGTTGAGGTCAGCGAGCGCACGATCATCATCATTACCG
This sequence comes from uncultured Bacteriovoracaceae bacterium, assembly GCA_964407515.1. Taxonomy (GTDB): domain Bacteria; phylum Bdellovibrionota; class UBA1018; order UBA1018; family UBA1018; genus CAYOWB01. The sequence goes on from CAYOWB010000002.1 coordinate 55,961, forward strand.
AATTCAACGGAGTGGATAACGCTTTCGTGCTGGATGGCGTCCGTCGGATTCACCGTCTCTCCTGGCAGTCGATTCAGTCGCCGAGCCAGCTTCTCGAACGTTACTCGGCGCGCATCACGGGTAGCGTGAATATCGATCAGAACGAGATCATGTTGCTGGACTTCGAGCGCATCATCTCCGAGATGAGCCCGGGAACTAAGATCGGCTATGCTGTCCCGGATGAATTGCCGGTCGATGAGCGGCGAGCCGCAGTCAAGGTGATGCTCGCGGAGGATTCCGGGTTCATTCGTGCGATGATCAAGCAAAACCTCGTCAAATACGGTTACACGAATATCCGGGAGTTTGAGAACGGCGAGGATCTCTTTAAGCTGCTCCAGTCGGCCAAGGCGGCCGGGCACTCAGCGAACTCCACCGTGGACATCTTGATTACCGATATTGAAATGCCGAAAATGGACGGACTGGCGCTCTGCAAGTACGTCAAAACGGAACCGTTCTACGCGAAGATTCCAGTGGTGGTCTTCTCCTCTTTGATCAACGAGCAGATGGTGTTGAAGTGCAAGGAAGTCGGGGCCGACGGGTACATCACGAAGCCCGAGATTGGCACGTTGGTCGGCTTGATCGATGGAATGTGCCTTAAGAAAGCCGTGGAGAATTAGTCTTCCGATCAGGTCCGAACTCCTCGAGCAGGCGGTCGAGGCGCGACATCTCGCCGACGACCCAGACGATGTCTCCCGCACGGAGAATGAACTCTGAATCCGGGTTGATCATCCGGTGCTCCCCTCGCTGGATCCCGACCGCCATGGAGCCGAACTGTTCCCGGATTCCGGAATGCCGAATGCTCTTGCCCGCGAGCGGCGAGTCCTCAGCGATCAGAAGTTCTCGGAGCTCATAACCGGAGATGTCTCGAAGTCTTTCGGTCATGCCCGGGGGCCGCTCGATCCTCGGGCGTACCCGCTCGACCTGCTCATCGGTTCCCAGGACCAGAAGCTCGTCCTTGGGAAAGATCATCTCGTCCGGCTCCGGCGCGACGAGCGTCTTCACGCCTCTCTGGATGGCGACGATGTTCAGCCCATGCTGACTGCGTAACTTCGATTCGATGATCCGGCGGCCCGCGATTTCGGCGTTGGGATGCACTTTGATCCGAACCAGGTGAGCATCCCAAGGAGCGAGTTGCCGAAGAACGTCGGTGGGGCGAGGGGTCTTCGGTGCTCCCTGGAACGTCGACAGGAAGCGCCCCTCGAACCAGCGGTAGGATCCTTCGAGCTGACGATAGAACACCGCGATCAACAGTACGACGAAAGCACCGGTGACGAGCACCGTAACGCGGGCAGGAAGAAAGTTCACGCTCAAGGCACCTAGCCACAGGCCGGTAAGCAGGCGGATGAAGAAAGTCGTTCCTCCGCGGGGCAGATCCGCTCCTCCGCGGTCGCTCGTTCTAAAGCCTCGGAAGGAAGAGAACATCGCCCACGCGAAGGGCGACGAAAGCAGGATGGCGCCCAGCCAGGCGATCACCTTGGCGGCGTTCTGCCGATCCCCAAGGAACGGAACGATTCTGGGCAGCGCGAACTCCGAGACCAGGATGAAAATCATGCTGGTGATCGTTCCGTTCAGGAGCCACTTCAGCAGCCGTTGATAGAATTCCCGGCGGCGTCCGCTGTCCGCACGGCGCTCTTGGCACCAGGCCGCGTAGCGCACCAGGACTTCCCGTGTCTTTGGCGGAAGCTTCATTTCCGCTGCCACGGCGAAACGGTGAGAAACGCGGATCAGATAGGGATTCAACAGTGCCGTGAGAATCGAAGTCGCGATCGCTACCGGCAGCAGAAAAGCGGCGCCGGCGTTCAATGAGATCGCGAGACCGGCAATGATGAAGGAGAACTCGCCGATCTGCGCCAGTCCGAAACCGACCTGAACCGCGGTGCGGAACGTCTGTCCCGAAAGTACGGCCATGAAGGTGTTGAAGAATATCTTTCCTGCCAACACCAGGCAGGTGATGAGTAGAATCGCTGGAAGGTTTTGCCATACTGCGACCGGATCCAGATGCATTCCAACCGACACGAAGAACACAGCGGCGAACAGGTCGCGGATGGGTTCGGTCCGCCACTGAATCCGATTTGACTCGGTGCTTTCGGAGAGGATCGAGCCCATGATGAAGGCCCCGAGCGCGACGGAATAGTGAAGGCGTTCAGCGAAGACAGCCAGCAGCAGGCACAGACTGATCGAGAGGAGCGTCAAGATCTCGTCGGAGGCTGCTCTTCCGACGTGCCGGATGAAGGCCGGGACGAGGAAATAGCCGGT
>CAYOWB010000002.1:58265-68273 GCA_964407515.1 uncultured Bacteriovoracaceae bacterium
CTTCCCAGAACTAGGGCGAGCTGTCCCACGGAGATGACGAACGTCATTCCGGAGAAGGCGTGAACTGTCGAAACGGTGGACAGTCCGACCAGGATCAGAATCGCCATCAGGTCTTCCACGATCAGGATGGCGAAGATCATTTCCGCGAACCGCCGGGTCTTGAGCTGGAATTCATCCAGGGTTTTCACGACGATAGTCGTGGATGAGATGGAGAGCATGGCGCCAAGAAAAAGACTATTGATGAAGGACCACCCCAGCAGCTTCCCCGCGAGAAAGCCAAGGATGTTCATGGCGGTTACTTCAAAGACGGCAGTCAGGGTCGCTGAGATTCCCACCTTGGCTAAACGCCGGAAGCTGAACTCGAGACCCAGCGAAAACATGAGGAAAATCACGCCGAGCTGCGCCCAGAAGTCGATGTTCGATATTCCATGGATCAGAGGAATCGGGACGACATGCGGGCTCACGATGACCCCGGCCGCGATATAGCCAAGGACGACGGGTTGGCGCGCTCGTTTAAAGACCCACGAAACAAGGCCGGCGATGCCGAGGATCACTGCGAGATCAAGGATGAGTAGCGCGTGTGGCATTCTGTTCAAGTTCTCGACATCCTTATCGTACTTCTTTAGGAATCTGACCGAGATTTTTCAGTTTTTAGCCAATAGTGACGATAAGGACGATGTGAGGGTTCGTCCTGAAGGGGGCAGTACATCATGTTCTCGTGCCGCGGCCGTCGGAGTCGTATCGGCTCTCGTGTTGTCGCTCGCCTTCACTTCCGAAGCTCTCGCGAATCGGCCTTGCTCCCTGAAGTCACGCCTCGACCGGATGATCGGGCACTACTCGACTGAACGCGCACTGGTCCTGCGTGACCGCGCGTCAATCTCGCGCCTCTTGTTGGAGAGTCGGCTCGATCCTGCGTTACGGGATCAATATGAGGATTTGTTGCTCCTTGAGTCATGGCCGGACTCCTTCGAGAAAGGAATTCCCCTCGCGCTCAAGAGCCTTCCGAACAGCGCCCGTTCGCTCGATCTCCTGCGGCGCTACCTCGGTTATGTGGCGGACATGCCATCGGAGATGCACGGCGAGGCGCTGGCGCTTCTGCCTGAGGTTGTCGGCCAGAAGCCGATCGCCTCCGAATCCGTACGGATCTTCCTGAGACGCGAAGCTGATACGGTTTTGGATCGTCTCGTGAACAGCAGCGGTCTTCCGGGAGATCTGGCTGCCGACTACTCACGCCGGCTGCACGCCTTGGGGTTGACCTTCGATGAGACCCTGGAGTTGTCGCGTGCCCTGCGTGTGCCTCCTTCAAGAGCGGACGTGCCGGAGCTTCTTGATACTTATCTTCGCTTCACTTGGACTCTCGGCAGCGGAATGAGCAAAGCAGGGAAGGCATCCGTCCGTGGAATGAGGTCGGATGCGATCGCAGCCATTCCGGAACTCCTCTCGGCGAAGGCTAAAGATGTTCCGAAGTCACCGGCCTTGCGGAAGTTCCGTGAGTTCCAGGGCATGGTCAGGAACGCTTTGGAGCAATCGAAGAAGGAGGCCATCGAGGCGCTCACTGTGGGAGGCAAGCGTCTGGATGAGGCGGAGGAAATGGCGGAGGTCGTCGCCCGCCAGGAGGCGGACGCGTTCGCTGATCAGTGGCTCGCGCAGCGGTCCAAGCGCGGCAAGGAGAAGCATCCTGAGTTGCAGCCTCTTCTCGATCCGATCTCGGTTCAGGCGGGCAAAAGGACTATCGAAGCGTTGATCAAGCGCAGTGGCCTGAGTGCGGATCTCAATCGGATCTACCGCGGCCTGTTCGCGGATCTCATGTTGCCAGCGGACGAGGCGGAAGCCCTCGCTCGCGGTTTGAAGCAGCTGCCGGAAAATGAAAAGGATGCTGAACTCCTGGATGCATACGTCCAATTCGCCTGGTCCCAGAAAGGAAAACGCGATCAGCTGTCCGCCTTGGAGCAGGCGGGATCGTTGTTCGGTGCTCAGGTCAAGCCGCGGTACGTGAGGAAGTTCTTCGCTCGCCGGAATGCCGTCGAGCGCTTCGAGGAGTATTGGAAGAGGCGGATCTCCCTAGGACATGACGTGGACAATCTAACCCGGCTCATCCGACCCGAGTGGAAGGGGCTGGACCGTGGAAGCTGGTACATCCCTGTGGGTCCGAAGAAACGACATAGTCCCGATGAGGCGCTCAAGATCGCCGCTGAGAGAAGAAAGAAGTTGGAAGCTCTCCAGGCATCACCTAGATCCAGCGGTGTCTCCAGTCGGCGTGACCATCGCAAGGCGCTGGAGCAGTTCGAGTCGCTCATTGCCTTGCTGGTATGCCGGATTTGGCGGCCCGTGCCTATCGTGAGAGAATGAGCGCCCTCAATCTGACTGCGAGCGAGGCGGGGAAGATTGCAGCTGCGAAAGTGAAGCTTTCTTCGAGCGAAAGCGGCGCCGACGCGCTCGAATCTTATCTGCTTCATGTCAGGACACTCGAAGGAAAGGATCAGGCCGCGGGCTGGGCGGCGCTGCCGGAAATCGAGGGTGACGCGGCACCGGCATCCAAGGTCGCAAAGGACTTCTTCAAGAGACAGACCCGCTTCGAAACGTACGAGTATAAGCAGAAGCAGAAGGCGCTCGCCCGTCTCGCGAAGGACGGAGTGACCGGCGAGGAGGCGGAGAGAATCGCGCTTCAGATCGCGCGCACCAAGCGCAAAGGGTTCGAAAAGCTCTTCCAGGCCTGCAAGACGAAGTGCATGACTCCGGCCCATGAGAAGGCGGCCAAGACGTTCGGGAAGTTTATTATCGGCGTCAATATGGCCTCTACAGCAATCACTTACGGAGGCAAGCAATCCGGTAAGCTCCAAAAGGCGCTCGAGGAGCCGGATGCGCAGACCCGTTATTACAAGATGAGCGTCTGGACTGCTAAGCTCGGATACGAAATGTTCATGAGCTATATCACCCAGCGGATCCTGGCGAGAATCGTCGCGGATCCGACGATGAGCGGAGTTGAGAAGCAAGCGAAGTCCTTCAAGTATGCGACGGGAATATCCCTGGCCAACTCACGGCTCTACGGTGGGCTGTTCGGAGCGGGAGGGCTATTGTCGGAGGGTGCCGACAATGAAGCGGAACGGAAACTGAAGGAGCTTGAGACAAGTCCGGAATTCCAGCAGGACGTTCAGGAGATCATGCAGAGCCTCGAGAAAGAGGGGATGTTCCAGCGAGCGGTCCAGTCTCTTTCCTCCGCTTTCGGTGGGGACATCACTGCAACGGATATCGACTCCGATTCCATCACACCCGAGGATCTGAAGGACCCCGAGATCCGGGAGCTTCTGCAGCGCGGAATATCCGCGCGTGAATACCAGGACATCATGGGGGATTGGCTCAGGACAGGCGATACCGGCATGGATCGTTGGGTTTTCCATAATGCTTGGGCGCAGATCGCTCGCCCCGAAGGGATGTGGGTGAACGCCGCGATCTACGAGCTTCTGTGCCGCGGCGTCAATGACCCCGTGCGGTCCCTGGCAGTCTCTCTCACCGCCTATGCCGTCAATAAGGTCCTGGTCGACGGCGCGTTCTACAGTCTTCGAGACAAAGCGATCAACATGTGATCCGGATGCCTCCGCTCCGTTCTTGAAATAGGTTGCCGATCCCCTCCGATCGCCGTAAAACTTTTCGATCGGAGGGACTTCAGTTATGACTCATCGTGTAATTAACTTCTATGCAGGGCCTGCGGGCTTGCCGCTGTCGCCGCTTGAGCGCGCTCAGAACGAATTTATCGACTTCGCCGGAACCGGCATGTCAGTGATGGAGATTTCCCATCGCTCCAAGGAATACGAAGCCGTTCACAACGAGGCGATCTCGCTGACCAAGGAGCTGCTCAATATCCCGGACAACTACAAGGTCCTGTTCCTGCAGGGCGGAGGTAATCTCCAGTTCTCCATGCTGGCGATGAACCTTCTGCACGGCGGCCGCACCGGCGACTATATCGTCAGCGGCTCGTGGGCGAAGAAAGCTTACAAAGAAGCGAAGATCGTGGCGGGCGACGCGGCGAAAGTCGCGGCTTCGACCGAGAGTGAAAATTTCGCGCGCTTGCCGCATCAGGATGAGCTGAAGCTCAATCCCAATGCCTCGTACGTCCACTTCACCAGCAACAACACCATCTACGGCACCCAGTACATGGAGTTCCCGAAGGTGCCTGCGAACGTTCCGCTGGTTTGCGACATGTCCTCGGACTTCATGTGGCGTCCGTTTGACGTCAAGCCGTTCGGCCTCATCTATGCCGGCGCACAGAAGAACATCGGCCCGTCGGGTGTCGTGATCACGATCATCCGCGACGACGTTCTCGCGCAGTGCCGTAAGGACATCCCGACGATGCTCCGCTACGACATCCATGCCGAGAAGAACAGCTTGTACAACACGCCTCCCACGTTCGCGATCTACATGGTCCGCAACGTTCTGGCGTACAACAAGCAGCTCGGCGGCCTGGGAGTCATCGAGAAAAACAACCGCGAAAAGGGTCGTATCCTCTACGACTGCATCGACAAGCACGCGGGCTTCTTCCAGCCGATCGTGAAGGAGAAGGCTCACCGTTCCGTGATGAACGTCGTGTTCCGCCTGCCTTCCGAGGAGCTGGACGCCAAGTTCGTGTCCGAAGCGAAGAAGGCCGGCATGGTCGGTCTGAAGGGCTATCGTGACCTCGGCGGCATCCGCGTGTCCATGTACAACGCGGTCAGCGTCGACAACATCAAGACGCTCGTCTCCTTCATGGAAGAGTTCGTGAAGAAGAACGGGTAAGCGACTGCCTCGATGAAACTTGAAAGGGGGCGGAGCCGGAAGGCTTCGCCCCTAAATCCTAAAGAAGTCGATCGAGAAGCAGTGGGCTCCTTCTTCCTTTGATTCACGAATGATCGTTTTGATTTCCGCGATGAATTTGACCAGCATCGATTTGATGCGCGAGCTGTCTGCTTCAGAGATGGTCACAGCTGAGGAGTAGTGTAGGTCGACATCGGAGTCCTCCCGTTCAAGCGACCGAATGGCTTGCAGTCTCCAGTTGGAGTGGAGCTTTGAGATTAGGGGCGAGTCGGTCCCCAGATGAATCCGGGCTGGTCCGATTCGGAAGCGTCCATGCTCAACGCCTTCTGCCATTCCGACTGAGACTAGAAATTCGAGGATCTCGCTCGTTTTCTTCAGCGAGAGGCCGAGATGATGGCTCAGGGCCTCCTTGGTTTGAAACCTTTCGATTGAAAGCAGGACGTGGATCGCGCTGTAAAGCCAGGAACTATAAAAAGTAGCCTGAGCTTCCACGCTGAGTGGATTCCCGACTCCGAGGCGCTCTTTGAGGACGAGTCGTCGTGCTACGATCAGATCAATTTCGTGCTGGAGACGTTTTCGTAAAGCGGGGGTGCCTGCCCTCGCGTGCTGAAGAAGCAGAAAGAAGAATTGTGCTTCTTCGTGAGTGTGGCCCACGAATTCATTCACTCCCTCGGCCTGTTCGAGACTGAAATGGCGTTCTCTCGAAAGGACCTGCGAAACGAGGGAGACGGGGCAGTTCGCCGCACGCGCCAGGGCGACCTTCATTCCGCGCCCACGCTTGGGTTTCGAAACGATTACAGCTCGAAGATATTCGCGATAATTTCGATACTCGTAGATGTCTGCTTTCATGCGTCAATACGTACGGTTACAATTATAACTTCGCAAAATGAGAAAATAGAAGGCCTATTTTCGCGAAAGAAGTCTATCTCGGTATAACGCAGTGCGGTAGATCTCCGGACGGCCGCACATAGGTGTGGTCGAAACAGACCGATCAGGAGGTTCTATGTCTCGGAAGTCGAAAATGGGAATTCAAGGTTGGACGGTGGTGGGCTTGCTGGGAGTCGCGATTCTGGCCGGAGTGAATGCGATGGCGGCGGGAGCCGACGCGACCCCTCAGCGGGTGGAGTACCGCTGCCGGATGTTCAATGGACCTCAGGAGGGGAAGGAGTTTCGCTTCTCAATCGAGAACGGCGAGATGAAGAGTGAGCAGTTTGGTGTCATCAATCGCCAGAGTGCCCGGTGTCCGAAGGACAGCAGAGATTTGGAGTTTACGGCGTGCCATCTCATGGGAATACCGCCGCTGTTGATGGCCGAGGGCATGCCTTATGATCCCGCGTTTTCACAAGCGGTGGAATCCGGTGCCCAATGGTCGGACCTTCGCTTCTGGTTCAAGCGGGGATTGGACGAGGAGACTGCCGTGACGAGGCGATCGGTGCTTCACATCTACGCCGTCCAAGGAAAGTCACATTTGACAGTGATTCTTGGAAGGCTTCAGCAAAGGCTCTTGATTGATATGGTCCCCCCGTACCGTGTGTTTCCGCAGGTGCGGACCTCGGTTGCGATTGGAGCGGGTTTCCAGGTTCAGGATAGCAAGACCGGTCTGGGTGTGACCTGTTCTGCCAAAATCATCAAATAAAACCGACCGTTGACAATAGTTGACTATTTTGGTATGAATGGCCCCGTTTGCCACGGCAAATGGGGCCGTAATTGGAGATGCCATTCATGGGAACGAGATATTCACGCCGGCTTCTGAGTCTGATCTTTGGGCTCTTTGTCTCCTTGGCTGCCGGCCATGGCTGGGCGGGCGAAGGGGCAGACAATAGCGGAGGCGGAACGGTCGTGATCGAGAACGACACCGTCGTTTTGGCGGATCCGTTCTTGCGGCGGGCGGGAAACGAGGGAACGTTTCACTGTCAGCCCGGGGAGCGTGGAGACCTGGCTCCTGCTTTGATCGCAGAGCTCCGTCGCGCGGGCGCGCTTCTGGTTCGCTATGGTGCCGCCTCCTTTTCCGACCGGTTCGACCGATCGTTTGGGCCTGAGGCGGACAATCATTCTCGGTATGGTCGGTCCGTTTTCATCGAGAACGAGGTGTTCGATCCCATCACTGAATATTGTTTCGTTGGCAAGCTTCCGTACGATTCTCCCATGGAAACCGAAGCTCTTCCGATCGACGGGCGTACCGAGGTAGCGGGTTACACCGAGGGAAATGTCACCTGGATTCGCGAAGATCTTTTCAGAAAGATGTCTCTTCGTGAACAGGCCAAGCTGATCATTCATGAGCGGCTCCATGCGTATGCCGGAAATGTTCGCCACGGTCCGATTGCCGATCTGACGAATGGCCTCGGCCTCGCGCTCTCGTTCTTCAATGAGCAGCGAAATGGCAAACGGCCTAGACTTTCGGACGCGGAGGTAGTCACGCTGCAACGACTTGTATTGCAGATTCAGCATTTGCGCCTTCAGAAGGGGGGGCCGTCCGTGTTTCGGGGTAATCCGTTGACGGACTATCGTGTGGTGCAAAACGGAGGAGGACTCGTTCACAGCCGGACTTCGGTCCATGATCGGGCGTACATTGGTGTGGGTTCGGTGATCGGTGAACGCGTCGCAAAGGTCGCAGCTCGGGCAGTGGTATTGAATTCAGTCTTTTGTGGAATTCCAGGGGATTCGGAGAGAGGTTCGAATTCCATGTTCCGAATCGAGTCAGGGGCTTTCCTCGCGGATTCGGAAGTCTCAGGTTGCAGAACCTTCGCGGTGATGGGACCCGATTCCCGACTGCAGGGCGCACGTGTGGTCATGGGGTGGAGCCCGCCTTCGTTCAAGCAAGATCTCAAGGGTGGATTTTGGCTGGCACGTAGCGCGCGAATCGAGTTTTCCACTCTTGCCGAACTGGGGGGCCTAACGCTGCTCCAGAAGGCGGCTATTCAACACCTGAAGGTGACCGGAGATTATGTCATAGGTTCGATTTCTGGCGATTCCGCTCCTCCGCAGCTTGAGTTGGGTGCAGGAGCGCGCCTCGAAAACGGGGAGGTTCTGCTGCGTGGCGCACCTCTTGACTCAATGTATCCTTGGAACTGGGCACTGAACCATTCCGTGCCACGTTTGACTTTGGACGCGGGAGCGGTGGTGAATCTCGGCCACACGGCTTTGTGTTCCGAAAACCCGGTTGGCATTGTCTACAACGGCGTTCACCGGATCACCGGGCTCCGCTCTGCCCGGAGGACGCTCTGCCGCAGTCGGCTGTTCTAATGAGCTGGGGTGATTCGCCCAGACTCGGGCTTTCTGGTTCCCTTCCACGTTCCATGCTAGTCTCTTCAAGATGGAAGCGTTGATTCAGTCTTGGCTCCAACGCCATCCCGAGGTGCTTTTCGCTACGCTGTTTGGTTCGTTCTCGAAGGGACGAGAGCGTCCCGACAGCGACGTCGATGTCGCCGTGCTGACGGCTCACCCTCTTTCGCCCGAGGAGAGGGTCGATCTCGCCCAGGATCTGGCTACGGCTGTACAGCGCGAGGTGGACCTCGTGGATTTTTCCCAGGCGGCGGGGAGTATCTTGCGTGAGGCGCTGACCCGCTCCAAGATCCTGATCAACCGTGATCCCATTCGGGCAGCTGCACTGATGAAGCGATTTTTGCTCGACGAGGCTGACTTCGGTCCGCTCCGGGAGAGAGCCCTTGCTGAAAGGAGACGGCGTGTCCTCAAAACCCACGCTTGAAGCCTTATCGCCGAAGCTGGATGCGATGGCCCGTTGTATTGATCGTATTGAATCGAAGAAGCCGTTTTCGAAAGAAACGCTCACTCAGGACTTTGACCTCCAAGACATCGTCAGCGTGAATTTGGAGAGAGCGGTTCAACAGGCAATCGATATTGCCACCTTGGTGATCTCCTATAGTCAGTATCCGGTTCCGGGGAATATGGCGGATAGCTTTTTGGTGCTGGAGCGTCTGGGGGCCATCACCGCTGAGACGCGCCTCCGTATGGTGAAGGCCACTGGGTTCAGAAACCTTGCGGTTCACGAGTACGACAAGATCAACTGGAACATTGTGCACGACATTGTTCACGTCCGTCTTGATGATTTGCGAAGGTTCTCGCAAGAGATCGTTCGGTTTGTGAGTTCAGGGGCTTAGGCGGGTGTGTCTCACTTGGCCCGTATCTATTCGGACACTTCCGCGTGATCGAAGAATTGACTGGACCTTCGACAGCGGCGCGGTCGCGCCTCGAATATACCGAGCCGGGGTGGTCGTTGAGCTCGGTACATGGCTTGCATTTTCATATCTCCAAAGAGGTGAGAGGGAGATTTCGCCATGTGTACCTTCAATGGAACGAACCGGACCCGAATTTTGATCGCGATCCTGGCTTTGCTGGGCTCCGTGAGCGCGTACGCGCAGGAGCTCCCGGCGAAGAAGGTTTTTGAGATCAAGAACCACTGCTGCATGGCTCACGGTAGGGAGTCGTACATGGCACTCATAGATAGCAGTTATCACCTGTATTGGAGGTTTGACGGGAGTCGCTATACTGGAGGAGTCGATACCTGCCGCGTCAGGTCGATCAGTACCCTGCCCCCCCCTAGCACAATGGCCGATATTGAAGTTGATATCCAGATGCCTCCCGTCTTCCAGTCCTGCGTCGATGCCGGGTTGACCAAGGAAAAGGGAAAGTTACTTGAAGAGCAAAAAAAGCAACAGGCCTCTGACTACATGGACTCGTATTACACCCTGGTCGCACATCAAGCTAAGGAGCTGAAGCGGGCGCAAGCGGACCTTGCCAACGCGGAGGGACGCTTGATGGGCATCCAACAGGAGCGGCGCGAGACTTACGACGAGCAGGCCAAGACGAAGCTCTTGCCTGCGCTGGTGCAGGCCGTGGGGGAAGTCGTTCAGGCGAATGCCCGTCTGGCTCGAGTCTACGCAGTCTACGAGGCGCGAGCCCGGAAACTCAAGGAGAGCATGCCGGAGGCAGCTAACGCCGCCGATGCCGATGCGTCAGGGGTGTATGTGGGTTATTCCGACTCCGAACGCAATCAATTGGCCGAGAGCATAGCTAACTCTGCCGAATAGGCCTCAATCGTGCGGCAAGGTCCCGCGCGGCGAGCGCAGGTACGCGAACGGCGTGACGTCCAGGAAGTTCGAAACCCTTGAAGTGTAGATATCCGCATAACGTTCGATCTGGAAGGCCAAGTGGCTCTTGTCGTTTCCGGTACGCATCAGCAGGCCCCAAAGCGGGTTGCCG
>CAYOWB010000002.1:68306-69473 GCA_964407515.1 uncultured Bacteriovoracaceae bacterium
CGAGCGAGCCAGAGGCGAAATCTCGCGATCGAGTTCTTCCAGCTTCAGGCGTAATTCTTCAAGCTTCCGCTGAAGCGGCTGCTCCGGCATTGCGGGGGTCGCGCCAGGGACATTCATGCCGTAATTGTCCTTCACTCTTTGTTGAAGAACGCGGTGCCGGCAGTACTCCTGCTGGAGCTTTTCCTTCCTCATCATGAGCTGTTCCAGGCGCGCCTCGGTATCGCGGAATTCCTGCACGGCCTGGATTTCCCCTTCGAGTTCCCGAAGGATCAGGGCTGTACGCCAGCGGAGGACGTTCTTGGTGACGCGAACGTCGCCGAACATATGGTCGCCGACGTAAAGCACTTCGTCGCCGGAAAGGCCGAGGGACCTTTCCACCTGCTGCGCGCTTCCGCCGAAGAACACTTTTCCGGGCGCGATGGCGCGGATATGCGGTTTGAGCAGGTTCTGTTCGGTGACCACCTCGAACAGCGGATTGTCGTGCTGGAAGAAGTCCGGCTTACGCGCTGACACGATCACGATGTCGAAGAGGTCCCGCCAGGTCATTCCGGCCGGGAGATGCCGATCGAAGGCATAGCTCATCATCGGCTGCGTGTATTCCCATTCGGAGTTCGTGATGAGGAGCAGCTTCTTGCCCGCATGTCGCTGATCGAGAAGGGCAAGCGGGATTTCAGGATTCTGCTCCACGAAGTGGTCGGGGTTCGCGATGATCTCCGCTTTGAGCTTGCCCTCCATGTGCGCGTTATCGATGGCGCTTCGGACCTGCCGGTAAAGTTCGCCGTAGCTCAAAATGACCGGAGTATCGCGGCGGTCGACGAGGTCGACGAGCTGCATGTACATGCAGCCTTCCGATAGTGAGAAGAGCGTATTCAGGAATACCCAGCGCGGCTCCGAAAGGTCCACGATCGTCCGGGTGTAGAGCGCGCGCAGCTCCTCGAAACCGAGGACGCGCGTTCCGTGTATCGCCTTCTTGATGAAGCCGAAGCGGTTGCATTTGACCACGTTGCCGGTGTGCGTATCCACTACTAGGCCGCGGCACACCAGGTCCGGGTTGAACTGAAAACCCGAGATCGGCCAGCCTTCCTTCAGGAAGTGCTGCTTCAAGTGCTCGTAAGCGCGCTTCTCCCACTTATCCACGCGGTAGTGGATGAGAGTGTAGTCCATGTC
>CAYOWB010000003.1:0-41745 GCA_964407515.1 uncultured Bacteriovoracaceae bacterium
CGCGCCGAGGGCGAGCTGACGCCGGACGACATCAACGCGCTCTGGATGAGCATCCAGGCCGAAAGCCTGGGCGATGCCTTCGGGTTTGGCCTGCGCGCAGTAGGTAAACTTCAGACCCAGTTCGGATCCATCTCCGAGCAAATCTTCGATGCGGGGAAGATCGCGCGGAGTGCTGATGATGAGCATCTCCCGAATGCCGGCGAGCATGAGAGTCGAGATCGGGTAATAGATCGTCGGCTTGTCGTACACGGGCAAGAGCTGCTTGCTCACGCAACGAGTGAGAGGGTAGAGACGCGTGCCACTTCCGCCAGCGAGAACGATGCCTTTCATAGGTCCTCCCAGCTAAACCTGGTTTTCTGGATTAGGCAAGGCGGAAGACGGGGGCGTTAGGCCGGTTGTCCTTGAGCCCGTGCGCGTGCTATTTCTGAATCCCATGATCAGACGCATGGCCAGTAAGATCAGCCCGTTCGTGGCTGCGCTCCTCGTATTTCTTGTCGCCCTTTTGTTGATCGCCCCCTGGGGGGAATACCCCGTGAACGATGACTGGCAATACGCCTGGATTGCCAAGGTCTTCGGGGAGACCGGAGTTTTCAAAGTCGATCTTTCGGTCGCACCGGCGCTTTACGGACAATCGCTGATGGTGGCGCCGCTGATTCGCTGGTTCGGATTCTCGCATCTTTCGCTCAGAATTTTCACCCTGGTCTTGAGCGTCGTATTCCTCTGGCTCTTTGACCGCATTTTGCGGCTGGGTGGGGTAGGGCGTGGCCTGCGGACGTTGACGCTCGCTATTCTGGCGCTCAACCCGCTTTTCCTGCATTTTTCGGCCAGCTTCATGACCGAGGTGTACGGTTATACCTTGGCATTTCTGGCGACCTGGCTTTGGCTGCGGGATCGGTCGCAGCGACAGGAGGGTGCACTCCTTTCATGGCCGATCGCCCTCTTTGCCGGAACGCTCATCGGCGCGACGTTTTGGATCCGTCAGTTCTGCGTGCTGGTCTTTCCGGCACTCGCTTTCGCGACACTGCTCGCGGCCTTCCTGCGACGCGAATATCACCGGATTGGGCGCACTCTTCCTCAGCTTCTCGCCGCGACCGTGCTGTTTGTGACGCTCGTCCTGGGCTACTTTTCCTGGGCCAAAAGCACGGGCAATTACCGGCCCGCTTTTGATGGTCCCCTGAGCAATCTCTTGAAGTGGAGTTTTTCTGGGCTCTTCGGCTCACAGACCGCTTTCTGGATGTACATGACGGCGTTTTGTCTCCCGCTCCTGATTCTGCTGCCGTGGAAGTCGTTCTTCCGTAGACGTTTCTGGGGTGGCTATGCGCTTCTGTTCGGTCTTCAAGTTATTGGGCTCGTCTTTCTTTACCTAAAGGGCAAACCGAACTCACATATCTGGGCAAATCTCCATCCTCGGGCGCCGGTGCTCGGAAATGTCATCTTCGACACCGGAATCGGCCCGATTACGTTGGGAGACGTCTATCAATCCGGCTATCCGTTGAGACCTTCCTGGCCTGCCTGGGCGTGGTGGTCCGTGCATGTCTTTCTGATTCTCGCGACTCCGTTTTGGTGGGGAGTGGTGCGTGGGTTTGAGCGCGTGAGGGAGCAAGTCGTGCGTGGCGCAGACCGCGTTCGCTCAGAGGTCCTCTGGTTTGGTGTGACGTTCGCCATCGGCATGGGGATCTTTGTCACGCAAGGATTCAAAGGGAGCGCTTTCGACCGCTATCATTTCCCGGCGTTGCTGGGCTTCCTGATTTTCCTGCCGACGTTGTTGGAATGGCTGCGTTCGGTCTCGGTAGAGGGTGGAGAACGGTGGGCCGGCTTATCGGTTCAATCCGCCGTCGTCGCCCTCGTGCCGTTGACTGTCTTCACGGTCTTTGGACTTCACGACTACTTTCGGTGGAACGATGTCAGGCTCGCTCTGTTCCAGGAAACCGTCGCCTCCGGTGTCGCTCCCACGGACTTTGACGCCGGCTACGAGATCAACGGCTGGGTGATTCAGGAAAATCGCTCGGCGATTGTCGGCCGAGAATGCCCGGAGAACCTGGGTTGGTATTGCTCGCCGAAAGCGTACGCCATCTCCCTGAATCCGTTGCCAGGATATCGGGAGGTGAAACGCGTGCCGGTGTCTACCTGGCTCGCCGACTTTCCGCCCATGCTGTTGTTGAAGAAAGACTGAGTCAGTTTCTGACTGTGTCAATCCACTTCGTATTGTCGAGATACCAGCGGATCGTCTGGGCAAGGCCTGACTCGAACTCGTATTTGCGCTTGAAGCCGAGTTCCCGCTGAGCAAACGAATCATCGATAGCATAACGGCGATCATGCCCCAAGCGGTCCTTCACGAACGAGATGCCCGTTTCATGGGACCTTCCGTCCGACCGGGGGCGAAGCTCGTCGAGTTGGCGGCAGATCGTGCGCACCACATCGAGATTGTTCCGCTCGGCGTTCCCGCCGAAGCAATACGTGTTGCCCGGCGTGCCCTTTTCCAGCGCGAGCAGGATGCCGGCCGAATGGTCTTCGACGTGGATCCAGTCGCGAACGTTGCCGCCGTCGCCGTAAACCGGCAGGGGCTTTCCGTCGAGCGCGCAGGTGATCATGTAGGGGATCAGCTTTTCTGGGAATTGACGCGGGCCGTAGTTGTTCGAGCAATTCGTCGTGATCGTGGGCAGTCCGTAGGTGTGGAACCAAGCCCGGGTCAAGTGGTCGCCCGCCGCCTTGGAAGAAGAGTAAGGAGAATTCGGAGCGAAAGGGGTCGTCTCCGAGAACTTGCCCGTCGGGCCGAGGGATCCGTAGACCTCGTCCGTTGAAATCTGAATGTAACGGAAACCCTCTTTCTTCGCGCCCGTGAGGCCTTGCCAGTAGACATGGGCGGCGTTGAGGAGCGTGAAGGTGCCCACCACATTCGTCTCGATGAACGCTGCCGGTGAGTCGATCGACCGGTCGACATGGGATTCCGCCGCGAAGTTGATCAGACCGTCGATCTGATGTTTCTGAAGCAGCTCAGCCACCAGACGGCCGTCGCAGATATTGCCGATGGCCAGTTCCAGTTCGCCCGGCTTTTCGACCTCAGAGATATTCACGCGGTGGCCAGCGTAGGTGAGCGCATCGAGAACGATGATGCGATAACCACGCGCGCGCGCCATGCGAACAAACGTGCTGCCGATAAAGCCACAAGCTCCAGTGACCAGAAGGGTGTGAGGGTGCGTCATGCTTGATGCTTACTGAAGAAAAAGTGTTTTGTCTATCCGGTGGCTTGCGTTTAGGATGACGCGACTAGGAGAAGCTATGAAAGTCGTGATTCTGGCGGGCGGCTACGGCACCCGGATCAGTGAGGAGTCTCATCTGAAACCCAAGCCCATGATCGACATCGGTCAGATGCCGATTCTCTGGCACATCCTCAAGATCTATTCGGCCCAGGGTTTCAACGACTTCGTGATTTGTCTGGGTTACAAGGGCTACGTCATCAAGGAATACTTCGCGAACTATCACCTTCATAACTCGGACGTGACCTTCGATTTCTCCAATGGAGCGAAGCGCGAAGTGCATCAGCATACCACGGAACCATGGCGTCTGACGCTCGTGAATACGGGCCTCGAAACCATGACCGGTGGGCGTGTGAAGCGCATTCAGCCCTATATCGGCAATGAGCCCTTCATGCTGACCTATGGCGACGGTGTCGCCGATATCGACCTCAAAGAACTTTTGGCCTACCACAAGAAACACGGAAAGCTCTGCACGGTCACTGCCGCTCAGCCGCTGGCCCGATTCGGAAAGCTCACGATGGAGCCGGATGGTCTTGTGTCGGCTTTCAATGAGAAGCCTCAGGACGAACACAACTGGATCAACGCGGGCTTCTTCGTCATGGAACCGAAGGTTTTCGATTACATCTCCGGGGACGACACGATTCTGGAGCGCACGCCGATGGAAGGGCTCGCCCGGGATCGGCAGCTCATGGCGTACCAGCATGATGGTTTCTGGCAGCCGATGGATACCTTGCGCGACAAGATGCACCTGGATGATCTGTGGAAGTCGAATAAAGCCCCCTGGAAGATTTGGAAATGAAGCTGACCGCCTGCCGAATTCCCGGGTGCTTTCTCATCGAGCCGTTTCATGCGCGAGATGTCCGCGGCGGTTTCGTGAAGGTGTTTCAGCGCACCCAGTTCGAACGGCATGGACTGCGCTCCGACTTCACCGAGGAGTACTACAGCGTTTCCGCTCAGAACGTGCTGCGCGGGATGCATTTCCAGACGCCTCCGCACGGACACGTCAAGGTCGTGCATTGTTTGCAGGGCAAGATTCTGGATGCGGTGGTGGATCTCCGAGAGGGTTCGCCGACGTACCGGCAGTTCGAGACTTTTGAGCTTGATGCAGCAGAACCGCGGCTGCTTTACCTGCCCGAGGGGCTTGCTCATGGCTTTCTGACTTTGAGTGAGAATGCCACGGTTCTCTACCGGACCACCACCGAACATGCGCCCGCGAACGACGGAGGGATTCTCTGGAATACGGCCGGGATTCCATGGCCGGTGGAGTCTCCGATTCTCTCAGATCGCGACCGAGGCTTCATCGCGCTTCAGGAATTCAAGTCGCCTTTCCGGGTGAGTGCTACTTGAGGAGTTTCGTCATGAAGAACGGAAAGAAAGCTCTCGTCACTGGAATCACCGGATTCATCGGCTCACATCTGGTCAGACGTCTTCTCGCGGACGGCTGGGAAGTGCATGGGCTGACTCTGCCCGAGGCTGACCGAAGTCTTCTGAAGGGGCTTGCAGACCGCCTGCATCTCCATGCGGTCGATGGAGCGACTGAGTCGTTGATGGAGCAGGTGCGGGGTATTCAACCCGATCTCACGTTTCATCTGGCGTCCTTGTTCCTCGCCAAGCATCAGTCCAAAGACGTTACGGCGCTGATCCAGAGCAATGTGCTCTTCGGGACTCAGTTGGCTGAGGCACTCGTCGCTTGTGGATCTCTGAAGCTCGTGAACGTTGGAACGTCCTGGCAACACTATGACAGCGACGAGTACAGCCCCGTGGCGCTGTACTCGGCCACGAAGCAGGCGTATCAGGACATCCTGAAATTTTATCACGTGGCCAACGGCCTTTCCGTCGTGAACCTCAAGTTCTTCGATACCTACGGGCCCGGAGACCCGCGACGGAAGGTACTCAATATCATCCGAAATGCGGCCAATTCCGGAGAGTCGATCGGTATGACCGGCGGGGAACAGCTCATCGACCTAGTCTACGTGGACGATATCGTCGAAGCTTTGATGACGGCCGGCCAGAGGGCCAGCAGTGGCGAGGCGCGCTTCGAGTCCTTCGCTGTCGCTTCAGGCCGGGTGGTGTCGATCCGTGAACTGGTAGCCGTTTATGAAGGGGTCACCGGAAAGAAGCTGAAGGCGGAGTGGGGCGTACTGCCTTATCGTGAGCGCGAGATGATGAGACCGTGGAGTGCCGGTCCGGTTCTCCCGGAGTGGAAGCCGCGCGTGACTCTCGAAGAAGGGCTGAGAAGAGTAGAGGAGCATGGCTGAACGACACAGGGTTGCCATCTGGGTCTGTGGAGTCAATGTTCTCATCACGACGGTGACTTACTTCCTTCATCGGCGTGGATGGCGTCTCTCCAGGAATTGGAAGCGGATCTTGGGGGAATAGGGGCTTGCGTGATTGATCATACGTTCTGGCAAGGCAAGAAAGTCTTTCTCACCGGGCATACCGGTTTCAAAGGGAGTTGGCTCTCGATTTGGCTGACGTCGCGCGGTGCGCGGGTCACCGGTTATGCACTTGAACCGCCTACGGAGCCCAGCCTGTTTCGCCTCTCCGGTCTCGAAAAGAAGATGACCTCGGAGATCGGCGATATTCGCGATCATGAGCGGCTTCGCAGCGCTCTCGAGAAGGCCGCACCCGAGATCGTGATCCACATGGCGGCGCAGCCGCTGGTGCGTGAGTCGTACAAGACGCCTCGCGAGACCTATGAGACGAATGTCATGGGCACGGTGAATCTCTTTGAGGCCGTGAGGTCCACGCCGTCCGTCCGTGCGGTGGTCAATGTCACGACTGATAAGTGTTATGAGAACCGTGAATGGCCCTGGGGATATCGCGAGATCGACCCCATGGGCGGTTACGATCCTTACTCCAACAGCAAAGGCTGCTCCGAACTCGTGACGGCGGCCTATCGCTCTTCTTTCTTCAATCCGGCGGATTACGGAAAAAAGCACTCCGTAGCGGTTGCCAGTGCGCGCGCCGGTAATGTGATCGGTGGAGGCGACTGGGCGGCCGATCGCCTCGTGCCCGACTTCTTCAGAGCGGTGACGTCGGGAAAAGTAGTGCGGATTCGCAGTCCGCGGGCCATCCGCCCTTGGCAGCACGTGTTAGAGCCGCTGAGTGGCTACTTGGCGCTCGCGCAGCGGCTCTTCGAGGAAGGTCCGAAGTTCGCCGAAGGCTGGAATTTCGGCCCCGAAGACGTCGATGCCAAGCCGGTCGAATGGATGATTCGCTGGCTTTGCTCGCGCTGGGGCGAGGGGGCTTCCCTTGAGATCGATCGCGGCGAGCACGTCCACGAAGCAAGCTATCTGAAACTGGATATCTCCAAGGCGCGTTCCCAGCTGGATTGGGCGCCACGATGGAACCTGGAACGGGCCCTCGATGCCTGCGTGGAGTGGAACAAGGCGTATGTCGCGGGGCAGCCCGCGTTTGAGACCTGCTTGAAACAGATTCGGGATTACGAAGAGAGGGTATGATGAACGAAGCACAGCTGAGAAAAGAGATTCTGGAAAAAGTCGCGCAGTATACGGCCCTGAAGCACGGAAAGCGGAGCTTCGAACCGGGAAAGGACCTGGTTCACTACGCGGGTCGCGTGTTTGATGCCGAGGAACTGAAGGCGGGCGTGGAGTCGGTACTCGACTTCTACCTGACGGCGGGGCGTTTCTCCGAACAGTTCGAAGCCGACTTTGCGGATCTTCTGGGAGTTTCGAGCGCGTTTCTCGTGAACTCCGGGTCTTCGGCCAATCTGGTGGCCGCGACCGCGTTGACTTCGCCGAAGCTCGGCGACCGTCGCCTCAAGCCGGGCGACGAAGTCCTGACCGTCGCGGCTGGATTTCCGACCACCGTGGCGCCGCTCGTTCAGAACGGTCTCGTTCCTGTGTTCATCGATGTGGGTTTGGGCGACTACACCGCGCTCCCCGAGCGGATCGAAAAGGCCATCGGCCCCAAGACCCGCGCCATCATGATGGCGCATACCATGGGTAATTCCTTCGACCTCGACGCCGTCATGGCTGCGGTCAAGAAGCATCACCTCTGGCTCGTGGAAGATAATTGCGACGCGCTCGGCACCACGTATCGAGGCAAACTGACCGGTACTTACGGACATCTCGCGACGTTCTCATTCTATCCCGCCCATCACATCACCATGGGCGAAGGCGGCTGTGTCGTGACGAACGACGAAGAACTCGCTCGCATCGTTCGTTCCGTCCGTGATTGGGGCCGCGATTGCTACTGCAGCGGGGGTGAGAACAACACCTGCGGTAAGCGCTTCTCGATGCAGTTCGGGACGCTCCCTGTGGGCTTTGACCACAAGTACGTCTACTCGCACATCGGCTACAACCTCAAGACGACCGAGATGCAGGCGGCAGTCGGCTGCGCTCAGCTCCGCAAGCTGTCGGGCTTCGTGGCCGCGCGCAAGAAGAACTTCCAGTACCTGCGCCAGGCGCTCGGTAAGTACGAGGACCGTCTCATTCTCCCGCACGCCATGCCGAACTCTGATCCGTCGTGGTTCGGCTTCGTGATCACCGTGCGCGAGGACGCCGGATTCAGTCGCACGGACCTCGTGAAGCATCTTGAGATGAAGAAGGTCGAGACGCGCGCACTGTTCGCCGGAAATCTCCTGCGCCATCCGGCCTATATGAACATCCCGCATCGGCTTTCCGGGGGCCTCAAGAACACCGACCTCATTACTTCCGGCACGTTCTTCATCGGCGTGTATCCGGGGCTCGATGAGCAGAAGCTCGGCTACATGGTCGAGTGCTTCGATGAGTTCATGAAGGCGCGATAATTATCCGGGATGGTGCCCCTTCGTCAGCACGTAGAAGACACTTGCCGGCCCGAAACGATGCAGGATGTGGGTTCGGTGGTAACAGCGATTCCAGGAGAACATCCGGGAGAAAACATCGTCGAAGAACATGGCGCGGGGCGACGAGTAGGTGGGGAGCCCAAGTTTCGACAGAAGTTTGGATAAGGGTGAAAAGACGCAGAAGGATCGTTTCACCACCGTGAAGCCAGCCTTCCGGATCCGATCTTCGAAGAAGCTGTAAGGAATTCCTCGTTCCCGCTTGGTCAGTCCCGCGCGCGGGTGTCTCCAGTCGCCCATTGAGTGCAAAGGCTCACGGATGAGCGCATAGCCGCCTTCTGCCAGGCATCTGGAGATTTCCGAAAGCACGAACGAGACATTGGGAACGTGATGGAGCACTCCGAAGCAGGTGATCAAGTCGAACTGATTGTCAGCAAACGGAATTCGTCCGGAACTCTGCGCCTTAGCGAATTCCACTGGGAAATCAAACGGGCGTTCCCGAACAAAGCTGTCCGATGCGTCGAGAATGGTGAGGTGTTCCAGTCTTGAGGAGATGGGCCGGAACTCCTCGCCAAAGGCGCTGCCGAAACCGAGCGCCTTCTTGAAGACGCGGTTCTTTGGGAGATGTCGGAAGCCGAATCTCTCGTTGAGGGCGTGGTAAATATATACCGGGGACCGGGCATCCTCGTGTTCCAGCTGAGAATAACCCTCTTCCTCGTCGGCGTACCACAGGTCGATTTGCTCCTGGCTGAAGTCATCGCCGAACAGCGCATGACCGGAAAAAAAGCGATCCATCTTGGAGTGGTCTGTGGACATGTCAGTTTTAAACCATGTTTAGTTTTCGAATGCAAATGGCCCCACTGCCCATAGAGATCTCGCTTGATGCCGTCGATGGTTTCGTGGACAAAAGAATTATGGCCACGCCTCGTAAGATCCGCTGTACCGTATCGGAGATCCTCTCGCATGGGGAGCGTGTGTACACGCTTCGCCTGGCTCCCGAGAGGCCGCTGCCCGTGTTTCAAGCCGGACAGTTCCTGCACCTGACGATCGACCCGTTCGACCCTTCGAGCTTCTGGCCGGAATCGCGCGCGTTTTCGATCGCGAGTCATCCTTCGCAGCGGGAGTCCTTGGAGGTCGTGTATTCCGCCGTCGGCAGTTACACCGCGCGGATGGAGCAGGAGCTCAAGGTCGGCAGCGAGGTGTGGGTCAAGCTCCCGTACGGCGAGTTCATGGTCCAGCAAAACCATGATTTGGTCCTGATTGCTGGCGGGACTGGATTCTCAGCGTTCACGTCGTTTCTTCGGGATTACGACCCGGCTGCCGCCGACGCCCGCCGTGTGCACCTCATCTATGGCGCTCGGCGCCCGGAGCTCCTGCTTTATGCCGATGAATTCTTGAAGAAGGCGGCTCAGAGTGGGGGTCGTCTGACGATCGATCTCCTCGCCGAGAACGGCGCCGAGGGCGCCGTGAGTCCGGGGCGGATTTCCCTGGAACGGATCTGGGCTCGAGTTCCCGATGCCGACGCTCGTGCGTTTTACCTCTCTGGTCCGCCGACGATGATCCGCGCCATGTCTTCGGCCCTGAGTGAGAAGGACATCCCGGAAGACCGGATTCGGGTGGATGCCTGGGAGTGAGCCGGAGTTAGGCTTCGCCTTTCGTCCGTAGTGGAAGAATAGCTCCCGTAACTACCAATAATGCGAAGATCGGCGCACGGAAACGAGCGTCTCCCAAGAGCAGAGGCATGATGGCGAGCACCGCGGACGAGGCTAAAAGCCAGGCAATCACTGGAGCGTTTTGCGTGCGCCAGAAGGCGCTTCTGATCAGCTGCCAGCCCAGGAAGAGGTAAAACGCCAAGCAGTAGAAGGCCGTCAGCAGGACACCCATGAGCCAGGCGCAGCGGGCGAGTCCGTTTTTCTGCCAAAACTCGCCACCGGTGCCGCCTTCTTTGAACCAGCCGGGGCCTTGCATCGCTTTGCCAGTCAAAGCGTAGATCCACTCGATGTTCATATGGCCAACCAGCACTCGGGCAATCCCTTTAGCCGTTAGAAAAGCAAAGACGCCGGGTCGCGCGATGAGGGCCTGGAGAGCCGCTCTTCGATCGTCTGAAGCATGCTTCGCGATCCATGCATTCTCTGCCTGGGTGAAGTTCATGCTCTGACCGTAGAACTCCACTGCCCCCGCGATCGCGGCGATAATCGCGCCGTTCTGGTTGGCCAGGAATGGCTTACCGTACGTCTGCTGTGTCCAGTAGAGCCGGGGCGCGAGTACGCCGACGAAAAGAACGGCCGACACGGCAATCATCGACAGGCGAATTCGGCGGCGAAGCAGCAGCCATGCCATGGTGAGATACCCCAGCAGCATGACATAGAGGCCGATGGGACGTGCCAATGCCGTCAGTGCCAGCAGGGCACCGGTCAGGCCCGCCCACGAAAAGGAAGGGCGCTGAACGAAGCGATAAAATACCCAGCCCAGGATCAGTACCGTGATGGAGAAGGTGAGGTCTGTCATCACAAAGGATCCGTAGATCAGAAGCACAGGATCAAAGAGCCAAAGGTAAGCCGGCCACCGACGCTCTGGGCGGTAGATCAGTACGCCGGCAAACCACGCCCCGAGCGACTGAAGTGCCAGCGTTACCGGAATCCGCGACAACCCGACGAGGCAAAGAATCCATGAGAAGAAGGGAGTGCGGAAGTCGTCGCCGCCCCCAGAATCTGCTACAAATGTGGGCCGTGCTATCTAGATAGTACTGGGAATCGCCTTGGAGCCAATTGCCGTGGCATGAGGTCCAGGTTAGCAATGCAATGCGAATGAAAAGTTTAAGAGGATTATGGGAACTTGGGCGTGACTGACGATCTTGTTCAGTCCCGTCATGGAGCTAACGCCCGCTATATCGGACACCCATCGTTGCTGGATGCATCTGGGTGATATGATGTTCTGCTTTTCTGGCACGGAGATGCCTGATCAGGCGTCCGCCTAATTTGATGAAGGGCAACTCGATTGCATAATAGGTAGCAGTCGCTATTAAGGTTACCAGGGCAACATTTACCACATATTGAAGTGGCATTCGGACGAGTTCTGGGACTGCAAACGGAAACTTCAGGAGAAGGTACTGAAACCAGCCCGCGCTGATGGATAAAGAAAACAAATGGATCAGGTAGATACTGTAGCTGACCTTCCCTATATGGACGGTGAGGGGATTAATGAAAAGACGAAGTGGCCGCGCCGCCATGGCCACCGTGAAGGCCATGAAGATCAGTGCTGAGACTACATAGTGACTTAGGCCCAGCTGGTTAACTCGGGCAAACGCCACTGCTGCCCCCCATAAGGCCAGTCCTAAGTAGATGTAGGGGCTTCGAATGGTTTCCCTCTTGCTGAGAATGAAGTGTAGGCAGATACCCAGTAGGAACACTGGAAGACTAGAGGGGAGCCAGAGAGCCCCAAACGTCTGCCAGTCGTAAGTCGAAGATAGCTCAGGGTGACTTGCTAAATATTGACGAAGTAAGAAAATCGAAATTTTGCTGATGCCGATGGATATGGCGGTCCATCCGATTGCTGCATCCAGGGTGCGGATATGGCGGAATAGGACTGGGATCAGGCAGTAGAAGGCTACTTCAACCGCAATAGACCATTCAACCCCAATGATTCCATTAATCCAGAAAGGAGAAAATCCGTTTATAAAGAGAAAGTGCGAGATCCAGTTTCCGGCCGAAAACTGGGCGGAAGATGTAAGGGCGATATATAACAGGACGAAATAATAGAGGGGTACGACTCGGAAGAAGCGCCTTAGAAAAAAATCGAGGTTCGGTGTTGGCACATGGCGCTTCTGGTCCATGGACCTGAATAGAGTAAATGCACTGACTAAGTAGAACAGCTGCACGCCGCAGGCACCGCTTGATACAATAGCCTGTGGAATAGGCTTCAGTCGGGCCATTTCATCTGAAAATGAGTGAACCAAGACAACGCCGAGGACTGCCCACCCGCCGAGGGCATCGATAAAGTCAAGTCGCTTTTCTTGCTCTAGGGGGGCTGCCTGGCTCATGCAAAGGTCTTGTGCTCGATCGCCCACTGGTAAGTGGTTTTTAGCCCGTCGCGAAGGTTGACCTCGGGCTTCCAGCCCAACGAATGAAGGCGCGAGCTGTTAATGATCTTTCTCGGAGTACCGTCAGGCTTGGAAGTGTCGAAGCGGATTTCGCCGGTGTAACCGACAGCTTCTTTCATGAGTTGAGCGAGTTCCGCAATCGTGTGCTCTTGTCCGCTTCCCACGTTAATTGTCTGCGGCTCTTCGTAGCGGTCCAGGAGGAGGACTAGGGCGCGTGCCAGATCTTCCACGTGAAGGAATTCACGTTTCGGCGTCCCGCTGCCCCACACGACGACTTCTTTCGCACCAGACTTCTTGGCCTCGTGGAAGCGTCTCATCATTCCGGGAATGACGTGGGAATGGTCCGGATGGAAGTTGTCTCCGGGGCCGTAAAGGTTCGTGGGCATGGCTGAGATGAAGCGCTTGCCGTACTGCCGCTGGAACATCTCGCAAAGCTTCAGTCCTGCGATCTTGGCAATCGCGTAGCCTTCGTTGGTCGGCTCAAGCGGCCCTGTGAGTAACGCCGATTCCGGTATCGGCTGCGGCGCTAGTTTGGGATAAATGCAGGAACTCCCCAAGAACAGGAGCTTTTCGGTGTCATGGTCGGCGGCCGCTTTGATGACGTTTGCCGCGATCAATAAGTTCTCATAGAGAAAATCTGCCTGCTGCGTGTTATTGGCGTGAATTCCGCCGACTTTGGCTGCTGCGAGAATGACGCGTTCGGGCCGTTCGCTCGCAAAGAACTTGTTCACCGCCGCTTGGTCGAGGAGGTTCAAATCCTGAAGAGAACGATAGACCAGGTTCTCGTAGCCTTGACGGCGGAGTTCTCGAACGATCGCCGATCCTACCAGCCCTGCATGGCCACCGACATAGATCTTCGTGTTCTTGTTCATCGGATGAACTTCTCCGGATCCAGACCTTCCAGTTTGAGATCCTCACGGACCATGAGTTTGACCAGTTCAGGGAAGCTTCCAGCCAAGCTGCTTCTGGGCCTTGGTGGGGTCGCCAATGAGGAGATCCACTTCGGTCGGACGGTAGTACTTTGGGTCGATCTTCACGTAGTCGTTCCAGTTGCGTCCGACGTACTGGAAGGCGATGTCGAGGAACTCTCGGATTGAATGGGTTTCGCCCGTGGCGACGACGTAGTCGTCTCCTTGGTCCTGCTGGAGCATCAGCCACATCGCTTCGACATAGTCCTTGGCGTAGCCCCAGTCGCGCTTAGCGTCCAGATTGCCGAGGAAGAGTTCGTTCTGTTTGCCGGCAAGGATGCGGCCGAGCGCCCGGGTGATCTTACGGGTGACGAACGTTTCGCCACGGCGAGGAGACTCATGATTGAAGAGAATGCCGTTCGAAGCGTGCATGCCGTAGGCTTCGCGGTAGTTCACCGTGATCCAGTAGGCGTAGACCTTGGCGCAACCGTAGGGGCTGCGAGGGTAGAAGGGAGTGGTTTCCTTCTGCGGAACTTCCATGACTTTGCCGAACATTTCGGAGCTGGAGGCCTGGTAGAAGCGGGTGCTGATTCCCGTGTCGAGAATGGCGTCGAGCAGGCGGATGGTGCCGAGTCCTGTGACGTCGCCCGTGTACTCTGTCATGTCCGCGTGAGCTTCGATACTCCAGAGTACA
Source organism: uncultured Bacteriovoracaceae bacterium (assembly GCA_964407515.1). GTDB lineage: Bacteria > Bdellovibrionota > UBA1018 > UBA1018 > UBA1018 > CAYOWB01. The sequence continues at coordinate 13,748 of CAYOWB010000003.1, forward strand.
CGACTCTGTGCACCGAGGTGATAGATTTCCTGGGGTTGAATCTTGCGAAGGATTCGGTTTAGGCCGGTTGAATCCGAGAGGTCCCCGTAGTGAAGAAAGAGGCGAGTCTCTTTGTAGTGGGGATCACGGTAAAGATGATCGATACGATCCGTATTGAAGGAGCTCGAGCGGCGAATGATGCCGTGAACTTCATAGCCCTTTTCGAGCAGCAATTCAGAGAGGTACGATCCGTCCTGGCCGGTGATCCCGGTAATAAGTGCGCGTTTAGTCATGAGTCTTTTTTCGATAACAGCCACTCATCTAAAGGACAAGAGGGAAAAACGAGATTCGGGGGCGATTCGTGACCTTTGCTGGCCCTTCAGTATTTTCCTAAACGGATACGAAGAAAGCCTATGATTGTCATTTTGAGCAGAATAAGGCCGTGTCTGAAGCGGCTGATATTGGTCGCGCCATAGCTTCGTGCTCGGTAATGAATAGGGACGGTGACGATGCCCAGTCCTAGTTCGGCGGCGGGAAAAAGAAGTTCAAAGTCGCCAAAGGGGTCGAAGTCGCCAAAGCGCTCGCGCCATCGGACGACGCGAGCATAGTCCTGTCGCGAAAGCAGCTTAGTGCCACAGAGTGAATCGCTCAAGCGTGTCTCCAGGGTGGTGCTGAGTAGCTTGGCGAAGAAGACATTCCCTAGATGGTTCAGGAAGCGCATCGCTTCGCCTTCCATGGGGTAGACCAAGCGGGATCCGTTCACAAAGTCGGCAAGGCCTCGATCATATGCGTCCAGGAACCGTCCTAGCATTTCCGGTGGCATGGTTAAGTCTGCATCCAATATGGTCAGGAGTTCGCCAGTCGCCTTTTGGAAGCCCAAGCGGACGGCATCGTTTTTTCCTCTGCCCGTTTGTTGAAACGTCTGGATTGAAAAACGATCCTGATAGGCCTTTTGCACCCGAAGAATTTCTTCCCACGTCCCGTCGGAGGAATGTCCCTCTACAAAGACGATTTCCACCTTACGGCCCAGATCCGGCATCCGCCTAAGTGCGTTCTCGATATTTCCCTTCTCGTTGCGAGCCGGAATGATAATCGAGACGGACGGCTTATGTGTTGAACTGCCGGGAACGATCGGCCGGAGCACCGCAATAAAGGCAAAACTCATCCAACGAAGAAGAGGGAGGCTAGTTAGAACCGAGTTCAGGATAGTGCCAAGTCCTAAGATCCGCCATGGACAATAGCCTACGCAGCGGGTCCGTACGACCTCGTAGCCACTCAGAGCCGCGATTTCTAGGAGAGCGGTTCGGGTAATAAAGGTGCAGGGAAGCGCCCCTTTCCGGATCCCGAGTCGGTTTGCCAGTGAATAGAAGCCCCTGAGGTAAGGATTGTAAAGAACGGTAATCACCCGGTCTGTCCGCGTTAAGTTTTCCTTCAAGGTACTGAGCATTCCCTGGATATCGAGGGTGTGGTTCAGTGAGCCGTTGAGAAGGACCACTGAAGGACTCCCTGGTGCCGTCTGCTCCTTTGAGTCAAACTTTCCCTGATCCGAAAATGCCAGCTTCTCCTTGCAGTCGATTCCGTTAAGGAGGAGGAGATCGTCGGTCTCCCGCCGATAGATCTGAACGCAACGCTCAGCAGTTCTAGTGATGACCGAGACCTCCGCGGCGAGGAGGCGATTGATATATGATCTCCAGTGTCCCATGTTTAGAATTTCATACGATGCCTTCAGGCGAAGGCAAAGACTAAAAGGCAAAAGGCTTCATCCGGCTGCTTTGCACTAACGGGGGCAGAGGGGCTTGTGTGCCTGAGCGGCCAGTCGTTCTGCGTCTGAAACTGCTACGCCGTTTCCGATGAAGTCGAATTCCGGGCGATTGTATAGGTCGGCTACGGGAGCAAAGTTGATGCAGTCCCTCCTGAAAGAAGCCGGGGAAGGAGCATTGTGCATTCTAAAGCTCTTGGCTGCCGGGAATAACATCGCCACCAGGACCAGTCCAAAGACAGTCTCGAAGATTTTGGCGTATGGGCTGTACTCGCGGCCACTCAGGAAGAGCGCGAGAGTGAAAGTCATGAGGAACAGGGAGGGGGCGTAGTATCTGAAGTCATTTGATGAAGAAGTGGAGGTAAGGAACGACAAGAATGACCCTAATGAAAATGTCACGGCGAACGCCAAGAACGGCGACCTGAGGTTCCGGGTTGTCGCCTGATGGCAGAATACCGTGAAAACGCATACGGCGAGAAACGCGTGATACTTAAGCGCCGGAAGTGATGACATTACCGCCCTTGCCCATAGGCTCCATTCGTGGTTCCGAAGCACGCTGTGTTGCCCGGCCATGGTCTTCATTAGGTCTAGACCTGACCAGTAATTAAGGGGGTCCACAGCTATGCTGATGAGATTCCCGGTGGCCAGTCCTAGTGCCAGCGGTATGAGTCCGCGCAATTGCCGAGGTGGAATTAGTCCAGGGATGAGACAGAGGACCGTCGTGGCCGCCAGTGCGGCGACGGCGATGATCGTCCATTCGTTCTTTCCCAGGCCGAGGCCCGTGGCGCCCAAGAATAGAAGGGCCGCGGCTAGTCTCCGATTCTCCAGAAAACACGAAGCCCCAAGGCCTAGAATAAAGATGCCGTTGAGTAGTACGCCGACGGAATTGTCGATCTGCAGCATGCCGGAAGTAAGGATCGAAGGACGGGCGAATATGTAGCACAAGAATATGAGAAGCGAAGAGCGGAAGTTCGTGCTGAAAGTGAAGATGAAGGTAGCCGCGATGAGAAGTGGGATGAGCGAAAATGCCGAAAAGGCCGTTCTCAGTGCAAACGTTTGTTCCAAGATGTGGCGGGGGACCAATTTCTGGGCTGCCGCTCCTGTTACCGCGATCATCTTGTACATCGGACCCGGATGGCTAGGCGGGTTGTACAGTGGTGTTCCAGAGATCCGGGCTATCAACAGATAGTTGGGGCCGGGAGGGTTGTTCAGGAAGAGGTTCGCAAATAGGCCCTCTTCAAACACAAGCGGCTGGCTAAGGTGTGGAGCGCGGACAATGAAAAACGCCAGGGTAAGCCCAGCGATAGTGAAAATGAGGGAAAGTCGCTTCATGAGTGTTTTATTGATACATTGCCGTCCCCTGGACAGGCAAGGCTTTATCGCCTTACTGTACCTTGATCTCCTGCCTTCGGGCCCTTAGAGTGGCGCCATGTCTTCGCAACTCCGTGCTCTGTTTCAGCAACATTGGCGACGCATTGTGATGAGAGAGTGGCTAGTACCGTTGCTGGTGTTCTGCTACACGTTCGTGCTGTTCGTTGTTGTGTACTTTCCGAAGTGGTTCTTTCCATTTGACTTGGATCCGACCGATGGCGACATGGTGAACCTTGGAAGTCGGATCCTGTTGGGGCTGCCGATCTATGGTGATGGCAAGAGCGGCGCTTTAATTACGGCATATCCGCCTGTTTATCCCTTGCTAATCGCTGCCGGAAAGGCGCTCTTCGGGATGGATGTGGTTCGTTGGGCGCGGATTTTCAATATGGCTTGCGTCTCTGCAGGATTCGGCGTGGTCTACCTATGGGTTAGGCGATTCAATGGGCGAAAGAACGGCATAGAGCTTCTTCTTCCCTTCTGTTTCTTGCTGCCGCTTTGGATTGAGCGGTTTTCCGAGTCCATTTGGCTGAGACCAGATGCGCTACTCTTCTTTGTTGAACTTATCGCTTTTTATCTGTTCTTTTTCCATCGGCGATCGGTGTGGCTCATCGCTTCTCTGTCGGCAGTGGCGGTTTTCACTAGGCAGACGGGGATAATTTTGCCTGCCGTGATTGGGACTTGTGCGCTCTTGTGGGACCGGCGGTTTCTTCCTCGCTATATAGGAATCTTTATTGCGACGTTTTGCTTCATCACAGGAGGTATGTTTGCCCTTAAGATGGGAGTCCGAGACTACTTCGTGACGCTATGGCTGGACGGCAGCAGGATGTACGCGGGATGTCTGTCCAATGACCATCTTAGAAATCTCGTTCAGGGCGCCTTCTTCGCGAAAGGGCCATTGAAGATCGGCGCATTGGTGCCTGTGGTTGCCGCTGTGGGCGGGCTTTCCCGAGTAGCCATTCGGAGGGATTTCTCATTCGGCCTGCTGTTTGTCTTAGCGTTCATGCTCTTGGTTTATACCGGAAGGAACGTTGGGGGAGGGCCCAACTACACTTGGCTTGTTGTTGCCCTCTATTTTGTACTTTTTGTCGATGGCGCTCGCTTCTTGCTGCGTCTTCTTGCGGTGAAAGGAGCTATGCATCGAACGATCGTCGTGGCTCTTTGTTGTATCGTGACGGTGCCATTTGTCGCTCGCCACTATTCTTCCTGGTCGTTTAACGGTGTCGATGGCGACGTTAGTATTGTGGAAGAGTATGTACGAGAGATTGCGCCTTGGGTGCGCGAAAGTCAGGAGAGGCGACAGAAGTGGTATTCGGACCGCCGGTCCATGCCGCTCGTAATGCACGGAGTGGTTCTCGAACGGGAATCTTGTTTGGCCCTGATGGCGGCCGATACTTATTATCCATTGGATCTGTTGCGGCGACAATTCGCATGTGGCCGATATGGCTATATCCAGGAGAATGGATATGGCATCAAGGAAAGAATCGGGGAACGACTATTCCGTGATTGCTTTGAGCTTGTATTTGAAAGCCGTGTCGTTAGTTCGCGAATCTACCGCTATAGCGGGAGTAAGCCTGCGTGTGTAGCTTGGCAAATCGCGAACAAGGGGTGCTTCATTGAGTCTGACTCCTGATTTCATGCACTAAGGAAAGGCAGGCGTGCAATCCTGGTCTTGGATTTACAAAGGCCCCGTGGGTCTAGCCGGTGGATGTCCGGTAGTTGCAGATCCACATACCAGTGTGCTGCGCTGTCTTTGACTCCACGTGATTCCTCGATATCGTTTATGGCTGCAAGAAGTTAAATCTGAACTTTCGGCCCATCTCCGATGCGAAGTGAGAAGATCCGTGGTAGTTCAGTGAGCATGGGGAATTCAAGTCGCTTTGGACAACGCGTCTGGCACTTTCTTTTTTTGGCTCTTTTGGTGGCTTTTGGTTGCTTGGCTGCCTTTTCGTGGCCCGTTGCCGACGATTTTTGCAATATTCCAGTGATCCGGCAACATGGCGCCCTGGGCTACGTGAACTATCTTTACTTTCATTGGTCGGGCCGAGTGCTTTCGACCTTTATGCTGTCGCTAATTGGCAACTCTCTCCCTCTTTTCCAGTGGAGATGGGCAAGCGTCGTGTTTGCGATTGCATTCATTCTTACCCTTTTGATGATCGTCAAGCAGGTTGCACGCGCGGATAGCCGGAATGACTGGCGTGCCATGACGGTGTTGGGCCTAAGCGTCTTCTTGTTTCAATTCAGGCATGACACAACCATTGGGGAGACTGTGATCTGGGGGACCGGGGGAGCGGTTTACGCCATGGTCTGCTTTCTCGCAGTGTTCCTTTTGGTTTCCTTCTTTAAGTGGCGCGAATCCGGTCGGTCAGGCTGTTTGCCTGCGGTCTGGTATGTGGGATTAGTCCTGCTTGCTATCGTTGTGGGAACAGGCTTGGAGACCCTTACGCCGGCGCTTTTGACGGTGCTGATATTGGATGCAGGCTATCGGCGCTATCGAAGAAGCGGAAGTTGGACAGCCGACTTGGGGGTCATTGCGGCTTGCCTGCTTGGCGGGGTGATCCTGTATGTCGCGCCGGGGAACTTTGTTCGCTCCCATTATGGCGAACATTCGTTTTCAGTGCATCTATATTCCTATCCCTTCCGGCTTCTGGAGTTATGCTTTTCGTTTGCTAGGTCGTCATGGCGTCTGTTCTTAGGAAGTGTATTTATTGGGAAGTGTATTTATTGGATTCGCATTTTCATCCGGAAATGTCGCTTATCGCAGCTTGAGCGTTGTGGCTGCCCTTTGCTTGGCCTTGTTGGCAAGCTTGGCTCCCCTTGTTTTTGTTCCTGATTTTCTTGCGAATCGTGCTTTCTTTGTAAGCTATCTCCTTCTGTTTGCTGTTGGTATGTCGATGGGGATGGGGGTGCGTGCCCATCTTTTTCCCTCGTTTTGGCTGATCAAGCGTGCTGTTGCCGTGATTCGGGTTGCGTCGGTCTTCATTGCAATGAGTGCCATTCTATTCGTTTCTCGACAAACCGTTCCTGCGTACGGTGTGCGTCGTGCTCTTGAAACGAGAAATGAGGTCTTGACCTTGGAGGCGGCGAAGCCGACACGGCGTAGTGATGCCTTGGAGGTGGAGTCAGTTAATAAGAAGCGGCCAATGCTATTACACTTCAATGATATTGGGACCGACCCTAAGGGTTGGATTAACCAGTGTGTGGCTAAGTACTATGGACTGGATCCTGTTGGGATTAGGCTCAGGCCTGAAGAGTAAGGCTAATTGAGCCGGCGGGTCAGATGCGTTATTTGCCGGTAAGCCATGTTAGCCTGACCGTAAAGTCGTTAAGGGGAGTTGTCTTCTGTTGACCTGTTTGCGACCTCGCCCTATTCTTCAGATCTTCGCATATCTTCAAGGAGATCTCCTATGGTGTGGCTGCGGCCCGTTTCTGATAAGGAATACTGTCATGACCGGCTTGGAGCAGGCTTCTCTGGTGCCTTATCCGATTACGATACTCAACGACGAGTTGAGGTGCTGATCGGAGACTTTTTGGCAGATGAGGACCTCAATGGAAAAGAGGTGCTCGACGTGGGATGCGGATCTGGCCATTTCAGTCATGCCTTAAAGATGCGCGGTGCTCATGTTACGGCTTGCGATATTGGGCCCAACCTGGTGGCGCACGTTGCCGCAACGGTAGGTTGCAATGCGGTGGTCGCTGATGCCATGTCTCTTTCGGCCAAGTTCGGTTGTGGCCGGTTTGACTTAGTGGTGTCTTCGGAGTGTATTGAACACACGCCTGACCCGATAAAGTGTCTTTCCGAGTTTTCAAAGGTACTAAAACCTAACGGACTTCTGGTCGTCAGTACCCCAAACCTCCTCTGGCAGCCCGTCGTACGACTCGCTAGTAGGATAAGAGCCCGTAGATTCGATGGACTGGAGAACTTTATCTCGTGGAGTGCGTTCCGTGATGCGCTCGAAGGGAACGGCGTCGGCATACTTCGCGAGTCAGGCCTCCACCTGTTTCCATTTCAGATTCCGTTCCATGGGGTGTCTCGTTGGTGTGACAGAAATCTGCAACGCCTTAGCTTCGTCATGATTAACATGTGCATTATGGGACGGAAGCAGGCAGGCTAGGGAAAGTGATGAGGTTTTCGGTCCTGCTTTTGTTCCTTAGTAAAAGAGTTAGAGACCGACGTCTCCTGGTCGTCATTGTAAGCACGGTACTGTTGGCGGCGGGAATATGGGGCGCAAACCTGAAGGCCGAATGGTCGATTGTTGATGACCACGAGATTCACCATTTTCTTGGTAAAGACCACAAGATGGGATGGGGAGAAATTCCCGGGACCCTGTTACAGACGGAGGTTGGAAATGTTGGACATTCAGTGCGATATCGGCCTGCTTACTACCTGCTCCGTCTCATGGAATGTGCCGTATTCGGAGACCATGTCCACAGTTGGTATCTTTTCCGTATAGTTATATATGCGTTGTTTATTGCAGCATTGTGGCTTGTGCTAAGCCGGTACGGCAGTTTCTGGTATGTATCCGTCACAACGATCTTAGTTGCGCTACAACCTTTTTGGAAAGACGTCTTCGGAAGACTAGGTCCCGCGGAAATCTATGCGGCCCTTGGAGCGGCACTGTTCCTATTGGGGTGGAGTCTATACGACAGTAGTACTGTGCGGCCTCGATCTTTGCTCGATTCTGTTGCTCCTCTGGCGGTTCTTGCCGGTGGAGTTACACTGGTCGGCGTAAAAGAGAACATGGCCGTAGTTCTTCTTCCTGTGCTGATCTGGCTGTATTTCCTCGGCACGAAAGACAAACGACCATGGGGTATTATTAGCTCGCTTGTTCTCGTAAGTCTTTTTTCAGTATTTATTGCAGGCGCGATTGCTTATGGGCTCGTTCGTCAGGGCTCTGACGTCTACGGGCAAGATATCTCAATGCTTTCCAGAGTGCGCTCAATGATGTCCGGAATCCGAGGTGTCAACTGTGTGCCGATAATCGTGTGGGTTCTGTCTTGTGGACTTGCCTGGGTCGTTTTGAGCTGGCTTAGGAAGGTGCCTGCAGCCACCGGGCGGCCTCAGTGCGGCAGAAGCATTGCCTGGAGTCATCTAACACTGCAAACAGCTCTTCTGGCGGGCTATCTCATACAGGTACTGTTCTATAACGGGCGTATTCCCATTGGTGGCCGTTACGACTTCCCTGGCGTGGTGATTTTAATCGTATCAATGTTCTTTTTTGGGAGCTTTTTGTCGTGGCTCCTTATTGCCTGGCTCGGATGTCGGAAGTTGGCTTGGGCAGGTCAGGCGTTGATGCTTGGATGCATAATGTGGCTGTTTCCGCCTAAGCCGGTAGAGCTGCGAACTGCTGTACAGGAAAATGTGAATACCACTCGCTCGTTCACCCATTCATTAATGGAACTTGTAAATTCGGCTAAAGCTGCCCCGGCGTCGACGGTTATCTTAGTCAGCCATAGTCAAGGTGATTATGAACCGGTTTTTTCAGTACAGCGGTATCTTACTGCTTTTGGAGTGGCTAATCCGCTTAGTCTTCGGCTTATGGGTTATGCCTCAGCAGATATGGATGAGCCATTTTGGCGGAAGCTTGTTGTTGAACTTGAAGGGCTGGCTGGTGGCGGCAAGGGCTTTCTTGCCTTCAGTCATGAGATGGAAGAGGACTGTCTGGCGGTTGTGCTATCGAGCGGCAAGAAGTACTGTCGGCAGTCTTGGCGGCTTTTCTAATATTCGAACTGATCATTGGGCGATATGATGGAGAAGAAAAAGGTACTAATTGTAGCGCCGGCCTTTAACGAGGTAGCTGTGCTGCCCGCTTTTTTAGATGGGTTTTATTCATTGAGGGAGCAGGTGGCTGGCGGGGTCGACTTACGGCTCTTGGTGGTCGATGACGGATCGAACGACGGTACAGATCAGCTACTAAGAGACGCGGTCAAGCGGCGCCCAGATGTGGTTTCCTCTATTTCGCTCTTGGGTAATTTCGGGCACCAGGCAGCTCTTATTGCGGGCATGTACTGTGGCAGGAAGTGGCCAGACGCCATTGTCACAATGGATTGTGATCTCGAGCATCCGTTCGCCGTTATCCCGAAGATGATTGAAATCTGGGAGAGAGACCGAGCGGTGTTGGTGAACTCTTTGCGAAGTGTCGATCATCGACTCCCTGTTATGAAGAGGTTATTTTCAAAAGCGTTTTACATTGTAGCGAGACGGATGACTGGGATCAGTATTCGCGAGGGGAATGCTGACTTTCGCCTCTGGGATGCTAGCGTGATCAGGAGCTTGGCAAGAGGCTTGTTCTCTGTTGGATCGCTTCGGATTTTCGCTAGCTGGTTGCCTGGGAAAAAGTCTGAAGTGCATTACGATCAACATGTGCAAGTCGGGCGCCGAAGCCGGTTCACTCTCGGGAAGAACCTTGAGCTAGCTTCAGTCAGTCTCGTTAGGTTTTCGAGCTTGCCGTTGAAGGCCATTCTCATATCTGGAGGATTCGGCCTGATTTTCTCAATGGTGTATGCGCATTATGTGGTCTGGATGTTCTATCGGGGGATGGCGTTGCAAGGCTGGAGTAGTACTGTCCTCCTAATTCTTTTCCTTGGTTCGCTGAATCTATTTGCCCTTGGTATCATGGCTACATACCTTCAAAGACTTGTGTTTTCTAAAGATTTGCCGATGTTTCTCGTGCGGACTGCAGAGGGAAGCGTTCTTTCGGTCGATGAAAATTAGGAATCTATATGTCATCCATGACAAACATCAGGAGACAAGCGACTGCGTAGGTTGGTGGCCTCTCCAGAGTAAAACGAGAACTAACTGATGAGTGCCGAGGCCTCCGCTTCTTTCGGGTTGGATGCTGATAATGGGGCCTGTCCTGCGGATTTCGGGTATTAGGCAAGAGAGGGTTGTGGCCGTTATGAGGTCTGGTAGCTCTTGTCGACAGATCCCTCTTTGTGTCATGTTTTCGGCAGCTGAAGTCGTGAGGTAACTAAGGAATGAATAGCTCGTATCTGATGGGCGCTGCAGCAACGGAAGAACTCCATATTGCCAGCGGACACATTGAACAGCGTTATTGGAGAGATGTCTGGCGCTATCGGGAGCTATTTATGTTTCTAGCCTGGAGAGACATTCTCGTCCGCTATAAGCAGACCGTTATTGGTCTTAGTTGGAGCATCATCCGACCACTTATGACTATGGTGGTCTTCTCCATAGTTTTTGGCCGACTGGCGGGGCTTTCCTCTGGTTCGGTCCCATACATCCTCCTAGTGGGGGCCGCTACGTTGCCATGGCAGTTCTTTTCCAATGCACTTGGTGAGTGCAGTGCAAGTGTCATTGGAAACGCAGGTATGGTTTCTAAGGTCTACTTCCCCAGGGTTATCATTCCGGTCAGCGCAGTGATTGTAAGCATTGCTGACTTCCTGATAGGATGTTCGATCCTTTTCTTTGTAATGGCTTTTTATAAGGTGGTGCCTAGCTGGCGTTTGCTGTGGTTACCCGCCTTTTTTGGAATAGCGGCTCTAGCGGCTCTAGGAGCAGGGTTATGGATGGCTGCTCTTACGGTGAGATACAGGGACTTTAGACATGTTGTGCCGTTCTTGCTTCAGATTGGCTTCTATGTTTCACCTATTGGCTATAGCTCCAGCTTAGTTCCGCAGAAATGGCGGCTGTTGTATTCGCTGAACCCAATGGTTGGAGTAATTGATGGATTTCGCTGGGCGATACTGGGAGGGAATACGGAACTCTACTGGCCGGGGTTCTGCCTGTCGGTGGCTCTTGTTGTGGCTATTCTTGCCATTGGGGTAAGAGTGTTTAGAAGACTTGAATCGGAATTCGCCGATGTTATCTGAAATGGAGTAAGCTTCCTTTCATGCGGATAGCGGTAGTTTCCGATTACTTTGATAATGGTGGTGCCGGGATCGCTTGTTCTCGGCTTGTTAAGGGAATGGCATCTGCAGGTCATCGTGTGGATCATTTTGCCCCTAGTAGCCAGGCAGCGAACTGCGTTCCGTACCACTCTGATGAGACTCCTGAGTACCGGCGGATACTTGTTAGTGGGGGCTTGAATTTCCGTGGTGCCTCGCGCTTTTTGCGTACAGTCCCTCCCGACTGGAGGAAGCGAATCGAATGCGGGCTTTGGTCTCGCTCCTTGGCTGAGCTCATCAAAGACAGAATCGATGACGTAATTTGGATGCACAATATCCATCAATCTCCATGGAGCCTCTCCACTGTGTTGGCATTGAGAAGGCTTGCGCCTGTAGTCTGTACCATGCACGATTGCTGGTTCAGTCATGGATATGCATATGAATACCCAGCCTTGAGAGGGCGCAAAAGAATCGTCATCGACCCGTCCTGTGGTGCTTCTTGGCAGCGAGAAAAGCTGTTCCGCAAGGACTCTGGTGTCCTGTGGGTTACCCCCTCGGAGTGGCTTCGCGGTGAGGTCCTCTTGAAATTTCCGTCAGCTAATGTGCAGTGCATACCGAACGGGATTGATCCGGCTAACTATCGCATTGTGGATCGAGGTATTGCCCGTCAGGCTCTTGGGATTCCGGTCGACCGGAGAGTCATCGCCCTTTCCTCCGTCGATTTGTCCGACGACCGTAAAGGAGTAGACATTGTAATCGAAGCGTTAAACCGGTCCCGTGAATGCTCGGACGTCCTCCTGTTGGGGCTGGGAGGCGGCACGACGCCTTCGGAGCTTGCTTCCAGGTATTTCTCCTTTGGATATGTTAAGAACACCGAGCTTCAGTCTTTGATTTATAGTGCCGCTGATGCGCTTGTTATCCCCAGTAGAGTAGATAACCTTCCAAATGTGGGAATAGAGGCTTTATTCTGCGGTGTTCCAATTATTGCCTCAAATAGCGGCGGCCAGAGGGAGTTGGCGAGCCATGGCTGCGGTGTGGTTTTTCCAATTGAGAGCCAGCCGGTGAATTTGCCGCTGCTTCTTCAGCAGGCAAAGAAACTCGGTGAAGACCGAAGTGTCCTTAGAGAAAGGGCCATCAAGAAGTATTCTTTGCAGCAAGCGGTCATGAGGTATTCAGCAGCGTTCACTTCAACTAAGCTGCGGCAGAACTCCTAAAACGTCCAAACAGCTTTTGCTTTATGCTTCGCAGATAGGCTGATCGGTGCAGGAAGGAATACTCCCTGCCGGTCCCGGAAACGTGAACTAATATAAAGCCCATCTGCCGAAGCTGCTCAAGGGCTGTTTCCGTATCAGACCAGGAGAACCCGTGGAGTCCATGATGAAACTCGACCAAAAGCTGGGTGATCGGGACCGGTTTAGAACTTAACTCCGAAATTACGGCGTATTCGGAACCTTCAATATCCATTTTTAGAACGTCGATGTGTTGATGACCGCGCTCCGCCAGTATGGTTGTGAGTCTTTTCACTGGAAGCTGCATGGGGGCAGTGTCTTTTCTCGAGTACGACAAGCTTACATGCTGGGGGTTCTCCGGCATGAAGAACTCCAGTGTGCCGTCAATGTTGTGGACGCCGTGCGGGTTCATTACAAATCTGCCCGAAATGCCGGCATTTTTCGCGAATGAGATCGCGCGCGGAGTAGGATCAAAAGCGTGTACTAAGACGCCAAACTTTTCGATTAATCCCGAATCCCAGGAGATATCCTCCCCAACCCCGAATGAATAGACCACCGAGCCGGAATTAATGAGCGTAGGGCAAAAGGTCCAACAGCCGTATTCGCTTCCTAACGACATAAGCTCGGGAAGTAATGCCTTTCTCAAGCTGTTCGTTATACGTTGAAAAACTGACCGTAGCTTCATAGGGCTCTCTGCTTTCCGGAGAATGACACAGGAACTAAAGGCTTTTCTTCAATCCTGGTAAGAGGATATGGTAATTCCATGGATACCGTAGTTCAAGTCGAGGCGCTGTCAAAGCGATATCAGATTAGGCACCAGTCTCGGGCTCGGGATGTCACCTTTCGCGAGGCAGTGTCTCAGTCGCTCCGGAGGGCTTTTACTCGCACTCTAGGTAGAAAGGTTCAGCCGACGCCGAACACAGAAGAGTTTTGGGCGTTGCGTGACGTCTCGTTCAAGGTCCAAGCGGGGGACCGCATTGGGATTATTGGGAGAAACGGAGCTGGCAAGTCTACTCTGCTAAAGGTCTTGAGCCGGATCACTCAGCCTACCCTTGGAAGGGTGATCCTCCGCGGCCGCGTTGCAAGTCTATTGGAGGTCGGGACAGGCTTTCATCCCGAGCTTTCTGGCCGCGAGAATATCTTTCTGAATGGTGCCGTCTTGGGTATGAGTCAGGCGGAAATTCGGAAGAAATTCGACGCAATCGTTGCGTTCGCCGACGTAGAGAAGTTTCTTGATACGCCGGTGAAGCGCTACTCGAGTGGAATGTATGTGCGCCTCGCATTTGCTGTTGCCGCCCATCTAGAGCCAGAGATCCTTATTGTTGACGAAGTACTGGCTGTGGGTGACTCCCAGTTCCAGAAGAAATGTATCGGAAAGATGGAAGAAGCGGGACGCGAGGGTAAGACTATCCTTTTCGTAAGCCACAACATGCTCACAGTAGGAGCTATTTGTAACCGTGGTCTTGTCCTGCGTAATGGACAGGTGACCTTTGATGGAAAGGCAAAAGCAGCAATCGAGCACTACTTGGATGTCGCCCAGAGTGGAATGTCGCTCGACTTGTCGTCTAGGACGGACCGCTCGGGGGATGGCAGATTTCGCTTCACTAAGGCTTGGGTGGAGGGGGTCCGGACGGATTACCGAATCGGTCGTAAGTGGAGAGGATGTCAGACTTGTTGTCGAGTATGAGTCATCTGATGGGAAGCCAGTCATCGATATGCAAACTGCGATTGCTCTGAACGGAGCATATGGGGAGCAAATTGCGGATCTATGGAGCGCGGCCGCCGATGACACATGGAGTAGTGCTCCTGCCAAAGGGCGGATCGTTTGCACCTTGCCGCGCTTACCTCTAAATGCTGGGCGGTATTCGTTTAACGTCTGTGGTAGGGCTCAGCAACAAGTGGCAGATTTCTTGATGTACGCCGGCAGTTTCGAGGTGCTGCAGGGGGACTTTTTCGGCACAGGTAAAATGCCTGATCCGCATCAGGGTTACTTCTTACTGCAGCAGCGCTGGCTTAATGTGCCGTCGGAATAGCGAGTCAGATATGGCGAAAACAAGACTTTTGAAAGCTTCTTCCTATTACGATGTGGTGTTTGACGTGGTTTACGGAAGTAATCCTGAGCTCAGTACGGCTGGGTATCAATCACAGTACCAGAAATTGATGGAGTTCTCTTTCGCCTCCGCCGATAGCTGGAAACGGTATTTGGAGGCACGCGGTGACTTCGAAGTTATGGAGGTCATCGTGAATGCTGAGAGCCTGCAAAAGGCTTGGGCTAAAGAGAACGGCATAGCTGTCCGATCGGAGGGCTGGGCTTTGAAGATCTTGGAGGCACAGATTGCCGAGTTCCGACCTGATATCGTTTTTGTTCATGACTTCGCTATTGTAAACTCGGCCTTTCGAGTTGCTCTACGTAGGAAGTATCCCTTTATCCGTCTTATGTTCGGATGGGATGGCATAGCGATCAATGACTGTAAGATGTTTGAAGGCTGCGATCTAATGCTCACGTGTCTTTCCAAGACGGCTCAGTCTTATTCCTCCCAGGGTATGCCTGCTGAGCTATTACACTATGGCTTCGACGAGACGGTCTTGGAACGTCTTGGGTTGGTCACGCAAGATATAGAGGCTTCTTTTGTTGGGTCTATATTCCTGTGGCAAGGAGCGCATCATCGGCGTCTGGCAACTTTAGCGGCCCTTGACCGTAAATTTCCTCTCCAGTTCTGGGTTAGCGGAATGGACGAATGGCGTCCATGTTGCTCGGAGCAGCTGAGTCGACTGAAACGCTTTCGTCTCCGGCAGTTTTCCGATGTGTGGAGGCTAGGCCAGAAGAACCGTGGAAAAGCATTCGGACTGGATATGTATCGCTTGCTGGCTCGTTCAAAGGTATCTCTAAACGTTCACATCGACAGGGCTGGAGAAGAGGCTGCAAACATTCGTCTAATAGAGGCCACAGGAACGGGTACTTGTCTCTTGACTGATTGGAAGCCTAATCTGTCGAATTGGTTTGAAGAAGACAAAGAGGTGGTCACTTTTCGGTCGTCCGGAGAGTGCGCGGAAAAGTTGAAGTGGTTGATCAATCATCCAGCCGAGCGAGAGGCAATCGCGACGGCGGGGAGACGGCGCACCTTATCTCAGTTCTCATTTAAGAAGAGAATGAATGAAGTCTTTCCTAAGATCTTAAGGTATCTGCCCTAGTTATAAACTCGACTTTGTGAGGTAGATGCGTTCACCGTTATATTCAAAGTACGGCCTTTCAAATCCTGGCATATCGAGTGCGCGGACATACCGGTCAATTTTCTCTAAGGGCCACGCGGGGTCAAGGCGCTTGACCTCCGCAATGTCTCGCTTTCGATAGAAATGCCTCGGCTTGCCCGGAAGAATATCCTCTTGATTAGTAGTCTTAACCGAACCCGAGATGAGCTCGGGTAAGGTCTGTTTGAATAGATGTATTGACTGCTCGACCGTGAAGTCCCTGAGTTCTTTGACGGTCCATCGGGGAGCAATGGGAAAGCGCTTTTGGGCAATAATTGGACCGCTATCCGCCTTGCTTGGTTCCATCAGGTGGAGGGTGGTTCCGAATTCCTGATCGCCGTTGATGATCGCGAACGAGAATTGGTTCGCTCCGCGGTACTCGGGGAGAGGAGCCATATGCAAGTTTACTGAATATCGAGACGCTGACAGTAGCTCGCTAGCGGTAAATAACCGGTGATATTGTACTGAGATTAAAATGTCGCAAGAGCCATGAGCTGTCGGCGGATCATCGAGAAGAGAGATTCCCAGGCTTCGCGCTAAGGAACGGATGTCGTGCTCTCGGACTAAATCGGCGTTTCTTGCGATGCCGGGAACTACGCCAATAACTTCGATATTAAGCTGCGAGCGACGCGAACACAGCTCTTTCAAGCATTCGCAAGCGACGTCCTTTGCTCCGCAGAACAATACGCGAACTGGACTCACGGATGGGCCACCTCAAGAAACGCTGCGATCACTTGTGTTGCTGCTTGGTCGCTCAATTCAGGACAAAGTGGAAGGCTAATGGTCCGTTCTGCAAGTCTTTCGGCAACAGGAAGAGAACCGGCAGGCAGGCCCCACGGTGAAAATGCGGGCTGCCGGTGCAAAGGAATTGGATAATGGACGCCTGTCTGGATTCCTTTGTTGAGCAGATGCCCGGTAATCTCGTCTCGATTGGATACCTCGACTGTATAAAGGTGGTAGACAGGGGTGGCCCCGCATGCGGGCTGAATTGTTTTATACCCAAGCTTCTCCAGTTGAGAGTTATAGAATCGAGCCAGCGCTTGTCGTCTTTCGGTCCATTCCTCTATGTATTTCATTTTAACGGAAAGAATGGCTGCTTGGACCGCATCCATTCTTTGATTGGACCCGACGATATCATGGACATACTTCTTGCCGGTTCTTCCGTGATCGATCAGCGCTCGTACTTTGGGTGCGTCTTCTTCTTTTTGAACAAGGATGCAGCCTGCGTCGCCGTAGGCTCCAAGGTTTTTTCCGGGGTAAAAGCTAAAGGTTGCCGCGTCTCCAAAAGTACCTATCGGCGTTCCGTTAAATTGTGCCAGGTGAGCCTGGGCACAATCCTCAAGAAGCAGTACTCCTCGGCTGGCACAAATGGCCTTAATTAGGTTGAGTTTGGCTGGGGTGCCATAGATATGTACTGCAATAACTGCCTTGACGTCGGGGCTAAGTGCCTGTTCGATGGCTGCAGGCGAGATGGTGTAGTCGTCCGGGTCGATATCGACAAATACTGGTTCCGCACCTACGTGGACGACCGCCTCAGCCGTCGCTGCAAAGGTATTTGCAGGAACTATAACTTTGTCATTCTTCCCTACGCCAAGGGCAGCTAAGGCAATAGAAAGAGCCGAAGTTCCGTTGCTACATCCAATGACCGATTTGGCCGGATGGAAGCGTTTCAGTTTCTCTTCAAAGTTAGCGACATATTTGCCCTGAATGAAGGCCGAAGACTGGAAGACTTCGTCTACAGCAGCCAGTATTTCCGGACGTAACTTTGAATACTGTGATTGCAGATTAACTAATGGGATCATTTTCTCTAGTCCTTTGTATTCCCAAACGGCATCTCTTCGGTCGAAACCGTAGGAAGACCTCTTCGCCTGTCTCGATCGACTCATAGATCGCAGTGATTAGCTCCAAGGACTTGCGGCCTTCCAGTCCGTCCACAAGGGCAGCTTTTCCCGTCTTGACGCAGTCCACTACGTGGGTAAGGTATTGCTGGTGTCCGAATCCATACACCGTGGGTGGATTCTCGGAAAAGAGACTTAATGCTGCTCTGTCGTCTTCCGTTTCCTTATCGAATCTCCATGTCTTCAGGCTATTCACTGCAAAACCGCCGATTTCGACGGTACCTTTTTCACCTAAGATTGAGAGAGAGCCTTCCAAATCCTTTGGACGAGTGGCTGTAGTGGCCTCGATAACCCCCAGAGCTCCATTCGAAAATCTAAGAATAACGACGCCGGTGTCCTCGGTTTCGATGTTGACCAAGGCGGTTGAAGATTTCGCGAAGACGCTTTCAACGTCCCCCATCATCCACTCAAGCAAATCTAGATGATGGCTCGCTTGGTTTGCGAATACACCTCCGTCTAGAGACCAGGTGCCTCTCCAACTGTCTTGGTCATAGTAGTCTTGCCTACGACACCAGCGTACCCGTACGGTTCCAAGTACCAATTTACCGAGGCGGCCAGCGTCTAATGCTTTCCTGAGTCGCTGTACTGGAACGTTATAGCGGTTTTGCTTGACCACGAATAGCCGCACGCCAGCTTCATCGCATTCGCGGATCATGCTGTCCGCGTCTGCCAATGTTAAAGCCATCGGCTTCTCCACTACGACGTGTTTTCCGTGTCGGGCCACAGCGATACAATGTTTGGCGTGGTGTCCGCTTGGGGTCAGAACGCAGACTACATCAATGTTGTCGCCCATCTGAGAAAGCATTCGTTCCAAATCTGTAAAATGTGGAACGTTATACTTGTCTCCAAATTTCTGGGCCCGCTCTGGCACTATGTCACATACTGCTACTAGTGTGGCGTCGGGAATCCCTTTTGAAGAAAGCAGGTCGGCGTGTTTAGGAGCTATGCGGCCGCAGCCAATCAGGGCGAAGCGAAGCATGGGGTTTCCTCTTAGTTGAGAAATATCACAGATTCTTCCGGGAAGTAACTCATGAAGGGCCGATCAGCCCTTTAAGAAATTATGTTCGTACCAGAGACCATGAAGAATCGGCCAGGTACGGCAGACGACCGTCCATGCCTCCACCGGAGTCGATGTTTTCCTGCTTAGGATTTTTTGGAGCTTCTTCGAGTCAACATCAATGTAGTCCGATTTCTTTGATATCTGTTCGAGAAGCCAGGGGCGTAATGGACCTGAGAGCCACTCTGGCATTGGGGAATTAAAGCCTACCTTGTTACGGTTCAGCCTAATAGTGTCTGGCACAACGTTCTTGGTTGCTTGTCTTGCGATCCACTTGGTGTAGCCATCTCTAAACTTTACGTCGCTTGAGAGTGACATGACAAAGCAGACCAGTCTCCAGTCCAAGAAGGGCATTCGCGATTCCACTCCATGAGCCATTGAAAGGCGATCAAAGTTCCTCAAGATTGTAGGCAGTGTGTCAGCGTGAAACATCTTATAGTAATTGATGTTCGCTTGGCTCCAATGCTCAGGAAGTGTGTCGCAGCTTGCGAATGGTAGAGGAAAGTCGTTATTGGGCTGCCTAAAGCTAAAGAGGTCGGAGTAGGGGTCCTCATTGTGGAGGTTTATGCCGAACCTCTGTAGCTTGTGCGCTAGACGATTTGTATTGGAACGAACGGTTTGAAGGGAGCTATGATTTCTCCAAAACTCCTTGGCGGCGCTGTGCAGTCCTATCTTATGAGTCAGGCTCATAAACAGGGATGCATTTGATAAGGGGGCACGCAACAGCGAAGGGGCACTCTCTAAGAGGCACCGCTCTTCAGTCTTGTATCCTCCCATGAGCTCGTCGGCGCCATGTCCATCTAGGCTGACCACTGTGCCTGAAGTCCTGAGCGTGCGATAGGTGCGCCAGATCGCTGTTGGGAGCGATATGTATATTTCCTCAAAATCGTGCAAAACCTTGTCTATCTCGGTCACTGCGTCTGCTTCTGTGATTGGAACTAAGTGTGGTTTGGCGCTGGTGTGATGCACGACTCTCATTGCGTCTTGTGTTTCGTCGTTTGCGGCGCCAGGAAAGGATGCAATATAGGCATTATGCCAGTTTTCCTGTGATCGTGAGTTGTGCTCCCTCGCCACTTCTGCGACGGTGCAGAGGATTGCGCTGGAGTCGAATCCTCCGCTCAGGCAAGTCCCAATCGGGACGTCACTTCGCATCCTCAGTTTGACTGCATCAAAGAATAGCTCCTTAAAATGGAGGATTTGCTCCTCGTCGCTCAGTGTGGTCGTGTCTACGAGATGCTCTGAAGTGTTCCACCATCTCCAAAGCCTTGTTTCATGCTTGCTGACGAGAAGATTGTGTCCCGCTGGAAGTCGTTTCACGCCATTTAAAAGAGTCCGTTCTGTCCCCTCAATCGAGAATGGGTTTATGATTGCCTGCGTGAAAGTATCAGAATCGATACTTAAGGCTAGGGATCGACATTTCCGGAATGCCTTTGTTTCTGACGCAAAATAGAAGCTGTTCGGAGAGTTAACATAGAATAGTGGTTTAATTCCGAAGCGATCTCGACTTAGAAATAAGTTTTCTTCCACAGAATCGTAGATCGCAAAGGCCCACATTCCATTGAAGCGGTCCGTCATGGCTGGGCCCCATTCCCGGTACGAGGCAAGAATAACCTCCGTATCGGAGTCGGACAAGAAAGAGTGACCTTTCTTCTTTAGAGCTTCTCGGATTTCGATGAAGTTGAATATTTCGCCATTGAAGCAGATATGGTGGCGGTAGTCCTTGCTGTGCATGGGCTGAGCGCCTGAGTCTGATAGGTCCAGAATGGAGAGGCGCCTATGACCCAGTCCTGCGTTGCGTTTGGTGGGCGAGATCCAATAGCCGGCTGCGTCCGGGCCCCGATGACTTAGGCTATCTGTGAAACCTTGTAAGTGAAGAAGATCGATGGGGCGGCCATCGAAATTCAATATTCCTGTGATGCCGCACATTCCTGACGAGAGTTGAATAGCTGATGGCGGAAGTCAACAGGAAAGGACGGCTCCGCAGAAGCTAGCTGGCAGCCTGGCCAGAGGCCACTATTCATCTTGAAGAGTAACAACGGAGTCGCTAGCTTTCAGGTCTTAGACTTCAGAAACGCGGATGTGCGCTTAGTTATGATGCCTATTTGTGGAGGGCGTAAATATGGGGCTGATCCTGTGGAACCAACAGTAAGCGTTGTTTTAGCTTCATATAATAGGAAGGCTTTCTTGAAGAGGACCCTGCAGAGTATTCGCTCGGAAGCTGGCGGACTAGTAAGGGAGATTATCGTCGTTGACGGAGGATCTTCCGACGGGTCAGTCGGCTGGCTCGCCTCGCAAAGGGACGTCATAACGATCATTCAACACAATCGTGGGAGATGGCGTGGACAACCATTGCGGAGAAGAAGCTGGGGTTATTTCATAAACCTCGCTTTCAAGGCTGCCTCCGGCAAGTATCTTCTGATGGTGAGTGACGATTGCTTAGTGCAGTCGGATGCAGTTACGGGTGGGGTTGAATTCTTTGAGAAGGAGCTGGCGGCTGGCAATAAGGTAGGAGCAGTTCCATTCTATTGGCGAAACTGGCCGGAAATGTCCGACTATTGGGTAGGGCGAACGCTTGGTGGTGTGCATTTTGTAAACCATGGCTTGTATTTGGCACAGGCTATTTCAGAAGTGGGTTATGCAAGTGAAGAGCCTTATCAGTTCTATTGTGCTGACGGTGACCTTTGTTTGAAAATGCATCAGCGAGGATGGCTAATAAAGCCGTGTGGAGATGCATTCATTGATCACTACAGTCATGCAAATGTCAGTGTAAGAAAGTCTAACGACTTGTTTGAGGCTGACTATGCGGCCTATCTGGAGCGCTGGAGTGGAATATACGATCCGGCCGGGCAGGGGTGGGATTGGCGGAAGGTCGATTCAGGACTTGAGGCGTGCATGAGCGAAAGGACGGCGCAGTCGTGGTGCTGGTTGCACCGTTTCAATGTGGGAAGGCTAACCGAACAGGGAAAAGACTGGCTGCAGAATAAGCTGAATCGTTTACGATATCGCGTGAGGGGACGCTGACTCATGTCGTTTGTTCATCCAAAGATTGTTGAGCTGAGAAAAATACATTTGGGATGCGGCCAGAAATATCTGTCTGGTTACGTCAATATCGACTTTCCCATTTCAGAGCACACGGTTCAGGAGAGGTCGCTGGCTGATGTACATCACGACTTACTGGAGCTGCGCCTTAATGCCGCTAGTCTGGATGAGATTCGCCTTCATCACGTTTTTGAACACTTTCCTCGTCCCGTCGCTTTGGCTCTGCTCGCTGCTTGGGCACGTTGGTTAAGGCCGGGCGGAAAGCTTCATGTAGAAGTGCCTGACTTCACAAGGACTGCGTTAAGCGTTTTGAATCCACTGAAAAGTGATCGAGCTAGGCGGACCGGATTGCGGCATTTGTTCGGATCGAACGAGGCTGAATGGGCGACCCACTATGAGGGTTGGACGAGAAGGAACTTCGTGGAGGCAGCGAAGTTCATGGGCTTCCCCAAGATTTCGGTGCAGAGGTCTTGTTGGCAGAATACGTTTAACATTGAGTTCTTCGCCGTTACCTCGGACGTGTTGCCTTCCCGCGATGGGGCAGTTCGAAATGCACGGCAATTTCTCAAGGGGTTCACCCTCGATGATTCTGTGGGCGAGCTAAGATTGCTAGACATATGGATTAAGGAGTTCCAACAGCAGTTAGAGAAGTCGTGGCCCGAAGAGAGTCACTGATTGGTCTGCTGATAGAGCTTCAGGTATTGCTCGGCAATCTTCTGCCATGTGAATCGCTCTTGCCATGCTTTGTATCCTGATTCCGACAACTGCTTGAGCTGCTTTGTGTCGTCTTTCAACTCTCTCAGTTTTGCGGCCGACTCGTCAATGATGGCATGGGCCTGTCCGGACTTGTCCGTTACCGTTGGAAGAATCTGCCCGCCCCTGGACCACTCGACGATTTCGGATGCGTTTCCCACATCCGTCGTTAGGAAAGGGGTTTTTGATGCCATGGCCTCGAAGAGCACAATCGGGGAACACTCAATATTGGATGGGAAAAGAAACAGGTCGGCAGCCAAGTATGCCAACACGGTCATTTCGCGGTCGAGTTCCAAATTTCTAATGGAAATGCCTCTTCCCGCAATACGTGCCGATAAGTTGTGCCAGAACGCTTGCCAATGGCATCGTCGGGCGCAGCCGTCCTGGAAACCGTTCCCCACGACCAGCAGTGTCGCTTCTCTAATCTCCGAAGCCATGAGGATCCTCATGGCGTCTTCATGCCCTTTGGCTCCTGTGTGTGAGCCCACGTGAAGCAATAGGAAGTGGTTTTCGGGTACCCCAAGCTTCTTTCGGAAGTCGGCCGCCGGCTCCCGTAGGAACTCCTCTTCGGCGGCTCCGTTTGGAATGATCGTGATGTTTCTAGCCCCGTGTTGACGCGCAAAGTCGATGTCCCGGTATGAATTCGAAAGGTAAACCGATGCATCGAAGGCCCGAATCCAGCCTTTCATCTTTTCGAAGTAATCTCTAAACTCAGCCCGATACAGACCAGAGAAGCCACACGGAACGAAAACTTTTAGCGACGGTAAACGGGGCAGAATGTCGAGAAGAGCGTCCGTGGTCCACTGCTGAGCGGCGTAGCACATAACAACGTCGAAACCCTGGCTAAGAACATATTCCCGGAATTCGTTTATTTCACCCTGGAGGCCAAAAGTTAGATTGCCGCTCGCTTTGAATTGACGGATTTTTACTCGGTTCAGTTCCGTGAAGGTACGTTCGGGCAACCAGGAGGTAGCCACCGTGACATCGTGCCCTTCGCGAGCCAATCGTTCCGAGATCTGCCGAACTACTTCTTGTGCTCCGCCCTTGGAGGGATGATAGAACTCGACGCAATGAAGGACTCTCACAAAGGTTTCCTTCGGTGCGAAAGCTGTCCTCTGAGCTTTGCCCGCAATGCTTGCAGATGCCGGCCGCTCCACCAAATAAAATAAACCAAACCCGGTTTTCCGAAGATCTGCCGGCAATGTCGTCTAATAAGCCACCGCCAGAAGTCTGTCATGACCGCCCACTCTTGGTCCCGCGAGTCGGTCAGGCCTTCTGTCCGGATGCTGGTGGCCGGCGTGTCTCGATATTTGAGCTCCGGTGACTCCAGGCAGACGAAGGGGGACATCGTTGATATTCGTAACCAGAGGCCGTAGTCCTCGAGTGCTTTTAATTCCGGTGATTCAGGAAAGCCTTCTACTCGTCGCAGGAGGGACCGGTGAATGAGGGCTGAACTACAGATTACGAGGTTAGAGCGGACTAAGGCCCATGTGGTGAGCGTTGACGGAAGCGTAGGCAGCAGGAGCGTTTCTGCCGTCGTGCCTGGTATCCATCTCCACGCATTGGTGCAGCAGGCCAGCGCTCTGGTGCCGCGTAGACGCTCCAATTGTCGTTCGATCTTCGTTGGAAGCCATTCGTCATCGCTATCGAGAAATGCCAGCCAATCGCCCTTCGCAAGCATGATTCCCCGATTTCTGGGGATGGCGGGACGCCCGGCTCTGGGGCCAGTGACCCAAATTACTCGGGGATCGTGAATCGCCTCGACCACTGCCTTGCTGTTGTCCGTGGATCCGTCGTCACAGACAAGAACTTCAGCCACTGAGACAGTCTGTTTAAGGACGCTGCGGATCGCGAGTTCCAAAGTGTCCGCACGATTATAGGTTGGGATAATGACCGAAATCGTAGGGTGGTCTTTGAGCTGATTCACGGAATGAGTAGACATGAGATGATTGGATATTGCAAGCAGGGCTCGGTAAGCCTGGACAGCTAGAAGAAAAAGGAATCGGAAGTAAGCCGATTCAGCAATCTCGGTAGGCGGCTTAGGCGTAGACGCTGGTAAAGTGGATGGCCGAAGTGGCAGAGAATTCTTCTTTCGTTCCGAAGATACCTTTGGAGTCGGTCACGATCATAATAAGACGGGAGAGACTGCACGAGTCTTTCATGGAAGAGCTCCGTCGCATGGACCAGGCGGGAAGGTGGTTGGGATCGAAGAACGTCAGACTCGCGCAGGAGTAAGGAGATAAGACCATCGGGGGGGTGCGTACCTAGGGCTCGCGTCAAATTTTGCGCCGCCTGGTTACGTGCGGTCTTTGACATGGGGGCGGTCGCGACCGAAGAGATGCTGTCACAGTGTTCCCGCCAGCGTACCACTGCCCTTCGAAGATGAATGATCCTTCCCACACGAGAAAGCCGTCCCCAGAGTTCGAAGTCCTCTGCGTGTTGCGCCGCCGAAGAGTAAGGGCCTACTTGTTGGAGCGCCTTCTTCCGAATCATGACGCTTGAGTGGGTAATACAGTTTCTGAAGTGAAGCAGGTAGTACAGTGCTTCAGGAGAAAAGTTCCACCGTGCCGTGTATTTTAGCCGGCCCTGGGTATCAATGACCTGTGCCCAGCCCGTGGCCATGACGGCCTGGGGGTCTTGGCTAAGGACTTTGAGCTGAGCTTCAAACCGCCCTGCCAAAGTAATGTCGTCGGCGTCGAGTCGGGCAATATATTGCCCGCGGGCCTCCTCGATGCCGCGGTTGAGAGTTTCGATCAGACCTAGATTGCGCTCATTCTCGACGATGCGGATTCGAGGGTCATGGAAAGACCGTGCGATTCCGGCAGTATTGTCCGTTGACCCATCGTTGATTACAAGCAGCTCGTAGTTAGAAAAACGCTGTTGGAGGACTGATGAAATCGCCTCGCGCAGATATCTTTCCGCATTGTAAGCCGGCATGAGAACCGAAATTAAAGGGACCGACGGCATGGTCATTTGAGCCTCCGGTGCAACTTAATCAAGAGATACCGCACTAAGAAAATGACTTTCGAGCGGACGGTGGGGAACAGCCAGTTCCAGCATTCGGCCAGCGACTGACTTGTGAACTGAGGAGCCCCGAAGACCAGCGGCAATACTCGGCCGGGTGACCATCCAGTGAGTTTGTGCAGATAGCCTCTGCGGATTAGTTTCGCGTCGGCGGGGTTCCTTGACTTTGCCATGGATATGACTGCAAGGTCGTTTTCGACCATTCGGCTGAAGTCCTTCTGCATATTCGAGCTGTGGACGCGGATGCCGACAAGGTCTTCTGGTACATAGTCGATGTCGTAACGCTCAGCAATTCGCAGCCATAAGTCCCAGTCTTCGCATGCGGACAACGATTCGTCGAAGAGGCCAACTTCGCTCAAAGCTTGACGGGAGATGACTGCAGCGCTTGCGCTACCAGTGATGATGACGCCTTGGTATAGCTCATGAAGTAACCGCCCGCGGTGTTTAGGGTGGGGGAGTGTGGCGGCATGGCTTGTCCTTTCTTCCGACGAAAAGACGTGAAAACCGCAGTAGACAAGTCCAAGTTTTGAGTATTTTGACTCAGCCTCTGTCTTCCACTGCTTCAGTAATTTATCTGGATGCCAGATGTCGTCGGCATCGAGGAAGGCGACCCACGATGAGATACCATTCCGGATGCCTGTGTTTCTGGCGTTGCTAAGGCCGCTGTTCTTCTGGCTGACCACTTTTACTTCCAAGGACGCAGGGGCGTCCTTGAGTGTCTTTTCGATCACCTGTACGGTCGAGTCGGTCGATCCGTCGTTCACGATTATAAGTGAAGTCGGCAAAAGCGATTGCGAGAAGACCGACCGCAGGGCCTCTTCGATGTACCGCTCGCCGTTGAATACTGGAATGACGACATCGATGGATGCAGGCCTCATCGTTTCACCAGTGCATCTCTAATTCGAGTACTAATCTCAATCGGAGAGAGCGATCTAACGCGCTCCCGAGCCTGAAATCCCATAAGTGTTATGTCGTCTGAATGTGTTGACAGGCAGCGATCCAGCGCTTGGTTCAGCTTTTCCTTGGAAGTCGTGATAAACCTCCAGCCCGTTTTTCCTTCTTCAACCAGCTCTTCGACTGCTTGGCCGAAGTCGCTGCCGAGTACAGGCATTCCGGCGGCCATGGCCTCGATCACCACAAGTCCCCATTCGTCAGCCAGAGTGGGAAAGGCAAGGACATGGCACTGACTGTAAATGACAGGCAGTTCCTCGTAGCTTCTTTCGGGAAGATGTATCAGCCGCAGGTTGGCAGGAAGAGGTTTGGTGAGGAGGCTCTCGGTGAGTGGGCCATCTCCGAGTAGCCACCATTCGATTTGCCGGAGAGGGTTTCTTTTGGCTGCTTGAATGAGGCCTTCTAGGAACAGATGCAGACCTTTTAGTTCAATTAGCCGGCCGGAGTAGAGAAATCGTAGGCATTGAGGGAGCGGATCCCGTTGGATACTTAGGAAAGGGGTCAGGTCCGTAGTTTGTGGGACACGAAAAATTCGGTCATCTGGGAATTGGAAGCCAGCCAGATACCGTGCGCCGCTCTCGCCGTTTGCAATGATTTTATCCGTCATTTTGAGAATGAAGCGGCGGAGCAACCGGCGAAAGACACCCCGTCCTTTCTCAGTATGTTCGGACAAGGTTGCCCAGACGATGAACTGAGTCCTAGGGTGGAGGAGTTTGTAAAGGGCGCACTGCAGTGTCCGCATCCCAAACTCGGCGGTGAGGATGGTTTCGGGCCTCTCGCGAAATAGAATCGGAAGCGTGTCCCACGGGATATGGATTTGGACTTTATCTTGAAAGCCGTGCGGGTGGCGTCGCCGTTCGGCGAAGGAGAAAGTCTTCTGAATGCGGACGTCCAGTCCGTCCCAGTTTGCCTTCCAGGCGCGGTCTGACTCCATCGGCGTGGAAAGCCAGATCTGCAGGCCGGGAATCAGCTTCTTCAGCTCTTTCAGTACCGGCCCTCGATAAGGCGGAATAAAGTTGGTGAAGAACAGTACCTTCACGACGTTCTCCTATATGCGGTACCAGTCTGTCGGGGTCTGATCCGAAGTATCCTTCTCTTCGGATTGAAACCACTTTTGGGGAGCGATTACTTGCTTTCCTGCCCGGTCGGAAAGCCATGCGGCCCACCAGCTGAAGCTTGAGTTCGCGATGACGAAGTGACGACATGCGCTCATGAGCCGGAGGTCCTCGAAGGGTTCCGTGCATGAGTTATGATCGACATAAATCGTCTCGCCCGGGGGGATGATGTTTGATCGGGCCCATTCCGGGTCGTCCGAGAAGACGTAGAAGATCGGCTTTTTGGCCACAGGTAGCAGACGGGCGATGGCGCGATCGTAGTATGCAGAACTGCAGACTCCGTGAAATGCAGCCGTATGGGGGTCCGATACGTAGTCTCCGCGGCGAATATGCAGGCAGATTGCATCTTCTTCCCTGATACGAGCAAGGAGCTCGGCATTTTTTCCGGTCGGTGGCTCAGGATAGGTTAGTTCTTTCCGAATGGTGCTCGAGATATCGGAGAAGTAGCGGTCGCTTTGCCAATAGCCGCGGAGGTAGACAGCTCGCGCCAGGGGTGAAACCTCAACTGGTGAATAACGGTGATCGCGTTCAATGACCAAGTGGTCTCTGAGGATCCTTCGCGCGTGGGTGACAAGTCGGGCAGGCCGTTGAAGACGAAAGGACAAAAGGGATAAGGGAGACGCGCGCCGAGCCACGATGGGATAACGGTCTAGAAGAAACTTTCGCAGAGGATAATGACGAAAGTCAGTCGCATCGATCAACAGCTCGCGGTGTTTTCGCCGGCGCCGGCGT
>CAYOWB010000003.1:41913-55001 GCA_964407515.1 uncultured Bacteriovoracaceae bacterium
TTTCCGTGCCTGCGGAATCGAAGCAGCCTGTATGAGCGTAAGGCGGTCTGGCGCCGCTCAAATAAGGATTTGAGTTCACGTTCCGGGAATAGTTGAGTAGCAGTGTTTCGAGACAAGATCAAACCCAGCCAGTCCTCGAGTTCTTCTTGCCGTTGCACCAGTTCTCCATAGGCCTTTGCTGCGAAGGCGGAGTGAAGCGCAAGCTGCTCGGGGGTAGGGGTTAGCCCTAATCGGTTCAGCCATTCTACTCGGACGGAATTGCTATTTTGCCGCTGAGTCGCCAAGTACTGGTGGCTCACTTGAGAGGCGTGGACACGGTATCTCAATAATACTTGGGGTAGGTTAGCTAGCCTCACGCCGCGCCAAGAAAGGGTGCTCCAGAATGCGTAGTCCTCCGCATGTGGAAAGGCTGAGTCATAACGTGTATCAGAAAGGCAAGACCTGCGGACCAGTGCCGAGGGGTGGACTAGGGCAGTATTGAACAGCAATGTGGCCGACACTTCTGAAGCGGTCACTGGCATGAAGAAGAACTGCCGGGACGCCCCAAAGGCCCTCGCCCACGAGCCGACGCCTCCAATCTCGGGATGGGTATCCAAGAAGCGCACTTGCAGTTCGAAACGGCGCGGTAGGCTGATGTCGTCCGCGTCCATCCTGGCAATCAGTTCGCCTCTTGCCTCGTCTAGACCTCGGTTCAGCGTGGCGATCAGTCCAATATTTCCAGGATTCGTTAATACACGGATCCGTGGATCGGAAAACGACTTCAGGATGGATCTACTACCGTCGGTTGATCCGTCGTCGATTAGGATGAGTTCAAAGTCTTTGAAGCTTTGAGTGAGAATGCTTTCGACGGCCGAGACCAGAGTCGTGGATGCATTGTAGACCGGTAGGATTACTGAGATGCGAGGTGTCGACATGATCAGCGATGATCCCTTAAGCTCGAATACGTTTCCTGGAGTGAGACAAGGCCCGCTTCGGCGCTGAATTGTGACTGGAACCTTTGGTAGGCTGCCCTTGAAACGCGGCTCAGCCTTTCGGTGTCACTCCAAAGCGCTGATATGCGTGCTTCGAGGCTAGTGGCGTTTCCAGGCTCGAAAAGCCAGCCATTCTCGTCATCAGTAATCCAACTCTGTAGACTGCCTATCCGAGCTGCCAGAACGGGAACTCTCATGGATGCCGCTTCGGCAAGGGTAACTGGAAAGTTTTCGAAGCACTCTGATGGTAAAATGAGAATACGGGCTTTCTGTAGTTCGGAATAAACTCCGCGTTTGTCCAGACTCCCTAACCACGTCACATTGCTTAGAGCCTGATTGGCAAGTGCATTACGAAGAGGACCATTCCCGATGATCCGGAGCGGGAAAGGACACCTCTTCCAGGCTTCAATAAGAGTTGCCACGCCTTTCTCCGGACTGACCCTTCCGATGAAGAGGGCGTGGTTTCGTTCTGTTGCTAGGTAGTCGGGCGCCTGGCCTAGGTCCTCAGGAAGTGTCGTGAAGTTCGGTTTGATGATCAATCGGCTGGGATCGAGGCCAGCCTGGATGAATTTCTGCCGACTGAACTCGGACAGTACAAAGAACTTTGCAATCCGCTCATTCCAGTACTTCGGGCCATAGCTGGAAATCAGACGGGCGACTGGTAAAGTGGCTAGACGTGAAGAGCGATAGCAGCCGTGCTTGATTGCGGGATAGACTGAACCGCTCTTGAGGCATTCTTCACACGGCTTTCCGTCTCTCAGAAGCAGGCCGTTTGAACAGAAGAGCCGGAAATTGTGAAGAGTTGCGACCGTCGGAATACGGGCTTCATGGAGCGTCTCCAGGATGGACGGTGAAATCAGCGGAAAGGTGTTGTGGATATGCACGACGTCGGGCCAGTTTTCCTTGAGCACCTTCTTTAGAGCGTCCTGAGACTCCGGGTTGAAAGGCGTCCGCCAGGCTGTCTTGATGCGATCCCACGCCGACCGGATACGATGGTTATTGTCCGTCCAGGTGTGGACCTCGAATCCCGCGCGTTGGAGAAGCCTTTGCTCGGCCTCAAATACCTGATCTTCACCGCCCCGTTGTTGATAGTAGTTGTGGATTAGGAGAACTTTCATGGGTTTTCTCCTGATTTGCAGACTACCTGCCGGAACACTCGGAAAATAAAGACTGTATTAGTGACCAGATAGCGGCTGAAGAGACGGCGAGGATCAGTCGCCAGTCGAAAAAGCCACTCCAGTCCGGCGTGCTGCATCCAAAACGGGGCCCGGCGCGTTTTCCCGCTTAAGAAGTCGAAAGCGGCGCCGACTCCGAAGAAAAGGGTGTCTGGGGCAAGCTGGCGGGCAACGTGGATCCACTGTTCCTGTTTCGGTGCCCCAAGGCCGACCCAGATCACTTGGGGTGGCTGGCCGCTTGGACACCTTTTGAGGAACTCGGCCCAGTCGTCCTTGGCGTTCTTCTCTGAAAACGGCCGGAAAGGGGGGGAATAGCAGAATCCTTGGACTCCAAAGGAGTTATGGACTTTAGCCATGGAATCCTCGTCTCCTCCGATAAAACCGTGGGGGATGGAACTCCATTTGCGCAGAGCTTGTGCCATGAAATCCGGTCCACAGGTGCGCTCTTGGATCTTCCTCCCAAAAAGTGAAGAAGCCCAGACGAGCGGCATGCCGTCCGGAAGAGCGAGGAAGGCAGAGTTTAGGGTCTGGCGAATAGAGTCCGACTTTCCGCTTTCGCCCAGCAGGTGCACGTTGACGAATAGCACGGCTCCCCCGGAGTGGTCGGCGAGTCTTGTTTCACAGGCTTCCAGCGCCTGGCTCATGGATAGGCCCGAGATCCATACGTCGAGGATCCGGGTCCGGGGAATGTGCTTCATATCCGAGGCTTTCACTTTGACCTGAACTATAGACGATGGCGCGGAATTCGGCTAATCCTTTGATGATGCTGAAGCAGCGCAACGAGCAGGTCCAGACGGCTGTGAAGGTCGGGGATGTGGTCATTTGCATGGCCTCCTTCTTTCTCGCCTATGGGCTTCGTAAGGCAGACTGGTTTTCGCTGTCCGGGCCGGTGGGATCGATCGAATCCGTTTCTTGGCTTCTGGCTGCTAGCTTGGCTTTCCACTTTGTTCTGTACTCGTATTTCAAGTTTTATGAGTCCCTCCGGCTCAAGACAAACTCCGCGATCATCGGGATGGTTCTACGCGCGTTTCTGGTTGAGTTTGTTGTTCTGGGGGCGTTGATCTTCTTGCTCCAAGCCAAGGACACTTCTCGTTACTTCTTCGGGCTTTTCCTCGGGCTTAACTATACCCTGGTCTTGATTGAGCGGATTGGGGCCAGGGCGCTCCTGACGTCCATTCGGCGCCGGGGTTACAACTTTCGTCACGTCCTGATCCTCGGGACCGGGCTCAACGCGAAACGAATGATTGCCGTTCTTCGGCGGAATCGGCATTGGGGCTACCTGCTGTGCGGATTATTGCGCGAAGTGGAAGACCGGGTTCAAGAAGGCGAGATCGAGGGCGTACCGATCCTTGGCGTTGCAAAGGATCTAGGGCGAATCGTAGAGAAGCAGCCGGTGGACGAGGTGATGATTTGTGTCGACCGGCTAGATGCCGAAGAAATTGCCGAGCAAGTGGCCCTTTGTGAAAAGCTCGGTATTCCGGTTCGTCTTTCACTGGGCCTTTTTGACCTCACTCAGTCCAAGGTGACTTTCAATCATCTGGATCACATCCCGGTGGTGACCTTCTATACCACATTGATGACGCCCTTAGAGGCGCTCTTGAAACGGGCAATGGATATTGGCGTTGCAAGTATCGGCTTATTGTTGACTGCGGTGCTTTATCCCTGGATCGCTTGGCGGATTCGCAAGGAAAGTCCCGGACCGATCATCTTTAAGCAATACCGGGTGGGGGAAAACGGGCGAGCCTTCAAGTGCTATAAGTTCCGGACCATGTCGCTTGACGCGGAGATCAGGAAGTCTGAGCTCGCGGCACAGAATCAGATGGAAGGCCCCTTGTTCAAGCTCGAGCGCGATCCCCGGGTATTTCCGTTTGGGGCGCTCTTGCGGCGAACCTCTTTGGATGAGCTTCCCCAGTTCTTCAATATCCTTCGAGGCGATATGAGCGTCGTAGGTACTCGACCTCCGACGCCAGACGAAGTGAGGCGCTATAGAACACATTACCGGCGACGGCTGAGTATCCGCCCCGGCTTGACGGGGCTCTGGCAGGTGAGTGGTCGGAACCAGATCCGAGACTTCGAAGATGTCTTGAAGCTGGATCTGAAGTACATCGATAGTTGGTCGATTTGGCTCGATCTTCAGATTATTGCACGGACGGTCTGGGTCGTGCTTTTTGGTCGAGGGGCCTACTGAACAAAGTTAGGCTTAGGCATCCCAAAGCGAGCCAAAGATCGAAGCGCGGCAGTGTTTGGGTAGAGGTGTAGATCACTGCGAGAAGCCCTAGTGTTTGGATTCGTATCAGCAATGGAAGAGGCCACAGAAGGAGTATGACGCCAGCAAAAAAGGCCAGTGTTCCAAGTCCGCCCCATTCACTGAGAAGTTCCGTATAGAGGTTCATTGAGAGAGGGTCATTTCGCATGCCCACCTTTTCGCGGGTTGGATCCACGCGATCGATTTCCTCCGAGTACTTGTCAACCAGGTAGGCTGCAGCACTTCCTGGCCCTGCACCCACTAAGGAGTTGTCCTGAAACACCTTCCATCCCATTTTGAGTCGCCAGACACGGTATTCAAAACTGCCATCCTGTCCCGGGTTGATCAGGCCCCTGCCAACATGGGCGTAGATGATTGGAACGTACTTTACGGCAAAGGCGGACGTTCCTATTGCGACCAGTGCGAGAGCAGCGATGAGGGGAGCAAGGTTTTTGCACGGGAGCTGCAGTCTGTTTTGTCGCAAAAAGCGTATGATCTCAAAGGTGGCGACGACCAGTAGCCCAAGCCACCCCATGCGGGAAGTCGTAAGGGCGATCGCAGCGACAATTAAGTAGTACGATATTCGCAGGGTGTTCCGCCACGCGCGAGAGACCTCTTGCTCCAACCAGAGGCTAGTGAGCGGCAAGATCAGAAGGGCAAAGGCCGCGTAATAGCCGGGCTCTTGGTAAAACGCATGAGGCCGACAGAGGTTCCCGACAGCTCCCTGGTAGATCATCACGCGTCCCAGATGCCATTGGCCCTGGGTGGGGATGCAGAGAAATGCTCCATCGATGAGAATTATCAAGCCATTGAGGGCTGTGTAGAGAATGACTGAGCGGGGAAGCCAATGACCAAGCTGGTTGCCCACTAGACGAGCGAGGAAGGGGACCCCGAGTAGGGTGCCGATCGACCAAATCCAGAAAAAGATGGCCCGCTCGGTGTTGGTGGAGTGGATGATTCCAAAGAGTCCGACTAACCCGAGACCCATCATGGCCCATGTCCACTTTTGAGCGAAGTAGCTCTTGAGTTCTTTCCAGGGATAGCTCGTGAACAGCCAAAGAAGACAGATGATTGCGGCCCCGATGTAATTGACGCGGATGTCATAGGCACGGAAGGGAATGCTGAGATAGTTGTCCACTGATAACGGAATCAGTACGACGAGCCAGAGAATCCAGAAGAGTGTTTTCAAGAGCATAGAACTACCTCCAGCGCCGATCCTTGAAGAGTGGACGGAAATCCGGGTACTTTCGGTTACTGCCGGACCACTTATGGAAGACGAACGGCTTGATGTTGCGAACTTCGGGAATCATGTTTTCATGTCCGAAATACTTCGCTACTTCCAGTGGCGCGATCTTCATCCCGTGGGATTCAAAGATATGACGATTGTTGACGCAGATAAAGCCGTCTTCGTTGAAGAAGCCGTGAAAAGGTTGCCAGGGCATATCGATCTTGGACGGCAGGTCAAGCAAACGCTTGCTGCGTAGGGAGACGCTGTTCCCGACGCGGACGATCTTCCCGTGGATGTCGCGGTATGAAAAGTCGTCAGTGGGTAACGGCCAAGGGGAGCCGATGTAGTCGTAGTCGAAAAACTCTGGGCGCCAGGACTCAGGATTTACGACAAACCCGTCGCAGTGCACCAAGAGCGCGTAGTCCGTGTCTACGTATTTGCCGAGGTCGTAAACCACGAACTTCGACCAGTCGTCGATGCTTCCCATCTTAGGAATCCTCGAAAACTGAAAGTCCTTCGGCATGCCGGCGGGTGTATAGTGCGACAAGAGCTTCACAGCGCCGAAATGGACACCTCGGCAGCTGTACTTCAGGGCCAGTAGGGTCTCCTCGACTTCTTTTGTGGCGACCGCGATGAGAGTGACGTTCGGTAGTTGAAGTTTGCTCGGAGAGCCCTGCTCGAAGGAGGCGGCTCCGCGCTTCAGGCGCCGTTCGAGAACCTTGCCGCTTGTTACCAGTAGGCTCTTCGCCAAGCCAGGGAGCCACGCAAGCCACAGGGCGGCCCTGACCCAAGGACTTGAGGTTAGGCGGATATAAGATAGGCGTTCTTGTCCGGAATCTAGGACCGTTCGGACCAGGCCCATTAGGCGGCTATAAAGGGATTGAGAGGGCGCAGCCAGGTAGTACTTTGGGTTACCGCAAGTCAGCGTGCACATCGCTTCGGGCCTCAGTGCAACTAGGCTTTTTTGCAGGGCTGAGTAGATCAGCAGGTTATCCATGTTGAGGCGAGAGTGTCCGGCGCTGAGTTCCCGAAGGTCAAACGATCTTAAAAAGTCGGTGCGGAACAAGGCATAAAAGAGATTCTGTTTGCCTCGTGAGGATTCTTCCCAGAAGTAGGAAAGTGTCCGCAGGGTTTTCGAATGAGAGGTAAACGGTCGGAATACGCCGAGATGCGATCCTGGATATCCTGGAACCATGGTGCCCGACTCGTCCACCTCGTGGTAATCGCAGAAGGCGAACTGGGCTGTCGGCTGTCTTTCCAGCTCGGCGAGCAGAAGTTCAATGAACTCAGGGGAGCGCCAGTCGTCGTCTGAAAACCACGTGAAGTAGTGACCGTTCGCTTGTTCGAGTACGTGCGCCGCGTTTTCAATGACTCCTACATTCTTCTCCTGTCGGATATAGCGAATACGGGAATCCCTTGCCTGAAACTCCTGGACAATGAGTGGCGTCACGCCATCCGTTGATGCGTTGTCCGATACGATGATTTCCAGATTCGGGTAGGTTTGAGCTGTGGCGACTTGTAGAATCCGGCGCAAACAGTCGGCCCGATTGAAGGTCGGGATGCCAATCGACACCAGTGCGTCCAGAGGAGGGAGATTCATTGAAAGACTCTCCTGAATGCTGTCCTCAAGCGAGTCATGCATTTCGTAGCTATTCTTTGCACAGAATAAAGCCGGTCCGAGGTGAATGGCGCCGTTCGAATCAGGTGTTGGAATCTGCCTTGGTTCCGGACGACCCAATCCGGGAGGTTTTCCGCAGTCATTTGGACGAGGCGAAGCCTCGGAACTCCCTTGCGTTCAAATACGTCGCGACCTGCCGCGACATTTCTCCTTAAGTTCCTCTTCACTTCGGGGGTGTTCAGTTCCTGGTGTCCCCAGGACTCAATCTTTCGAACGAGTGCGTCTAGGCCACCCAGATTCGAGAAGTGCCAGCCGCCGTCTTCGACGTCTAATGTATCGACTAGTGTCTTGCGCTTACCGCAAATCGTCCGAATCTTATTCAAGGAGAGGTTCTTCAGCGTCCGGTAGTTAGCGACTCGAGGCCCCATCCAGTCGCCGCGCTGGTAGGTGTTCAGATAGTACGGATGTTCGTTCTGAATCAAAGTGAAGATCTGGTCGGTCGGGAACCGTGTGAGAAGCTTCTTGAGAGTGTTGGGGTTCGGGATTTCGTCCACGTCCGAAAAGATGATGATGTCGTCGTCTTTGCACTGGAGATAGGCACGGCGCAGACACTCTCGCTGAAAGAAATCACGGCCCCAGTGCGCCTCGTCCTTCGGAAAGTTGGGTGCCTGTTCGATGAAGTCGAAGATCTGGTTCAGGCATCGCTGGTCTTCATTGGCTGGCTCGGCGATCCTGGGAAGGCTACGGTACTGAGAGGGCGTGTCGGTGATCTGTTGATAGATGATCTTGTGCTGGAACGCCTTAAACCTGTCGACGTTCTCGAGGTAGTAGAAGGGCTTCTTAAGGCCTGAGAAGGTGACATCACACTCGGAGATGATGAAGTGATCCACGCAATCATTGAGGACATTGAGGCGGATCTCTAAGAGGTCCAGCTCGTTAAAGAAGAGTACTGAGTCATAGACGGCCATGAGTATCCTCGGAGTGAATTGCTTTGGGTCTTAAGAGGCGACTGCAATGCTGGATGAGGAACGTTTGATAAACGCGTCGGTATCCGGAGAGCCGACGGCGGAGCTTGTCCAGCGTGGTGTGGAGGCCGTTGTTGCGTAGCTCGGCCTCAGCCAGCTGGGTATCAAACGCCTTCTCGTCGAGTACGTGCTCATTCAGTTCGAAATGGCCGCAGAAAAGAGCGAGAAGCAGCCGCTCCACCATGTACGCCTCGGCCGGAAAGTAGGTGTAGGACAGGATCTTCATGAGATTCTGGTAGAAAACCTTTGGGTACTTCCGGACCTGTTCCGCCGAGACGATGTAGCAAGCACCGGGGCTGAAGAGGCACCATTCCGGAAGGATCGGATCTTTGAAAAGGAATCGCAGAAGGTCGTTGTAGCTCGTGAAGTAACGGTGGGGCTTCGTGTAGGCATACCAGGAGTTGTTGATCTCCAGAAATGCCCCGTCAAAGAGTTGATAGGCGGCACCTGGTTTGGCGCGGTAGCGGCGGTCGCAATAGAGCGGCGTGAAGGAGTGATTGGCGTAGACTTGGTCGAAGTATTCCTGGGTAACGTGTCGGCCGATCAGGTTTCCCTTGGCCAGCATCATGAACGCGGGAAGTCGATCGTAGTGGTCGATGAAGAATCGGAAATAGTCAGTGATGTTGTGACCGGTGTTCTGCACGAACGAGATCTTTTCGTATTTGGATTTAAGCCGTGCTCGCAGGTCTGGGTCGGGCGACTGGTCGTAAATATGGTAGTCGTTGCAGTATCTGGTGTAGGGTTCCGGATCGGTATTGTAATTCGAGATGATAAAGAACGTATCGGTCTTTCGGGGAAGCATGATCAGAAGTACTTCCTCTTCATAGTGGATAGGCGGTGCCGCAGAGCGCTCAGATGGCGACGGATAAAGGAAGGGGTTGGAGCAAGAGGCCGACCTCTGAGAAGATCGAGTCGGTTTCGTACCCAGTATTCCTGGTGCTCGGCAATACATTGCTCGGCGGTAGATAACCCACCATTGCGGTCCTGCCAGAGCCAGCCGCTGTAGATGTTGAATGAGCAGGCCCAAAAGCCGTCCGAGACGTTGTGTCTGGCCCAGTACTTGGGGGCAATCACTTGTCGAACCGTTTCGCTGGTCCATGCGGGGAAGAACGCGAAACTGGAGTTAGAAAGAACGAGATACCGGGCGTTCTTGATGATGGAGTAGTCTTTTCCGATCGAAAAATGATGGACTGGAAACTCCGGTAGCAGACGGCGGGCATACTTCACGTCGTCGGTAATGACCATGAACCTCATGGCGGGATTCAGCTTCCGCATGTTGGCTGCGGCATCTGTCCAGTACTTCCTGGGAAGGATCAGCTCGGGGCTCCCGCGGTATTCTCCGCCCCGGACGTTAAGGATGCACAGATCGTCCTGGCTGAAATCGTAGCAGTCATGTTCGGGGTTGACGGTCAACCAGTGGCGAATGTCGGCTCTTCGGTGTGAAATAAACTTCTCGGCCTGGAAGTAGCCTTCGATCTTGGTGTTGTCCGGAATGGCATGTAAGCCTGGATCATAATCACGGATGTCGCAATTGAAGCGTTCATACCAGACGTCTTTTTCGACGTAATAGTGCTCAATCCCCTGGGGAAGTGCTTCTGGGGGGCCCCCCTCGGGGCTTTTGCCGCCGAAGACAGGTTCTCCGAAATCAAGGGCGAGGAAGTCGTGGCCCTTGAACTTTTCTCGTCCAATAATGCCAAACGATCGGCCATGGTCCATCGCAAGAGTGCGAGTGACGACGTAGCTCCAGAGTTGATTCCCCAGACCCTGGCCGTTGTACAGTTCGGTGACGATCATTGAATTTTGGCTATCACTAAACTTTTTGCAAGTCTAGGTGACCGACGCTGTTGAAGCTTGGCATAGACCTCCGCCCAATGATAACTCCAAAGGACGGAGATCATCGAGAATGGGCGGCTCGCCTGCGGTCACAGTGTTGATGCCTTTGTACAACTCCGCACCTTGGGTTGGAGAGGCGATTCAAAGCATCCTGAGTCAGACTTTTTCCGACTTTGAGTTGCTAGTGATCAACGACGGCTCCACTGATCGGAGCGCCGAGGTGGTGCGTGCCATCTCCGACCCGAGGATCCGTCTGGTCGAAAACGAGTCTAACATCGGCCTGATCGCTACCTTGAATCGAGGGACGGAACTTGCTCGTGGTGATCTGATTGCTCGCTTGGACTCAGATGATGTGGCTGAATTACGTCGACTGGAGTGGCAGACGGCTTTTTTGGCTGCGCATCCGGAAGTCGCTGTATTAGGCGGTGATACGCGGTTCTTTGGTGGTGTCTCAGGGCGAGGGCGGTATCCCGCGCACCCTGATGAGGTTCGGGCGACTTTACTTTTCGATACGGCTTTTGCTCATCCGACGGTGATGATGAGGAGATCCTTGTTTGTGGATCATGGGGTCCGATATCCTGCTGAGCTGGTGCACGCAGAGGACTATGGGTTGTGGTGTCGGCTGACGGAGCTGGGGTTTCGAATGGCCAATCTGCCGCACGTCCTAGTGCGTTATCGCTGCCATGGTCAGCAGGTGGGTGCCAAGTATTCCGCGGATCAGTTCAAGAATGCGAACTTGTTGAGGCGGAGACAGCTGTCACAGCTTGGGATTGAGCCGACCGATCAAGAATTGGCTGTTCATGCCGCACTGGGTAAGGGGATCTGGGACGGTGTTCAGTGTACTTTTCGTGACGTTTCTCGGTGGTGCGATCAATTGCTGGCAGCCAATGAACGGGTGAAGTGGGTTTCTCCAAAGGCGTTACGTCGAGTTGTCGCTCGTAAGCGGCTTGCTTGCTTGTTGAAACGAGCGCGGGCACGACAGGAAATAGGGCTGACGGTGCTTGCAGGGATGATGCGGGATCGGGAAGTGTTCTGGGATGAATTCACGTGGCGGAGGCTCTTTTAGATGAAGATTCTACGTTTCGTCGGTCGGAAAGCGGCCTTCTGGTTTGCGGTGGGAGCTTGTGCCGGAATCGCTTTGGCAGGCGTGGAGCTCGGCCTATCCTATTTTATCGCCTTGCTGCTTCAGATCCTCGGAATTTCAAATTCCAGGGCCTCGTTGCCTTTGGGGTTGGACCTTCACATCAGCTCAATCGAGGGCTTGGCGCTCATGTTGATCTTGCTCGGGCTGTTTCGGGGAGGATTCAAGCTTCTGTCGGCCCAGAGCGCGGCCGTGGCCGAGTCGGTGATCGATGCGCGCCTGAAGCTGCTGAGCTTCTATGAGATACTCTGGCTCAAGCGAGGCTACTGTTCGCTGGCGGACCTGAATCTGCGGCTTTCGGAGGTCATCCCCAAGACACGGAGCTTCTGCCTCACTCTTGCTTTGTTGATTCCTCTTCTGCTTCAGACTTCTCTCATTGGCGGGTATCTGCTCTGGCAATCTCCGAGACTGATGCTGATTGGTATGGCGGGAATGGCGATCGTGGCTGCCATCGTCTTCTTCGTTTATCGACAGGTCAAGGGTATCTCCGAGAGGGTTCTTGCTGATAACGCGAGAATCAATGAGGCAGGAGTTCGGCTGGTCAGAAATTGGTTCTTGGTGAAGATCCTCAGGACGGAGAAGGTCGAGCAAGCCCGTATTGTCTCACGGTCGCTCAGTTACTCGTCGAGTCTGTTGCGTACTACGTTCCTGACTCAGGTGAGCGCTATTCTTCCTCAGGTGTTAGGAGTATTTCTCTTTCTGGCCCTGATTCTCCAGCAGGCGAAGCATCGGACAGTCGAGGATCTGGCGTTCCTTGGGTTCATTTACCTGTTCATGCGCTTCATTCAGCTCTGTGGCGATATTGCACAAAGTTGTGGGGTGCTGTCGTCTCAGTATCCTCAGTTCGCGAGCGCAATGGCGTTCTTCGGTCGATTCAACCGAAACGACCTTCACCTCGCAGTCGATCCGGTCCGTGCGTTGACGCTGACTGGTGGAACCTATGTTGAGCCTGCTGCGCCACGTCTTTCGGCGCTTGCCGAAAGGGACGAAGGTGTCCCGCCTTCGATTGAGGTGCGAGATGTTTCCTTCCGGTACTCCGAAGATGCCCCTTGGGTCCTTCGTGGTGTCTCCTTCTCCTTGCCCGCCGGACGGCAAATGGGGATCGTTGGTTCGAGCGGTTCAGGAAAGTCGACGCTGTTGGCACTCCTCCTGGGGGTGGTCGAGCCGACCGAGGGCGATGTTGCGGTCGCCAAGGCCCGTCTCGGGTACGTAGGTCCGGAACCTTTCCTGCAGGCCGGGTCGTTGCGCGATAATCTGCTTTATGGTGCGGAAAGAGCAATCGAGGACGAGGAGCTAGTCGATTCACTGGTTTCGGTTGGTATGGGAGATTGGCTTCGGGCAGTTCCAGCCGGGCTCGATACGGTCGTCTCCGAGAATGGCGAGGGGATGTCGTCTGGGCAAAAGCAGCGTCTCTCGTTAGCTCGGGCGTTGCTTCGTCGACCGAGTTTGCTCATTCTCGATGAGATTTCAGCGAATCTAGATGAGGAGTCTGAGCGCTTAGTGACTGAGTTGGTACACCAGCTTCACGAGAAGTGCACCGTCGTTATCGTTTCGCATCGGCCCGCGATCTTGAAGTACGCCGATCGAGTGGTCGAGCTGAAGGATGGTCAGATGAGAGATCTGAAATGATTGTCACTCATGTGTTCGGCGGACTCGGGAACCAGCTGTTTCAGTATGCTGTGGGGCGATCATTGTCTCTTCGGACTGGTCATGGTCTCGTGTGGGATGATGCGAGTTTTCAAGCTTATTCCCTGAGACGCTTTCTGTTGGACCGCTATTCCGTCCACGGGCGAAGGGCCTCGTGCTTGGAGTCACTTGTTTTCAAAGTTAGGCCCCGGCGGTTGGCGCGGGC
>CAYOWB010000003.1:55011-59119 GCA_964407515.1 uncultured Bacteriovoracaceae bacterium
GATCTGCGCGATCTGGGCAGCAACCTCGGGCGACACCCGGCGGTTGGCGCGGGCGTCGCTTCCACTTATCGGAGTTTACCTGGATGAGGAAAGGCAGCATTCTTATCAGGAGATCCGAGTTCCAACTAGATTTCGCGGACTCTGTCTTCGGGGCTACTGGCAAAGTGAGAGGTACTTCTCTGATCACGCTGATGTGATCCGGAAGGATCTTGTACTGAAGGTGCCTCCGGCCGGTCGTAATGCAGAGATGCTCCGCGAAATCCAGGCATGCGAGGCGGTCGCGGTCCATATTCGGCGTGGGGACTATGTGAGTAACCCCGTAACGGCGGCTGTTCATGGGGCATGTGGGATGGACTACTATAGGGAAGGTCTATCGCGCCTGGACCAGGTCGTCACACGACCACACCTCTACGTGTTCTCAGATGATATCCCCTGGGTTCGTGAAAACCTAAAGACGTCCCATCCGGTCACCTATGTCGATCATAACAGTGCTGATGAGCCTTGTGAGGATCTTCGATTGATGTCCGCGTGCAAGCACTTTGTCATCGCCAACTCGAGCTTCAGCTGGTGGGGAGCCTGGCTTTCTGCTTTTCCGGGAAAGCGAGTGGTGGCTCCGAAGCGGTGGTTTGCGACAGACTCGAAGGATTCAAGGGACCAGGTGCCGGATAGCTGGATCCGTATTTGAGGTGAAGATGCAGTTTTCTCTTATTGTCCCCACTGTTGAGCGCACGCAGGATTTGGGTCGCTTGTTACGGTCTGTCATGGACCAACGTTTTAGGACAGTGAAGAGCGATCTAATGGAGGTCATTGTTGTCGATCAGAACGATGATGACCGGCTGGTTCCGATTCTTGCTGCCTTTGGCAGTAGCCTGAATATCCGACATATCAAGCAGAAGGTCCGTGGGCTCGCATTGGCGAAAAATGCCGGGCTACAAGTGGCGTCCGGTGACGTGGTCTGTTTCTCGGATGACGACTGCTGGTACGAAGAAAACGCACTGGAGAATGCCTACCAGAAACTCGCTGAGGCGCACTTCAAGATTGGAGTGTTTGGCGTGGCTTTGGACCCTGCATTAGGACGAACGCTTCTGCGGTATCCGCCGGTCATGAGAGTATTGTCTTCGCGAAATTTGCCGGAAGCGTTCTTGGGAGTTCAAATCGCCCAGTTCTATCCTCGCTCACTCGTTGAAAAGGTGGGGGGCTTTGATGTGCGGTTTGGGGTGGGTGCTCGTTGGGGATCGGGTGAGGACACCGATCTCGCGTTGAAGGTGATGGAGTCGGGGGCTTCGATTGTGTTTGACCCTGGTATTCATGTCTATCATCCGATGGTCGATTTTCGGAGCATGGCGGATCACAAGGTCCGACTTTACTCCGAAGGGTTCGGGGCACTTTGCCGTAAACATGGTCTGATTGGGCACTGGGCGGCCAAGGTGCTGAAACAGTCGGCAGGTGCGTTCTGTTTCTTGATGTTGGGGAAATGGCCACGAGCAAAGTATTGCTGGTTGACCGCATATCATCGGTGGCGCGGCTTTTGGAGTTATCGCGAAGATCGCTGATTATGGGAGATCGTTCATGAAGGCTAATCATCAATCTGCCGCCAGGATGTGGCCTTTCGTGATCGTGGCCAGCGCCGCTGTCTGGACTTGGTTTGCATTCAGTCGTTTGTCATTCGTTCCTGTTCCTTGGCCTGACGGGTCGGCTTTTTTTTTACCGGGGCTTGATCTGGTAGCTTGGCCTCCGCGTTACCGAATGCATTCACAAGCTGCTTTTGTTCCTTCGTACGATATTGCGAACTTCAACATGATGCCGTTGCTGCCGTTGTTCTTCGGAATCGTTGCGAAGCTTGGCGTCGGAAATTTAGTCTCGCCAGCCTTGCTGATCAAGGCACTCAGTCTTGTCGTGCTCTCGGTCTGGGCGGCGCTTCTCTGGTTTTGGACACGGACGAGGGGCGGAGTGCTGGTCGCTACGACAGTGGCCCTCGCTGCACTTTTCGATCCGGTGAACCGCTGGGGCACCTCCGTGGTCCGCAGTGAAATGTGGATCGGCTTGTTCTGGTTGCTTGCCTTGATGGAGCTTTCGAGGTCGTCTGGCCGGCGCAGGCTCTATGTGGTCTCTGGCCTTCTTGCGCTCTCGGCTTACACACACTTCGAAGCAATCATTCTGGTTCCCGCAGTAGTGGTGGCATTACTGGATGGGGAAGGCGGATTTTCCTGGAGGGCCTGGATCGGACGGTGTCTGACCGTGGGTGGTTGGACACTTCTGTTTCTTCTTCCGTGGTGTTTGTACATCTTGGCGCATCCATCGCTCTTCTGGGAGCAGATGCAGGTGCAGTTTGGCCGTCTTGGGCCAGGCCGCGTGGCTTTCTCAGATGCATACTCGCTCTTTCACGGAATGTTCCTCTCCCTGGGGAGTGCGGCCCCGTGGCCGAAGTTCTTCAACGTAGGGAAAGCGGTATTTTGGGCGCTGATTGCCGGGTCGGCAATTCTTGGTGTGGCCGTGGTGCGGCGGCAACAAGGGCAGAGACTTCCGGTTTTGGCGCGGGTAGGCAGTGCCTTTGTCGCCTTCATCAGCGCGTTCTTCCTTTGGGTGGATAAGCCGGAGGCTTGGTTTCTTACGTTGAGTCATTTGACCTTCTGGCCTCTCTTGGCTTTGTTGATCACTGAGTTAGGCATCAAGGATGTGGAACGGCGAATAGTGGTCGGAGTTACGGCATTGTTTGTTGTGGTTGCGTTGGTGGCCACTGTTCTGCAGCAGCAGAAGATCGATCCCGGTTATTCGTGGTCTAAGTACCGTGAATGGGTTGATTGCATTGAAGAGGCTGCTGGCAACTATCCAGGTCAGAAGGTTTGGCAGCCTGGGCTTCCGGATGTTTTAGTTGAGCTTTCTCAGCGGAGGCCGGACTGGGATTTCACGCGTACGATGGATTTCGATGACCGAGTCGGGCTTGCTTGGGATCTCACGAGTCGTCTCGATGCGATCATCTGGAGCCGACATGGAGTGGTCAAGGAGGGCGAGGCTTCTCTGTATCGGGGCGAGATTCGGCCGCAAGATCGTGAATGGCTCAGTAACGCCACGGAAGTGCCGTTTGGCGGTTGGGCTTTGGAGCGGCTGCCCCGAGAGCAGCCCAATCGTTGGCTAATGACGGTTTGTCAGTCAGGACCGTTTTGGGCTGTGGTGGCCAAGAAGAACCGTTAGTCCCTCGTCACGTACAACATGACACCGGTAGCGGAAGTGGACGACCGGTTCTCGCTCACTGGTTGGCATCCCGAATCGACTCTGCGCCAAGACGGTAACCCTTGCAGGCGTTCTGAAAGCGCTTTCAGCGCGGGCTGAGACGCCTCATACCTCGGCCATTCCGGAGAAAAGAGCGCAAAACCCAGCTGCGAGAGGCGGCCATTCTTCTGTCCCAGTTCTTCCAGGGCTGGGACGCGGTCGGTGAGCACCCGGTCAATGAGGTTCACCTTTCCGGCTTCACCTTCCATCAAGAGGGGCAAGAACTGGGGCGTAACGAGTCCGTACGATGGGACGCCTTTCAGGCACGGAATCAAGGCTCTCGCTTCCGTGGCGAGTGCTCGGCCGCGCGCTGTAAGAAAGTGGAATTCGAGGCCTCCGCTCCCCAGAAGAAGCGAAGTCAGCAGCAACCACAGGGCCCGCGTACGCGGGGT
Source organism: uncultured Bacteriovoracaceae bacterium (assembly GCA_964407515.1). Classification (GTDB taxonomy): domain Bacteria; phylum Bdellovibrionota; class UBA1018; order UBA1018; family UBA1018; genus CAYOWB01. The sequence continues at coordinate 58,674 of CAYOWB010000003.1, forward strand.
CACGCGCCTCCAGCCAAAGAACAGGGCGGACAGCCAAATGAGCCCCACGAATGGAGCTGCATAGTAAGTCATGAGCTTTGCGGTCATTCCTCCAAGAACGGCCGCAGCGGCCGCCAGAGGCAGAAGTAGGATCCAGAACCACCCTGAAAGGATCATCCATGGGCCGATGGCCAGAAGTGAGAGCCACGGCTTGGAAACGAGAAACTCTGCAACGGTGCGGAGAGCGGCGACGACTCCTCCTGGAAGCCGAGATTCAATGATCTTGAGGGCTGAGGCGGGGGAGTCCCAGTGTGCTCCTCCAAGGGCGCCTGGCCCAGCCGGAATGTTGACTGGAAGTCCCTGCCAATGGGTTGGGCCCCACGCGCCACTGCTCCATTTGGAGATGGAATAGAACTGGAGCGACGCACCCGCGAGAAGCGCCAGGCCGGTTACGACCCAGCTCAGCC
>CAYOWB010000004.1:0-4912 GCA_964407515.1 uncultured Bacteriovoracaceae bacterium
GCCGCTTTGCGGGCCGTCCAGATGAGCTTGGCGCCGTTCTCACTGGAGGTGAGCCATGGATGGAGACCTTTGGGGGCCGGGGGGAGTGGGGGTTGGTCGGCTTGTTCTTCCAGGATTAAGCGCGTTTCGCCAATGACCAGTGGCATGCGGAGCGGAAGGGCGGCTTCGCGGACTTGAAGGTCCCCGATTTGAATGGGTGGGGACTGAGGGTCGGCTTGAATCCAAACCGGCGTTGCATCGGTTTCCGAGGTGCAGTCGCGCCAGAGTCTCGCGGCGATGGGTTGGACGGTCGGATCGCGAAGCTGAATCGTGGCTTCCGCGGCACGGCCGAGGCGTACGGGTTCATGTTCGCGGCATTCCAGTCGGCAGTAACGGGTTTCACCGGACGGGTCCTCAATTCGGATCTGAAGCATGAAATTCCTCCTGAGTTAGTGTGGTGCGTGGCGTTGAGCAAAGGATGTACCGAGCGGGTTGCTCCGTCCTTCGCGGCAAGGTACATTGTTTTTGTTTGGGAAACTCGCTCGTCTTCAGTTCCCGCCGCGCGAAGTGTCGGTCGAAGACCACAGATTCAAGGAGACTATGTCGAATCCTCTCATACTGACGGTCGGAGATCTTTCCGGGCTCAAGAACGCGCTTCAAGGTGTGAACCTTCAAGGGCGACGCGAGCCGCGGATTGCCATGGTTGGGCGATCCAACGTAGGGAAGAGTTCTTTGATCAACGCGCTGCTCGGAACCAAGGCGGCATATGTCAGTGAGACCCCCGGAAAAACGCGCGCGTTACACTTCTACGCCTGGCCCAAGGCTGGGCGGATCATCGCCGATCTGCCTGGATATGGTTATGCCAAGGTCTCGGCGGAGGAGCGGGAGCGCTGGTCTCATTTCATTCAGGCTTACCTTAAAGGAGATGAGGGGCTGGAGCGTGCTCTGATCCTCTTGGATGCGCGTCACGGGCCCACGGATCTGGACGAGGATGCGATCCGTTTCATTGTTCACCTTGGTGTTCGGGTGACTCTGGTCTTCACGAAGAGCGACGCCCTGAAGACGCAGGCTGTGCGTGCCGCCCGCAAGCGGGAGACGAGCGAGGCGTTGAGTCGGCTCGGCTTCGATCCCGCGGAGGCGCATTGGGTCTCGAGCAAGAACGGGGATGGCATCAAGGTGCTGACCCGAGCGCTAGCCGAAGGAGAAGAGCTATGAAGAGAGTCGCGGAAGTCGGCATGCGTGTCGGAATCTTTGCGCCGTCTTCGGTCGTGCCTCGGATCGAGTTCGAGATGGGGGTGGACCGGATCCGCGATGCGGGTCTTGAGGTTCGGGTTCACCCTCAATGTTTCAAGAAGCACCTGTTCTGGGCTGGCGCGGATGAGGCGCGTGCGCGTGCGCTGCTCGACATGGCGGTGGATCCGAAGATCGACGTTCTTTGGTCGGCGAGAGGAGGGTATGGTGCGGCACGATTACTGCCCATGCTTGAGCGGGAGACTCGTCGGATCAAACGGTTGCCCCCGAAGCTCCTGGTGGGCTACTCCGACTCCACGGCTTTGATGGACTTCGTCGTCTCCGAGTGGAAGTGGTCGACGCTTCATGCCCCCATGCCTGGTCTCAAAGAGTTCGCGCGGATTTCTGACGCAGGGTTGGTGCGGATCCTCGAAGCCGTTCAGGGACTGGCTGTCCCTCGGTGGAAGTCGCTCAAGTTTCTGACAGGCAATTCCTTTTCGGAGATTTGTGCTCCCTTGGTGGGCGGGAACCTCTCTGTGTGGGCGTCGTTGGTCGGGACGCCTTATCAGCCTCGAGCGAACGGAAAGATCTTGTTTCTCGAAGAGATCGGCGAGAGCCATTATCGAATCGACCGCATGACGCAGCAGCTCTTGCAGGCGGGCGCGTTCGAGGGAGTTCGCGCGATTATTCTCGGGACCTTCTCGGACTGCGAAGATGCCGTTCCGTCCGTGTTGGCCAGCCGGAAGGGAGACCGCATGGTGCCCTTGAGACCTCGGTTAACGCTCCGGAAGGCGCTGGGCGAGATCTTCGGCGAGGTGGGGGACCGTCTGGGTATCCCTGTGGCCTGTGGGTTACCTGTCGGTCATGGAGGCGGTTATTCGCCCCTTCCGCTGGGTGCCTCATATGCTTTCCGGTCAGATGGAACGCTCGAAGTCATTGGCTGGCGCTGGCTGTCTTGATTGGCCCGTTCTAGGCGCTTGACCTGAAGCGGAAAATCAGGAATAACGGACTTGCTCTTCCTGTGTGCCTGGGTGGCGGAATTGGTAGACGCGCCGGACTCAAAATCCGGTTCGGTTCACCCCGAGTGCGAGTTCGAGTCTCGCCCTAGGCACCACTTTTCTTCTCCCAATCTATGAATAGCTGCTCCGGGGCCTGAATCGAGGTCGTCGTGTAGACTCAGTTCCAATTTGGCACCTGAGAATGGTTTGGTCAGTTCTTGGGTGATGAGTCCAATCTTTGCAATTTCTTTAATATTGCGATTCGCAATCAATGGTAATCGATACTGCTCAATTCTGATTGTTGATTGGCACAGGGCTAAACCGAATGCATCGAGTGTCGAAATCTTGGCGCGCGTGCTGCCGGGCTTCGCGCGGTTCAGCGCGAAAAAAATGCGGTGTTCAGCGTTGTTTTGCTGAATGACTGTTGACGCGAACGGACTCACGCGAGAGCATCTTCAACACACACGAAAAAATTTTCAGCAGGGGTGGTAATTCTAGGTTTTCCGATTAACATAAAGCATCTCAGTGCTCGACAGGGGAGTCGGAGTCATCAAATGCGTATCGCGCTCTTTTCATGGGAAACACTTCATTCCATCGCCGCAGGAGGCGTGGCTGTTCATGTCACGGAACTGGCGGCGGCGTTGGAGCGGCGTGGACACGATGTCCATGTGTTTACGCGGCGTGGACACGGTCAGCCCGATTATGACCGGATCCACGGTGTGCACTACTATCGGTGCACGTACGACACTCGCACGGATTTCGTCGAAGACATCAGCAGCATGTGCCGCGCGTTCGTCGCGCGGTTTTTCGGCGTCGAGGATTCGATCGGCCGTTTTGATATCGTGCACGCGCACGACTGGCTGGCTTCGAACGCCGTCGCTTGGATCAAGCAGGGACGCGGAAAGCGCGCCGTGCTGACCATGCACTCCACCGAATACGGACGTAATGGTAATCGCTTCTATCCGGGCAACGCGACTCGCGTGTTGGAACAAGAACGTTACGGGACCTACTGGGCGGATCACGTGATCGCGGTTTCGAATCAGCTGAAGGAAGAAGTGCAGTGGCTCTTCAACCTTCCGGATCAGAAGGTTGATTCAATCTACAACGGCGTGAACCCGATGCACTTTGACTATGAAGTCGACGCCGGCGAGATCAAGCGCAAGTACAGCATCGGGCCTCTGGACCCGACGGTTCTCTTCGTGGGGCGTATGGTCGTCCAGAAGGGGCCTGACATTCTGATGAACGCGATTCCTTCAGTTTTGAAGTTCTACGGCAACGCCAAGTTCGTGTTCGTCGGCGACGGGCACATGAAGAACGACGTCCAGAACCTGGCGCATCGTCTGCGCGTGGCGCACGCGTGCCGCATCTTGGGTGCCCGTGGTGGACGAGAGCTGACGGACCTCTTCAAGGCCTGCGACGTTCTATGCGTACCAAGCCGGAATGAGCCCTTCGGTATCGTCATTCTGGAAGGCTGGAGCGCGAAGAAGCCGGTCGTGAGCACGAAACGCGGGGGACCGCTGGAGTTCGTGTGGCATGGGGTGACGGGGCTGCAGGTGGAGGATACCTCGGATTCCGTGGCTTGGGGCCTGGGGACGCTTCTGGCGGACCATCAAAAGTGTCGGTGGATGGGGCGTAATGGCAGGACTGCCGTCGACGCCGCTTTCAACTGGGATCGAATCGCAAAACAAACCGAACAAGTTTATCAGGGACTCTGCTAGGACTGCATATGGGGAATCCTTCAATTGTCAGATACGGGGAAATCGTTAGAACGGACTCTACGGCCTCGGAGCGCATCGTCGAGGTGAAGCAGAAACCGGAGTCGAAGCTCGGGAAAGCGGAGCAACCGATCCGGTCTGGCCTCGCGGTGATCTGCAAGGAAGGTCCTGAAACGGCGGTCGGGCAGTTTATCTCCAAGATGGCGGCCTCGCTGGCGGCAAGAGGAACCCCGGTCCACATTTTCTGTCAGCAGGGCTTCGAGAAGCGCGAGAACGTCACCCTTCATGCGGTGGGGGCGTGCCGTGGTCGCGACATCTTCGGAGAAGTCGATGATTTCACGGCACGGGTCTGTCTCGCGTTCGAAGTGCTCCCGGCCGAAGTGCGCGATTCGCTCACTCTGATGGCGCACGAATGGACCGCGATTCCGGCTCTCGTGAAGCTGAAGCGCAAAGGCATTCTTTCGTTCCATTCGCTGGAACGTCATCGCAGCGACATGAAGAGCGACATTAACAAGAAGATTGAACAGCTCGAGATTCGCGGGATGTCCGTCGCGAAGCACGTCGTCGTTCATGATGACATCACGGCGGAGGATATCGCCGAGATCTCGGAGCTGAATGCGAACAAGATCGTGCGCCTGACTCCGGCGATTCGCATGGAAGACTTCAATAGCCGCTTGGATGCGGGTGTGGTGAAACGCCGCTTTAACCTCGGTCCGATCGACCCGGTGGTTCTGTTCTTCGGTGAACTCGAAGAGAAGAATGGTCCGGATCTGGTGATGCTCGCGGTGCCTTCCATTCTGAAGAAGCACCAGCAGGCCCGGTTTATCTTCATCGGCGACGGCGACCTGCTTTGGACGCTTCGGGTTCAGGCGCATTACCTGAATCTTGAGGATTTCACCCGTGTTCCAGGACACCTGGAAGGGAAGCCGCTGTTCGAGCTGATTCAGGCCTCCGATATCGTCGTGGTTCCGAATCGTGAGGGTTCGATGG
>CAYOWB010000004.1:4957-6834 GCA_964407515.1 uncultured Bacteriovoracaceae bacterium
GCCGGTGATTTGCACCGAGTCCGCCGCTTCGGGCTTCTGCACCCACGAGAAGAACTGTGTCGTCGCTCCGGCGACGTCCGAGGGGATCAAGCAGGCGGTTCACCGGCTGCTGACGGAACCCGAATTGTTCATGAATGTGGTTGAAGGTGGCCGTGCGCGGCTTCAAGAACGACTGAACGGTGAAAACGCCATCGACGTGATCGCGTCGATGCTCGAGAAGAAGCCGGCCAAGGACGCCAAGCCGACCCGCAAGAAGAAGCCGACCAAAGACCAGGATGCCGCGAAGGTGCAGCCTTCGCCGGGAACCGTGCTGGTTGACGGCCCTGACGCAGTCGTTTAATTCAAACTCGAACTCGCGGCTGAAAAGAGCGCTAGGAAGAAATTGCCTAGTGAGTTCAGCTATTTGACAGTTCCTCGGGCGACCTTCAGAATAGGTGGAAGGTGTACTGCGCCCAAGGAGGGGCTGTTCCATGAGTACGACAACCACTCGGCGACCTGTTCCGCTGGTCTCGCTTCCTTCGTATTCGTCCGCGCCACAACACGAGGTTCCTGTGTCGAGTCCGAGCGCCGAGTACGGAGTGAGCGATCGCATGGAATCCTTTCTCTCCGCCACGCGGAATCTTGAGAACGCGCTGAGGGGCGAGCAGCAGCGGGTGCGTAAGCTCCAAGACGACTTGCTCCGGACGCGCGATACTTACGAGCGCGCTCTTCGTGAAGCGGAGGAGAGGCACGAAAATGTCTCCCGTGCCTTGCAGGAGAAGTTGGACCAGCAGTCCAAGAGAATCCAGGAGAAGTACGAACGCCTTCTGAAAGAGTCCGAGGATACGGCGACGAACGCGCGCCACGCCATGATGAAGAACGAGTCGCTCCTGATCGATCTTCAGTCGCAGAACAAGGACTTTCATCTGCGTGAGGCCAAACTGCGCGCCGCCCTCGCGGAATATCAGGGTAAGGAAAATCAGGAGAACCATCAGCTTCAGACGCTGGGCGCCGACTTGAAGAGAGTGCGCACGGAGTTGTCTCATTACAAGGCGGCCTGGGCTGGCGTGCTGGAGCGCGAGCGCGAGGCGAAAAATATTCTTCTGGACGGCCAGAAGACCGCTCAGCGTCTGGCGGAACTCGAGGCGCAGGCGAAAGCCGCGACGGGCGAGTTGGCTCGTGAGAAGGAATTGCGCGAGCAGGCTGAGCGCCACGGGAAGAGTTATCAGTCGGAGCTTCAGAATACGCTGGTTCGCCTCCATAGCGCGGAGGCGAAGTTCAACGAGCTTCGCCGTGAGCTACAGGCTGTGAATCAGGCCAAGCGCAACTTCGAGGAAGAGATCGGGCGGGTTGAGCAAAAGATCCAGGAGCGCTGCCGTTGGGAAGCCGCTCAGGAACGGGAACAGCTCAAGACCCAGTTCCGCAAGGAAGCCGCCCAGGAGTTCGAAAGACTCCGCAAGGAGGCCGAAGCACAGATCACCGCCGTCCGCTCGGAGTTGAACGCGGAACGCGAGCGGCGACAGAAGTCCGAGTCGGCTGAAGCCGCGCTACGCGCACAGCTCTCCGACGCGGGAGCGACCCTCGGCGACATGGAGAAGCGGATTCAGGAGATGGAGGCGCGCTTCACGACGGTCCGCGAAGCGTCGCAGCTCCTGCGAAACGCCCTGGGACAGGCCGAGAAGGAGTTCGAGTTGAAGCTTCAGGCTTCCGAATCGCTCCTGAAAGAGCAGACCGCGGAGCAGAATGCCCGAAACCGCGCGCTGGAGAAGCAGCTTGGCGACGAGACGAGCCGGAATGAGGAGCTTGAGCGGACTATGGCAGAGGAGCGTGAGCGTTTCAGTGCCGTGACCGCCGTGATCGATGCCGAATTGGCTCAGCTCCGGGCGGCCCATCCTCTC
>CAYOWB010000004.1:6854-10400 GCA_964407515.1 uncultured Bacteriovoracaceae bacterium
AGATTCGAGATGTCGGCAAGGAACTGCAGCGTTTGAAACGGGAACGCCGGGGACGCGGCAAGGGTGTGGAACAGCGGTCCGCCGAGACCCGGCTTCGGGAGCTGGTGGGGGAGCGGAATGAGATCCGCCGGCTGGTTCATGAGTTTGATGAGGCGCTGAGCGGCATCGGGCAAATCCCCGATAATGCCGACGCGCCGATCCTGGCGGAAGCGGCCGATGCCGGCGACTTCTACATGATCCGGAATAATTCCGTTCATGATTGCTGAACTTTAAGATTTACTTCACTTTGACTGTGTAACTCCGGCGTTACAATGAATGAGAGAGAAATCACTATGGCGGATGTGAAGAACAGGGAAGTATTGGAACAGACGCTGATCGACGAGTCGGATGAGGATACGCAGAAAGACAAGTATCTGACTTTCCGGCTGGGTACCGAAGACTACGCGATCGAGATTTCGTACGTGACCGAGATTATCGGAGTACAGAGGATTACCGATGTTCCCGACATGCCCGACTTCGTGAAGGGCGTGATCAACTTGCGCGGACGGGTCATCCCCGTCATCGACGTGCGGACCCGGTTCCATATGGAATCGCGTCAGTACGACGATAGGACCTGCGTCATTGTCGTTAATATCAATCGTATGGATATTGGCCTGGTCGTGGATATCGTGAACGAGGTTCTCGATATTCCCGAGGGTCAAGTGTCTCCGCCCCCGAAGGTGAGCAATAGCGCCGGGAGCCGGTATGTCCGAGGAATGGGACGGATCGGCGAAAGCGTGAAGATCATCCTCGACGTGCAGCGCCTGCTCCATGATGGAGAGTTAGCTGATTTAAAGCCGCCTGCACTCAATCAATAACGGATGATGAGCCGCGGTTCAGTTCTGACCAGGCACTGACAACGGGGGAGTAACACATATGTCGAATTGGAAGCTGGGCACGAAGTTGCTCGGAGGGTTTCTTTTTGTCGCCTTGCTGGCCGCTGCCGTCGGCGCAGTGGGAATTCTCGGAATGCGAGGTGCGCGGAGTAATCTGGATGCGATCACTGGTGTCCGGATGCCGAGTATCGAAGCGTTGTACAAAATTCAGGGTGGACTCTACTCGATCGTAATCGGCGAGCGGGGGCTGGCGATGCGCCGGATCCAGGGTGAGGACCGGGTAGCCCAGTATCGGTGGATCGACAGTCAGTGGGAAAAGATCGATAAAGCATGGAAAGTCTATGAGTCACTGCCTCAGACTCCCCGCGAAGAAGAGTTGTGGAAGACGTTTCTTCCTCAGTGGCAGCAATGGAAGGCCGATCACGAGCAGCTCGTGAAGCTCAATCGCGAAAAGGACGAGCTGATGCGTGCCGGTGCCGCGGAAGCCGTGGTCGACCAGAAGGATCAGACGATCTTCCTGGCACTGCAGGAGGCACGAAAAGAATTCTTGGCCGCGAACAAACTCCTTGAACAACTGGTGGAAGAGAATGGTCGTGCCGCGACCGCGGACCGGGAAGACGCTATCGCGAGCGTCAGGACGAGTACGGTGACGATGGTCGTCGCCGTCGTCCTGGCTCTGGGGATCGCGATCGCCTTTGGCATCTTCCTGTCTCGATCGATCGCGACGGCGGTCGCCCAAATGAGCGCCACGGCGAAGAAGATCGCTGTCGGAGAGGTGGATCTTGATGTGAGCTACCGGTCGGGAGATGAGATCGGGGAGCTGGCCGAAAACTTCCGGCGGACGATTGCTTATCTGCGGGAAATGGCCGCTCACGCCGAGGCGTTGAGTAAGAGTGACCTCCGGGTCAATGTCCAGGCAAGATCTTCAGGTGATATCCTGGGACGATCGTTCGAGGCGATGGTGCGGAATCTTTCTTCCACGGTCGCTCAGATCAGAACCGCGGTCAGTCAGGTGAACTCGGGAGCCAGTCAGGTGAGTTCCGCCAGTCAGGCGCTCTCGCAGGGGGCGACTGAGCAGGCTTCGTCGCTCGAGGAGATTTCAAGCTCGGTGACGGAGATCGGTTCCCAGACGAAGACGAACGCTGAGAATGCGGGTCAGGCCAATCAGCTGGCGAAGAGCGCTCGCGAGGCGGCGGAAACCGGTCAGGCACAGATCACTGAGGCGCTTCAGGGCATGAATGAAATCAGCCAGTCGAGTCAGCAGATCGCGAAGATCATCAAGGTGATTGACGATATCGCGTTCCAGACCAACTTGCTGGCATTGAATGCCGCAGTGGAGGCGGCCCGCGCGGGGGTCCATGGCAAGGGCTTTGCCGTGGTTGCCGATGAGGTGCGGAATCTCGCGGGAAGAAGCGCCAAGGCCGCCAAGGAGACGGCGGAGCTGATTGAGGACTCTAACAAGAAGGTCGACCGAGGCGTGAACGACGTCCGACGGACGGCGGAGTCTTTCAAGACGATTCTCGAGGGAGCCGTGAAGGTCTCGGATCTGGTGGGTGAGATTGCCGTGGCGAGCAATGAGCAGGCGAACGGGATCGGGCAGATTACCACCGCCTTGGGCCAGGTGGATCAGGTGACACAGCAGTCTACGGCTAGTGCGGAAGAGACTGCGTCAGCCTCTGAAGAGATGTTTCGGCAGGCCGAGGAGCTTCAGCGGCTGATCTCCCAGTTCCAGCTGGCGGATGCGGCCCGGGCTACAGGGGGGCTGCTGGAGAGTCGCTCCGCCGGAACGGCGCGCATCTCCATCGAGTAACGGGGAAGGGGCAGTGCCGGCCCTCAGGAGAGGACTTCAAAGAGTCTAAAGACGCTCTGGCCAAACGGGAATTCTTTGGTAAGCTCCAGGGATTAGTTCGGTCTTTTTTCCTGGGGGGAAGTCATGGCCAAGTTCACCAAAGAAGAGCTGTCTCGTCTGCATCCTGAAACACTGGCATTGAGTCATGGATTCGATCCGTGGTTGAGCGAAGGCGCGGTGAAGCCGCCAGTCTTCCTGACTTCGACGTTCGCATTCAGGACCGCCAAAGACGGGAAGCAGTTCTTCGAGTGGCTGCACGGTCATGGGGCTCCGAATACCAAGGAGGAGATGGGACTCGTCTACTCCCGGATCAATAATCCGAACCTCGAGATCTACGAAGATCGTATCGCCGCGATCGACGGGATGAAGCGCGCTTTTAGCTTCTCCAGCGGCATGGCGGCGATCAGTACTGCGTTGATCGCGCTGTGTAGTCCGGGTGACGAGATCGTCATGTGTGCGCCGGTGTATGGTGGAACCGATGGTTTCCTGCATGAGTTCTTCCCGCGATTTGGGGTGACGACGAAGGCGGTGCACGCCGGGGTGAATGCGGCGGCCGAGGCGGCGAAAGTCATCGGGCCCAAGACTCGGATGATTTATGTCGAGAGCCCCGCGAACCCGAACAATGCTCTTACGGATATTGCCGAGATCAAGGCGCTCGCGCGGAAGCACTCGACCCCGGATAACAGGATTCTGGTCGTCGTGGACAACACCATGGCGGGGCCGCTCTTCACGTGTCCAGGTGACCTCGGTGCGGACCTCGTCGTCTACTCGGCGACGAAGTTCCTGGGGGGGCACTCCGATGTGGTGGCCGGCGTGGTGCTG
>CAYOWB010000004.1:10410-34851 GCA_964407515.1 uncultured Bacteriovoracaceae bacterium
ACAAACGACGATGAGATCATCACCAAAATCGCGATGACACGCGCGACGCTGGGAGGCATGCCCAATCCGTACACGGCCTGGTTGCTGACTCGTTCGCTCGAGACCCTCAAGATCCGCATGGAAGCCTGCCAGATCAATGCGGTCAAAGTCGCGGCGTTCCTCGAGAAACATCCTAAGGTGAAGAGGGTCTACTATCTGGGGCTCCTGAAGGAGAGCGACCCCGAGTACAAGATCTACAAGAAACAGCACACCGGTCCAGGGTCGCTGATCTCCTTCGACATCAAAGGCGGGGAGAAGGAAGCCTTCGCGTTCTTGGATCACCTCAAGATCTTCAAGCTGGCTGTGTCTTTGGGATCGACCGAGTCGCTTGCCCAACATCCGGCATCGATGACCCATTCGGGGCTGACGCCCGAGATGAAGAAGATCGGTTCCATTACCGACGCCATGGTCCGCCTCTCGATCGGGATCGAGCACGCGGATGACTTGATGTGGGACCTTGATCAGGCGCTTTCGCACGCGTGAGGCGCGGGGCACTTGGCCCTCGTTCTCTCGGGTACAGCTCCTGCTTGGCGTGCCCCCCCGCGCTCCGCGCGGGTACGCTTCACGCTGGCACGACCCCCTCGTGAACGAGGGCCAAGTGCCCTGCGCATCACGAGGGCTTGCGATCATCTGGCCGCGTGAGCACTTCGGGAGGCGAAATTAGCCTCCCTTTCGGCATCGCAAGTGAACACGGCGTACAGTTTTAGGCGTCACAGCTGAGCTGAGAGGTCCGAACGCCAGGAATTAGGAGCCAGAGGACAGTAGCCGGGCTTTCTCGCGCTGGAACTCTTCTTCGGTAATAGCGCCGCGTTCGCGCAGGGATTGAAGCTTCTCGAGTTCCTCGTACGTTGCCGATCGGGAGCCGCAGGGCCGGCCGGCCTCTTTGGATCCTAGGAGGCTGCGCATCTCATTCATCCAAGCGTCGGCCAGGGCGACCTCGCTGCGCCCGTAGATGACGACGGTATCCGCCACCAGGTCGTGAAGGGTCTGCTTCTTCGCCGTGAAAACCGCGATCAGGTAGCCCAGGAAGAACAGTACGGACGAGACGAACTTCATGAAGAAGCGGACGACTGCCGCGCGGAACGAAATTCTGCGGCCGTTGAGATCGGATACCTGGATGCCCATGAGCTGCTTTCCAATCGTCGCTTGAGCGGCGGAGGCCTCGAAGACCGGCGTGTACAGGAAGGCGATGATGACGCCGCCGACCACGGGAAGAATCCGTGCCGCGATCGCGCACGGAATCATCAAGATCAGGGCGTCGAGAAGGACGGCGACAAAGCGCCGGCCCAGGGAAGAGTACGTGATAGTCAGATGATCCATGTTCATTCTCCTCTTCAAATTCGTGAATAGTTAGCGGGAGCCGCCGCTTTCGGTAATTTTTCCGTTGGTCAGTCGGATGTTGATCTGCAGGGCTTCCGCGGCCGTCGAAGACTCGAACGGGTCGACGCGTCCATTGCGGGTGGAGAGATCATACCGATACTTGCGGCCCGGGTCCGGGTTGAGTCCGACCTTGCCGTTGGTCAGTTCTGCGTCGAGGTGAAAAGCTGGTTCCTCGATGGCGAGTTTACCGTTGCTTCCTTGAATGCGCAGACGTCGCCCCTCCGGGATGGAGAGTTCACAACGGGCGCTTCCGACGGAGGTCAGGTCGAACTTCAGTTCATTGCCGGATTCGACGGGGGAGGGGAGCGGGGCGTGATGTTCTGTCGCGCAGCTCCAGTGGAATTCATCGTCGTCCGAGCTCGTGAGTTCCATCTTTCCATTGGTGAAACGGACGCTGACGACTTGTCCTGCAGCGAGTTTCTTGGATCCGTGAATGCGGGCGTTCTTGCCGCCGGTGAGTTTCCACTGGCTCAGACTGACATCGGTCCCGCTCACGTCGATCAGGCCGCCGAGCAATGTTACGCGGTCGCTCTTCTCGTCGATGCGGATCAGGGGAGAAAATCGCGAGATGAGCACTCCCACGAAGAGGAGAAACAGAGCCAAAGTGCCGAGGAAGCCGATGACGAGCCACTTCACGATCGGGCTGACTGGCGGTTTTGCCGGCGGCTGTTCCCGTTCGAGCAGATAACGGCTCGCCACCGTTTGGGGAGAACCCATGGATTCCAGGAGATTATCGACAGACTGAGAAGGATCCCGGTCGAGCGCGGCCAGCAGATGGCTCTTGATCTCCGTGATGATTTCCGCGCGGTCACTGACGGGGAGGGGGCGCAGGGCCATCTCGAGTGCGGTCAAATACTGTTCAATGCGGCGATCAATCGGCATAGCTAGCTCCTTGCCCGGTCCAGTTTGCGGTAAATGGCCACCATCTTCTCGAACTCGCCTCCCATTTCGCCCAGGACGAGTTTTCCTTGGCGCGTGACGGAGTAGAACTTCCGAGGATGGCCTTTGAGGTTTTCGGTATCCCAGACGGCTGAGAGAATGCCGTCCGCGGTCATTCGGTTCAGAAGAGGGTAGAGCGTTCCTTCTTTCACGGAAAGCTCGCACTCCTCGAGTTTCTGGATGAGGTCGAACCCGTAGATCCGCTCATGCTTCTGAATGAGAAGCAGGATGCAGAGCCCGCGGTAACCTTGGCGCATCTGGGTTTTCCAGTTGTCCGGGCCAGTACTCATGATGACCTATTACCTAGTATACCTAGGTAATAGGTCCGTCAAGGGGCTAATCGTGGTTCGGGTCACGCGTATGGATGCAGGTTAGCGAATGACGCCGTGCTTTTTGCCGACTTTGACGAAGGCATCCAACGCCTTCGCCACATGTTCCTCGGACAGCGCCGCTGACATCTGGGTGCGGATTCGGGCCTGGTCCTTTGGGACGACAGGGTAGAAGAACCCGACAGCGAACACGCCTTCCTGATAGAGATCGCGGCTGAATGCTTGCGCGAGTTTGGCATCGTACAGCATGACTGGCACGATCGGCGTGTTGCCAGGCTTGAGGTCAAAGCCGGCTTCTGTCAGGCCCTTGCGCCACTGCACCGCCAGCCGCTCAAGCTTGTCGCGCCGTTCAGTGCTGCCGCTCAGAAGCTCCAGTACCCGAAGGGTGGCGTAGACCACCGGGGGCATCAAAGCGTTGCTGAACAGATAGGGGCGAGCCCGCTGTTTGAGCAGTTCGACGATTTCCTTCTTGGCGGCCACACAGCCGCCCGTCGCGCCACCCAAGGCTTTGCCGAACGTCGTCGTGATGATGTCGACCTTATCCATGACGGCGAAGTGCTCGTGCACGCCACGGCCCGTCTTACCGATGAAGCCTGAGGCATGCGAGTCATCGACCGCGACGAGGGCGCCGTACTTTTCGGCGAGCGCGACGATTTCGTCGAGCTTCGCCATGTCGCCGTCCATCGAGAAGACACCGTCCGTGATGATGAGTTTGATCCGCGCGGTGGAGCCCTTCAGCTTCTCTTCGAGCTCCTGCATGTTGGAGTGCTCGTAGACATTGCGCTGTGCCTTGCAAAGACGGATGCCGTCGATCAGCGAGGCATGGATCAGCTTATCCGAGAAGATGGCGTCCTCGGCGGTCAGCAGCGCCTCGAAGAGCGCGGCGTTGGCGTCGAAGGCGGAGGCGAACAGGATCGCATCTTCCATTCCGAGGAACTTGGCGATCTTCACCTCGAGTTCGCGGTGAATGTCCTGCGTGCCGCAAATGAAGCGAACGGAGGACATGCCGAAGCCACGCTGATCCAGGCCTTCATGGGCCGCCCGGATGACTTCGGGATGGCTGGAAAGGCCGAGGTAGTTGTTGGCGCAGAGGTTGATGATCGGACGTTCAGGCGATTCGGCGGGGAATCGCACGCGGATCTCGCCGCCCTGAGGCGAGCAGATGATGCGCTCGTCTTTGAAAAGACCATCCTGGCGGATGGTCTCCAAGATCCCAGAGAAGATTTCTTTCGAACCACGGTAAGACATGTGCGATCTCCCTTACTTCGTCCAGTCGAGGATGATCTTGCCCGACTTGCCGGCGCTCATGATCTCGAAGCCTTCTTCGAACCGGTCGATCGGGAAGTGGTGCGTGATGATCGGCTTGATGGGCAGGCCGCTTTGGAGCAGCGAGCGCATCTTATACCAGGTCTCGAACATTTCGCGGCCGTAGATCCCTTTGAGGAAGAGGCCCTTGAAGATGACCTGATCCCACGGAATCGAGGTGCCGGGCGGAAGGATGCCGAGCAGGGCGACCTTTCCGCCGTTACGCATCGATTTCAGCATGTCGTTGAAAGCGACGCCGCTTCCCGACATTTCCAGGCCGACGTCAAAACCTTCAGTCATGCCCAGTGACTTCATCACTTCGGGAAGGGTCGTCTGGCTGACATTCACCGCGCTCGTGATACCGAGCTTTCTGGCCAGCTCGAGGCGGTATTCATTGATGTCCGTGATAACGACATGGCGGGCACCTACGTACTTGGCGATGACGGCGCCCATGATGCCGATCGGCCCCGCGCCGGTGACGAGCACGTCCTCTCCGACCAGATCGAAGGAGAGGGCGGTGTGGACCGCGTTGCCGAGCGGATCCAGGATCGACGCTTCGTCGTCGGAAATCTCGTCCGGAAGCGGAAACACGTTCATCGCCGGAATGGCGAGGTACTCCGCGAAGCAGCCGGGACGGTTGACGCCCACGCCCTTCGTGTTCGGGCAGAGGTGTCGCATCCCCGCGCGGCAGTTCCGGCAGTGGCCACAGACGATGTGTCCTTCGCCGGAGACGCGCATCCCCGGGGTGACGCCCGTGACGGCTTTGCCCACCTTCACGACTTCGCCGACGAATTCGTGGCCCACATGCATCGGAACCGGAATGGTGGCCTGGGCCCACTTGTCCCACTGATAAATATGAACGTCCGTGCCGCAGATGGCGGTCTTCTTGATCTTGATGAGGACGTCGTTTTCCTGGATCGTCGGCTCCGGAACGTCCTCAAGCCAAAGCCCCTTTTTCGCGTACTTCTTGACTAGCGCCTTCATGTTTTCCCCTCCATGCAGTGTCGCTGTTGCTGTAGATGAATCAGTTTTCAGTCGAGGCGTTGGCCCCTTCCGGCGTCGCCGCCTTTTCTTCCTGGATCTCCTTCACTCCGAAGAAACCCATCCAGGTCATGACCAGGGCGAAACCCGTGATGACCACCCCGCAAAACAGATTGAGGTTGAGACGTCCGGCTTCGGTCGGCGGTTCAAGAATGCCGAGGAGAAGCAGGATGGTCCCGATGATCAAAAAGAATACACCGATCAGAAAGCGAAGGTCTTCGAGATACCGGAAAAGTTTCATAGGTTACCTCAGTACGAAATTCAGGATGACGACCGCGACGATCACTATGATCGCCAATGGCGCCGGACGGCGGAACCAGGCGATGCCATGATCGGATGGTTTGTCCGTCAGACTGTAAACCAGCCCGCGCAGTTCCGCCGTTTCCTTGGGCTTGGTTGCCAGGCTGATCAGGATTGTGAGCAGGAAGCAGCTGGTCCATGCCACGATCGCGATCATGAACGCCTGGCTCATGGTCGACGAGAAAACGTGTGCCGGCTCGGAAAGCAGCCAGCCCCCTTTGCCTTCCGCCACGGTCACGCCGTGAGTGATGGCGGCCATCACGGTACCGCCCAGAAGCCCCCAGAAGGCGCCATGGCCTGTGGTCCGGCGCCAGAACATCCCGAGCAGGAAGGTCGCGAAGAGCGGAGCATTCACGAAGCCGAAAACGAGTTGCAGGAGGTCCATGATGTTGTTGAAGCTGCGTGCGACGTAGGCTGTTGCGACGGAGAGCAGAATACCGAAGATCGTCGCCATGCGAGCCATCCAGAGATAGTGCCGGTCGGGCGCATTCTTCCGGAAGTACGCTTGATAGATGTCGTAGGTCCAAACGGTGTTGAATGCCGTGACATTTCCCGCCATGCCCGACATGAACGAAGCCATGAGAGCGGTGAGGCCAAGGCCCAGTAACCCCGACGGGTAATAGTGCGCGATCAGGGTCGGTAGCGTCATGTCGAAGTCCACGCGGCCATCCGGCTTGAGCGGCAACGCGAAGTCGCCCATCAGTTTAGGCAGGGCGACAGCGATCAGTCCGGGGAGGATAACCACGAACGGCATGATCATCTTCGGAAAAGCCGCGATGAGGGGAGTCCGCTGCGCAGCCGACATGTTCCTCGCCACCATGGCCCGTTGGACGACGAGGAAGTCGGTGCACCAATAACCGAACGAGAGCACGAAGCCCAGGCCCATGATCATGCTGATGAGGCCGACGCCCATCGGATTGTCCTGCGCCGATCCCATGTGCTGCCAGGTCTGTGTCATGACCGGATCGAGATTCGCCTTCAGGCCGCTCCAGCCACCGGCATAGTACAATCCGGCGATCACGACCGGGGCGATTCCGAGGACGATCAGGAAGAACTGCAGAACTTCGTTGTAGATGGCGCTGGTCAGGCCGCCCGTGAATACGTAGGCGAGAACGATGCCAGCGGCCATCCAGACGGAAACTTCGAAGCTCCAGCCCAGCAGGGTCTGGAAGAGCAGGGCCAGTGCGTAAAGGGAGATGCCGGAAGAGAACACGGTCATGGTCGCGAATGAGAGCGCGTTCAGACCACGTGTCTTTTCGTCAAAGCGCAAAGCGAGGTATTCCGGTACCGAACGGGCCCGGCTGCCGTAATAGAAGGGCATCATGAAGAGGCCAAGGAAGACCATCGCCGGAATCGCGCCCACCCAGTAGAAATGCGCCGTCATGATCCCGTACTTGGCGCCCGAAGCCGCCATGCCGATCACTTCCTGTGCGCCGAGGTTGGCCGAGATGAAAGCGAGGCTGGTAATCCAGAGAGGAATCGCGCGGCCGCTCATCAGGAAGTCGCCGCTGCTCTTGACCCGTTTCTTGAGAAGAAAACCGATTCCGAGGACGAACAGAAAGTAAATCGCCAGGATCGCATAATCGATTGCCGACAGTTTCATACTACTGGGCTATCGCTGGCATACGCTTTTTTCAATCTTAAAGCAGCCGCGGAGAAGGGAGAGTTACTGGCGTTGGCCGTATGCGTTAGGCGGCGTGAGCCAGGCTACCGAGGCAAGCAAGGCGAGGTGAGCGAAGAAGAGAATTCCTCCGGCTTCCGCTAGCGTCGCGACGGAGTGCCCTGCGATGTCGAAGGACGTGAGGTTGATCGCCGCGCCGAGGATCGCAAGAAGTCCCCACAGAAGCGGGCGGCTGATCGCGACTGGGATCAATCGGAGCGCCAGCGGGATGCCCATCACGAAGTACGGCTTCCAGACCAGATGCGAAGGCACGATGATGAGCCCGGCCAGGAGGGCGACCGCGCTGGCGGTGTCGACCGGAGTACGCCTGCGGGAGAGCCAGAACATCAGAACGCAGAGAAGCGCTAAAAAGAAAACCGCCCAGACGGTCCCGAGGGTGAGGACCGTTTGCGGGGAGAGCAAAGGCCATCCGATCTGGACCTGTCGGTAGAGGGCGATGACGTGAGTGGGGATCCCGGTGAAGAGATGATGGATCACCGAAATGAAGCTCTGGTTATGGGTCTCGAGGGGAAGTCCCTTGGAGGCGAGAGCGGCCTTCCATTGCCTCAGGAGTTCCCAGGTTCCTGATCCTCCCGCCGATACGAGCGGAAGCAAGATGAGAAAGACCACTCCGGAAAGCGAAGCCATCCGCGCGGTCCAGGCTTCCTTGCGATGGCTGAGCCACGGAAGGAGCAGAAGGGGCATGGCGAGCAGCTTCGCCGTGGCCATGACCCCGAGAAGGAACCATGAAATGGACATCTTGCGGCGGGTCGGGGCGGCTTCGAAGAAAGTGAAGAGGGCGAAAACGCAGGAGACCAGCACCAGGAGATTCACTTGTCCGTATTGGAAATCAATCAACAAGGGACGTGCCAGCAAGACGACGCCGAGTGCATAGGTGCCGAACGCTACCCGTGGGGCCGTCTTCTTGCGGAAGATCACGGTGAGGTAAACGACCGCGCCCACTTTGAGCGCATTCCAAATCCCGAGAGCGACAGCCTTGGGAAAGAGCGCGAGCGGAGCGAGGAGCCACGCGAATCCAGGAGCGTATAGAAATCGGTCCGGAGTATTCCAATAGATGTCTTGAGGGTGTGAGGTCAGGACGAGCTTCCAGGCGGCATAGAACACGGAGAAGGCATTTGCTCCGCGCAGAAATGACCACAAGACCCCGCAAGAGAGCAGGATAAGAAAAGTGATGAACCCGATCCAGGAAAGCACCGGACGATCTTACACTGTTCCAGTGCGGCCGTCGACCGCCGCGACAGGAGTCGCCTCCTGCTTCTTTTCTTCAGTGGAAGTCGCGGTCGTGGCTTGCATACCAGCCGGAATGGGGCCTTGGGAGACCGCCTGCGGAGACGTCATTCCTGGTTGCGCGGCCGGAGCAGGTCGAGTCCGCTTGAACGTGCCGAAAACGACTTTCAGGTCCTCTTCCGCTTTTTTCGCTTCCAGCCAGAAGGTCAGGTTCGCCACGACGACATAGATGAACAGAAGGAATCCCGGAATGATGAGAAGCTCGGGACTGCGGGCCGCGCCGGCGAAGCGGAAGAGAACGATAGAGATCGCGAAGACCAGAACGAGCCAGATTCCGGACAGGATCTGGAGGGACGGATGTACGGACATTTTCACGTCGATCGTGGTTCCCGCCGGATGCCCGATCAGCGTTCCGTTCACGACGGGGAGCCAGGTGTGGCTGTATCCGATCGCGCGATTCACACGGAACGACTGATTGCTGACCTCCCCCTCGTAGGGCCTCGCCCGAATTTTTTGCTTGCCGACGGGACGGGGCTGCGCGACTTGGCGCATGCGTTCCACGGCGGTGGCCAAGGTCAGCGGAGATTGAATCGTGAAATGGGAGGTGGGGAAGAATATTCGGAGCATATTGCCCCATTGTAGCTGAAACGTCGAAAGTGCCAAGCGTCACGCTTTTGACGCAGGGGCGATCCTGGAAAAATGCAGCTCGACCCAAAAAGGGCCCGCATCGGTATGGTGTTCCAGACTGAGTCGAACCGCCTTCCCGCCATTCGCCGGAGGAGAGAACGAGGGGATGGGGTCGCCCTTGAGATAGACGCGGGGAAGACTGGGAGGGAGTTCGAGTCGCCTCTCGCTCAGCGCGATCTTCGCGTATCCGTAAATCTGGTTGGCCAGCTCGGCAATGGCATCCGCGTTCTCCCTGGTGATGCCGCTCTGTGGTTCGTTGAGCATGCATGTGACCGTGCGTGAGTGGGTCGCCTCGTTCATCGAGACGCACAGCTGGCCAGCGATGCTCTGGCTTGCGAAGGAAAGAACCGCGGCGATGTCGCGCTGGGGGGATGCGCTCGTGAGCGCCAGGATCCTGCGGCTTTGAATGGGGAGTTGAACGGTGTTCTTGAAGACCAGGAGGACCCCTTGGGCAAAGGCGAAGACGAAGTCCGCGTCAATCCGGGCCGTCGGTGACGGGGGCGGAACAGGGCGGCTGAGCCATCGCACCAGGTGAGGGCGAAGCTCCTGCGGGGTGATGGGCTTGGAGAGATACGTCACGTGTTCCGTCGCCTGACCAGAGCTGTTTCCTAGTAGAACCTCGGAGAGAATGATCACGTGACGGGGGCGGTTGGCCGGGCGAAGTTTCGCCACGGAACGCAGGATCTGTATCCCGTTCGCCTTCTGGAGCTTCACGTTGATCAACAGCAAGTCGTAGCGGTGCTCGGCCATGCAGCTGAAGGCGTCCGGACCTTCACTGACTCGAACGTTGATGTCGGGTGAGATCTCCGTGCTGATCTGCTTGGCCGTCGCTAGGAGATTCGGGTCCGTATCGACGATCAAAACCCTTCTGGTCGCCGACATCTTACCTGCCCTGTTGGGATGTTTGCGCCGCCGTCAGTGACAGGGCGATTTTCCTGAAGAAGCCTTGTGAGTAGATGTCCTTGGTCTCGTTGAGAAAGACGAAGAAATCGAGTTTACTGCGTTTGTCGATCAGTACGCGGTCCACGTAGTCGTGCGCCATGATGAACAGGCAGGACAGTGGGGTGAGATTCTTGTGAGTGACCTTGCTCGGGAAGCCCGTACCATCCGGCCGCTCGTGGTGCTGGCGGACAATGGAATCCACGTCCGGTGGGCAGTTCTCGATCTTTGAAAGCAGTTCGGCCGCATGAATCGGATGCTGTGTCAGCCCTTCCAGGGTGTCTTCGATGAGCAGGGAGCGATTCTCAAGGGCTTCCTCGACGGTGCGGACCTTTGCCAGCTCGTGGTTCTTCAGGGTGATGTCGTGGAAAAGAGCCGCGAACACCAGTTTCTGGAAGGTGTAGGTCGAGAGCCAGCTCACGTTTGCCGCCAGGATGCACGCGACTGCGGCGAGGATCACGCTGTGGGTGATGATGTACTTTCCGTTTTCCTCCGAGAACCGACGGTAGATGTCCGCGAGCTGGGGCTCCTTGCCGACGCTCTTCATGATCACCTTGACGTTGGTCTGAGCGATCTTTCCCGCTTCTTCGGTGGCGCCAAGGGTGGTGACCAGTCCGTGCAGCGTCTCCTGCAGCTCGTTTGCCATCGAATGAAGCAGGCGGTCTTCGATCGTCTCGTTGTCCAGGATGGCGACGATCCTGGCCTCGCACTCCTCGAGCAGTCCCGGAACGGCTTCAGCCCTCACGTAGAAGTGATCGACGCGTTTCACGTGTTCGTACTTCTCCAGGTCCCCCGAATCGAAGACGTCGCCTTGCTTGAATAGCTTCAGCACCTTCGAGTCGGACAGGCGGATGTAAATGTCCGTCGGGAGTTTCGGCATCCGGAGAAGCAGCTGCGCGGGGACGCGGCAGTATTCGCGTGCTGATGCGGCGACGGCGAGTTCTCCGCCCAGAAGCTCCTGCCTCATGATCATGGGGACTTCTTGGATCGCGCCCCGGCGTCCGAACACGCCGAGCAGATTCGGGTTGAAGAGGACAGAGGGGTTGCTGATCTTGTTTTCGGTCGAGATGATCAACTTGGGCGTGTCCGTTTCGGGCATGGCGAGGATGCGGTCGAGCAGGTCGCGCGCATCCGGTACGCTACCGAGGATCACGAGGTCGATGCAGTTCATCGTGTCGAGCATCGTCAGGCCGTCTTCCGCGCGCTGGGCCTCGATCGGCGTGATACCGAACTGAGACTCGACCGCGAAGGAGAGCATTCGCGAGATGTCCGTGTCTTCCTCGACAATGATGATGTTCAAGAGTGCGTCGTGTGCCATTCGTTATTTGATCTATTGTAACGCATTTTCACGAATTGCGAAGTGGACTGACGCTCTACAGAGATATCAAGGAATTGTTGCCTTGGCGTGATTCCGAACGGACTTTCGCCTACGCGGCGTATGATTTTTCCTCGATAATCCGGGACTGCAGTAGGTCATTGATGTCACGCTTCAGTCCCGCCCTGCGGTCATTTTCGCGATAGACCGACCGTGCCAGTTCGATGAAGCGCGGCCCGAAGTCTTGTTGTCGTTCACAGAGGCGAATCGCGTCTTCGATCTCCCAGAGGGATTCGTTCACGCGTTTCAGTTCGCTCGTGAGCCGCTCAAGGCCGGCCGAGGGTTCGATGGCGTGATTCCTAGCCATTGTCAGGATCGCAAGTTCGTGACGGACGTTCCGGAGCTTGTTCGCATCTGCGATTCGCTCGTTTTTGACTTCGAGGATCGTGATCTTGTCGATGAGTTCCCCTGGAGCGACTTCGACGAAAATGGGCTCAAGCGGCATGGGTTTTCCTTTCTGATTCGCCCTCCATCGCCAATAGCATTCGAGCGCGGTCAAGCACGGTCTGGCGGGCTTCGGTTTCAAGATCTTTTCGGATCCGCAAGGCCGAGTGGAGACGGACATCCAAAGGTGCCCACCGGCGCGGATCGGTCTCCGTGAAGACCACCACACTGGGAAGCCGGATGGCGGCGGCGAGGTGAGATACTCCGGTATCGTTGCACACGAGGAGGCGAGAGAGAGAGAGCAGGGCGGCAAGTGGCCCAAGATCGAGGTCCCAGACGGCCGAGTCAATCGCTTCGTATCTCATCGCGTTCTGGACTTCGGCGGTGATTTCCGCCTCGCGAGGCGAGCCGGTCAGCACGATCCGGTAGCCGTCCTCTGCCAGGCCATCCGCCACTCGCGCGAAGTTCCACGGTGACCAACACTTGGACGGCGAGAAAGCCCCGGGATGGATGCACACGAAGGGAACGCTTTCCAGGCCGTGTTTTCGGAGGTGAGGACGCAGAAGGAACTGGTCGGCTTCCGTGACCGGGAACTCGAAGTCGAGAGTCTGGCGTGTGATTCCCAGGTGCTCCACGGGCGCCAGGCAGCGGAGAACTTCATGTCGGTCCTCGGGATAGGGAGTGAACCATCCGCCCTCCGGCCGGTAGCCGCCATCACGGTAACAGCCGGCCGAGTGAAGCGCGCCGAGAAGCGCCACGAATGCGTTGCTCACCGTTCCGGAACCGTGCATCTGGATTGCCAGATCGAAACGCATGCACCGCATCGAAGCAAGAAAGTCGATGACCCGTCCGCTGTCGAAGGGACGTTCGGGAATACCCGGAAAGCCGGGGAACTCGATGAAGTCGTCCAGATACTGAGGGAGTCGCTCCACCAGTTTTCGGGCCCATGGCAGGCCGAGGAGCGTGATCTTCGACTTCGGAAGTCCGTGCCGCAGCGCTCGCAACGCGGGAACGGAGCACAGCATGTCGCCGAGCTTCAGCGCACGCATGACGATGACGCGTTCTGGAGGACAAGTCAGCACGCCGCCTACCTATCAAGCGGCGTGCCGCGAGCAGGTCAGTCGCGGTAGCTCTGCCCTCCGCCACCGTGAATCAACTCAGTCGCGAACCTTCGAGCGGTCTTGCCGCCGGCCTTGAAGTCGACGCTCCATGGAAGGAAGAGGAATGTGTGCATCGGGGAAGTCGGGACCCAAGCCGAGCAGTTGTCGGAGGGATCCTTCGTCTTCTCGAATACGCCGCTAGGGCCGAGGACCTTCTTTCGATGAGCCGGCGGGAAGAGGTACGAGAAGTAGGCGGACATCACGACGTCGTCGGAGCCCTGAAGGATTCCGATTCTCCAGTCGGCCAGTTCCTTACAGACCGTTCCGATATGTCTGGCGAGAAGGCCGTCGCGTTCGTGATAGGGAATGCCCACGGATGCCATGGATCGAGAGATGTCCTCCCGGAGGGATGGGGTGAACTTCTTCCAGAACGTTTTCGCGAAATGCAGGCCCGGGGCATCCCAGAGCGCCACCTTTGTCCTTACTGTGGCGGGAAGGTAACGGTCCACTTCGCGAAGATGAATCATCGCACCGATCGCGCCCGCCGAGTATCCATAGACGAGCGCGTGTTCGATGGCAGGGTAGTCCAGTACCTGTTGCTCATAAGCGTATCGCAGCGCTCGTTGGGTGTTGATCGCGCCCCAGTGGTGCATTGTCCTTTGCCGGCGGCCTTTTTCGTAGACGGCTGAATGTGTTCCCGTAAGCACGTCATTCGTGCAGTAGGGTAAGTAGAAGACGGTGTAATCCCGGGTCGGGCTCCTCATGGACTTCTTATCGGAGAAGAACCCTCCCATTCCGCTTGGCGACTTTCCGAGACTGCTCGTCTCGATAGCCAGTTTTCCGTAGCAGCTGTCGTAGTCCCAGCAGGCGCCACCGCCTTCGAAGTAAAAGAGTACTTTGGAGGGATTCCGGCGATCGACCCAGACCGCATAGGGTTGGCCATCGCCGCATCGGGTGTCGGGAATCACCACTTTTTCCCAGGAACGTGCCAGTGCAGAGGATGAGGTCAATGTCATTACCAGGAAGAAAAATAGGGCGAAAAGCCTGAAATACTGCACTACCATATTCAACGGATCGGCAGGGAATCAGGCCTTTTGGAGTGCCTTAACAATTAGGTGCTGCAAATACTTGAATTCAAAGACTGTGATACGATTCAGTTCATGAAGGTCCTCGCTGGTGAAACGGTGCTAATTGACGGGGTTCCGCCCGAGGAAATGCGCATTGTTCTTGATCGAGAGCTGGCAGTGAATCGATCGATTCTGGAGCGCGCGACGTGGGGAACCGAGGAAACGCTTTACCGGGTGAAGAACGTCGCTCAGTGGATCGAGGCAGCGCGGGACCAAGCCGTTTACGCGACCTTGCTTTGCCGTGATCAGGCGGTGGCGACTTACACTGTCTGTCTCAAACCCGAGCCGGACTCAGCGTACTTCGGACTTCTCGCCATCGATCCGGAGTTTCCAGGCAGGGGGATGGGGAAGATGCTCGGAGTCGCGGTGAATCGCTACGTCGAGACGCATCCTGATCGTCCCCGGTTCGGCTACTCCTACATTGAACGCGGAAATGCGCGTTCCGCTCGGATTCGGAAGGGAATGGGGCACTCCGTGCTCGGGAGTTTTCAAGCGCTTCTCTACACGCCCAAGGGAAGGCATCTCCGACGGAGTCCGGCGCTGCGTCTGTTGGCGCCGATGGAGAAGGAGAGAGTCGTCAAGCGCCTGGAAGAGTTCTATCAGGATCACTCCCTTCGGGATTTCTCGGTGTCGCTTAAGCCGGGACACTACTTCGTATCGGAGCGAGACGGGGAGTTGCAGGCGGGCTTCCAGATCAAACCCTATCACTGGGAGGTCCTGAAGCTCGGCGGCTGGTCAGGGAAGTTGTTCCTCGCCGCGATTGATCGGATCCCGTTCCTCGCTCGCCGTTTTCCGCTACGTGATTGGCGGTTCCTGCAGATCGGAAACCTGTTCTATCGGCCGGGGCAGGAAGACCTGCTGCTCTCGATGATCGATGCGGTGCTGGAACGCAGGGGTTGCCGGAATGCCCTGTTCTACCTGGATCCGCGCAGTCGGGTGTACGCTGACCTGAATCACGCGAAGGCTTTTGATCTGTTTACTGCCGCGACCCGTTCCACTGCGGACGTCTGGTTCTGCAACTACCGCCTCGGGCCGGATGAAGTGGAGCGCATGCGAACGCAGCCGCTCCTGATTTCACTGGCCGACCCGTAGTCGCGGGTCAAAGGGCGATCAGCTTCGCGGCGACGATCAGGAGTCCTGCGACGAGATAGATCGATGGAGAGTCCCAGGTATGAGGGGACTTCGCTTCCGTGTAGGTGACCGCTGCAGGCAGAACCGCGAGCAGCGCCAAGAGCTGAAAGGCCGTGAAGTGCCGGGCGAAGCAGAGGAGCGTGATCACGCTCACGATGAAGACGCAGGCGCTGCCCTCCCAGGTGCGAATGTACTTCTTGTCGGTAAACAGCGCTTTGACCTCGTAGGCGTGCTTGCCGAAGCGGATGCCCACCGGTTCCGCAAGGCCATCGCCGATGCCGTTAATGATGATGGGGATGAAGATAAGCTTCTCGGCCCCGAGCTTCATGAGGCCGAAGTAAAGCGGCAACAGGACCAGCGCGCCGGCGAGATACTGGGTGACGAACCAGATGATCGTGTAAGGCCGGTCCTCCGGTCGATCGATCGAGCGGAACATCGTCGAGAGAATCGTGCTCCGGCTCCGTAGCGGCTCGATGAAGAGCCCGAAGTAGGCGGCAGCGAGAAGCGCGGTCATCACCTCCGTTACCGCAGTCCTTTGATAAGGCACGAAGATCTTCAGGAAGAACGGAAAGAAGATCGCGAAGAAGTGGACCATCTTGCGGGAGTAGTTGACCTTGACGTTGAACGTCTCGACCATGCGGCCGGTGGCGTACACCATGCTGGCGAGGGCGCTGAAGTGGATTGTCTTAAACAGCAGATACGCCGCTGACATACGGGAATGCCTTTCTTCCGTGTGGAATCGAATAGACGTGGTCGCGAACTTTGGTCGCCCATACTCGGGCGTCGTAGCGGGAGTCGAAAGTTTGATAAGGGATGGGCTCTCCGAAGGTGACCTGGATCGTCGTGCCGGACAACTTGAAGAACTCGTCCATAATGAACAGCATCACGATGCTGTTGAGGCCGACCAAGCGGGAGAGCCGGTAGGCACGGTAATACTCGTCGCTCACCTGGCCGCTCATGTGGAAGGGAATCACGTCGCGGCGGTACTGTACCGCCTTGCGGATGAAGCTCTGGCTCCATTCGCCGTCGAGAATGCCGTCGCGGGTTTTGTACGACACGACTCCGGACGGGTAAGTCAGGATCTGGGCGTCCGACTCGAACACCTCGTGCATGCGCCTGACAAAGTCCTTGTTCTGACGCCGGGTCTGATTGACCGGGACGATGAAATCCCGGACGTTCGGGATGATCCAAAGGGTGTCGTTCGAGAGGGAGAAGAACCGGGGGTGGTGGCGGGCGATGATCTGGAAGACGCACAGACCGTCGATTCCGCCGTGCGGGTGGTTACCGACGTAGATGTGGCGACCCGGACGAGCGGCTAGCTCTTCGTTCGCCGCACTGACGGAGACGCCGAAACCTTCCAGCATCCCGTTGATCCAATCGATGCCGCGCTTCGCTCCGTTGTGCGCGAGAAGACGGCGCACGTCTTCCTCGCGGGTCTTCCGTTTGAGGAAATCGACCAGCAGGCGGGGGATGAAGCGGTACGCGCGGGGCAGACGGGCCTTGAACACGCGTTCGACGCTGATGATCTCGTTGAAGTCGATTTCGGAATCGAATTTCACCGGCTGGCTCATACTGCTATCCTTACGGTATGAAATGCCTCGAACTCGACATCGTGGTGCCGCGGTACCTGGCGTATCAAGTCGTCAAACGGGTGCTCCGCAAGAAGTACATCCTGGGGTTGTCCGGCCTGAAGCTCGTGGAGCGACCGATGCCGAAGCTTCCTGGTCCCGATTGGGTTCTGGTGAAAAGCCGGAAGGCCGCCATCTGTGGAAGCGATCTCAACTCGATCGCCGCGGAAGAGAGTGTCTCGCTTGAACCCTATTGTGCGTTTCCCATCGTGCTCGGCCACGAAGGAGTGGGGGAAGTCGTTGGGGCTGACGTGCGTGGCCTCGAGGTCGGTGCCCGGGTTGTCGCCGATCCGATCCTCGGGTGCGTGGCGCGCGGAATCGAGCCGGTTTGCCCCGCCTGTGGGGAGGGCAAGCACGCGCATTGCGCGAACTTCCGCTCGGGCCCCTTCAAGCCCGCTACGATGCGCGGTTTTTCGGCGGATGTTCCTGGGAATTTCTCCGAGTACTTCCTGGCGCACCGGTCGCAGTGCATTCCCGTTCCTAGCGCAGTCTCGGACGACGATGCCGTGATGGTGGACAGTATCGCCTCGTCGCTCGACCCCGCGGTGAACTTCCACCCGCCGCATGGCGCTCGCGTGGTGGTTTATGGTTGCGGCACGATCGGCCTGCAGCTGATCCAATCGCTCCGAGCTCTGGGGTTTGAAGGCGAAGTGATCGCGATCTACCGCCATGAGTTTCAGCGGGACCTGGCGGAGAAGCTGGGGGCGACTCG
This sequence comes from uncultured Bacteriovoracaceae bacterium, assembly GCA_964407515.1. Classification (GTDB taxonomy): domain Bacteria; phylum Bdellovibrionota; class UBA1018; order UBA1018; family UBA1018; genus CAYOWB01. The sequence goes on from CAYOWB010000004.1 coordinate 27,735, forward strand.
TCTTCTGAATGAACGGGAGGGCGTGTTCGAGGGCCTGGCCAAGCTCTATGGTTTTGAGGTTCTGAAGCCATTCGGTGAACGGCCTCTTCTCGACGGCGGAGTGGATCAGGTGTTCGACTGCGTGGGTAGCGAACGGACTGTGAACGAGTCGCTGCGCATCTTGCGTCCCCGCGGACGTCTCATTCTGGTGGGAACGGCCGGGACGCTGCGAAAGGTCGACTTCAGCCTCGTTTGGTTTCGTGAGCTCTACATCAGCGGGTCTTCGATGTACTCGGTACCCAGTCAGGGAACGGGACTTTCGGCGCTCGGCTCCGAGGCGCTCGGTCAGGTCCTGGGAGTAAGCGCCGCTGAAGCCGCGCGCATGCGCTCCTACGAAATGGCCCTGCGCCTGCTTGCGCTCGGCAAGTTGCGCGGGGGTGAGCTGATCAGTCATCGTTTCAAGCTGGACCAGTACCGCGAGGCTCTCGATGTCGCCTTTGACAAAGGGCAAGCCCGGAGCGTGAAGGTGACCTTCGAGTTCTGAGCTCAATGGCGGCTGGCCTCCGCGAACTCGTCGCGCAGATTTCCGATGAGTTCGTTCACTGAAAGAATCCGGTCGACCCGGCTTACGTTCTTTCCGCAGAAGACCAGGCCGTTATCGATATTGCCGCGTTTCGCGTTCACGAGCGCATCGGCAATGCAATACGGAGTCTTCGCGGGATTGCAGGTCTTCAGGCAGCGCCATTGACAGCGGACCGGCTTACCGTTTCCGCATTCGACATTCTTCTGAAGGGAGGTCTGGATCGCGCGGCCGGGCAGGCCCAGCGGACTCTTGACGATGATGACGTCGCTTTCCTTCGCGCGGACGTAGGTGTTCTTGAACTCCACGCTCGCGTCGCATTCATGGGTGGCGACGAAACGGGTACCCATCTGGACGCCCGAGGCACCGAGCCTGAGGAACTTCTGAATGTCGGCGCCCGAAAAGATGCCTCCCGCGGTAATGACGGGAACCCTCACGCCAGCTGCCGCTTCATAAGGAGCAATGGCCTTCAAAGTTTCGGCCAGTAGATTTTCCAGGCAGTGGCCGGGGTCCGAGATCTCTTCGGGGGAAAAGCCCAGGTGCCCACCGGCCAGAGGTCCTTCCAGTACGAAACCATCCGGGAGGCGTCCGTGACGTTTGAGCCAGCTGCGGCAGATCAGGTCAGCGGCGCGGCCGGAGGAAACGATCGGAACGATCTTGGGGGCATGCACTCGGGAACGGTCTGCGACGGCCTCGGGAATCGCGAGGGGCAGGCCGGCGCCCATGAAAAGAACGTCCGCGCCAGCGGCGCATGCCGTTTCAATCAACTCATGGGAGTCCGTGAGGGCCATCATGATGTTGACCCCGATGATTCCGCGGGTTCTCTCTTTGGCGATCTGAATTTCTTTGGTGAGACGGCGGCGGTGCGCTTGGTGGGGGGCGGAGAGAAAATCGGGTTCGGGCATTCCGATGCCGACTGCGGCGATGGTTCCGATGCCGCCGGCTTCAGCGACGGCGGAGGCCAGGCCCGAGAGCGAGATGCCGACACCCATGCCGCCCTGAACGATGGCGAGCGGGACTCTGAGGTCGCCGAGCTGCAGCGAGGGGATGTTTTCGAACATGGAGCCTCCGATTGGGCCTGGTCTGGGGTGACCCGGGCATGGAAAAAAAGTCATGACGCGATGCGTCATCTGCGTTATACCTGCTGAGGAAAGAGGCCGCAAGATGGAACATTCGTCGAGGAATTGGTTTCAGAAGATCGTGGAGCGACAGGATCAGGATCTGTTTGCTAAGCTTCCGGAATTCAAGAGAATTGTCGAAGATCTCAAGCGAGATGATTTATACCCGTTCCATCGGCCTTTGACCCTTGCCTCCGGGGCTCAAACCGAGGTCAGACCGATCAAGACGGAGCCTCCGAAGAAAGTCGTCATGATGGGGGCCAATAATTACCTCGATCTGTCCAATGATCCCGCCGTGAAGCGTGCGGCCTTGGCTGCCTTGGAGGAGTACGGCTACGGCAGCGGGAGCACGTCGCTCCTCGCCGGGACGCTGGATCTCCACAATGAACTCGAGGATACGGTCTCGCGCTTCTACGGGCGTGAATCAACCATTCTCTTTCCTACAGGCTATTCCGCAAATGTCGGGACGGTGAGCGCGTTGATCCGCAAGGGCGACTTGGCTCTTCTGGACGTGTTCGCTCACAAGAGCATCGTTGAAGGCGTGCAACTGTCCGGAGCCGACAGCAAGGTCTTCCGGCACAATGACATGGACTCGTTGGAGCGCATCCTCAAGCGAAAGCGCTCGGAGTACAACGGCGTGCTCATCGCGGTGGATGGCGTTTTCTCGATGGACGGCGATATCTGTCCGCTCGATCGCCTGGTGGAGCTTAAGAACAAGTACAACGCCCGCCTGTTAGTGGATGAGGCGCACTCCATCGGGATGATCGGCCCGAACGGCAAGGGGATCGAAGATTACTTCGGGATGCCGGGCGCAGTGGATGTCCTGCTTGGAACGTTCAGCAAGGCGCCGGGCGTGATCGGCGGTTACGTCACCGGCAGCCTGGAACTGACCACCTTCTTGCGGCATTTCGCCAACGCTTACATGTTCTCTTCAAGTCTGCCGCCGTCGGTGGTCGCGGGGCTGATCGAGGCGTTCCGGATCATCGAGCATGATCACGAGCGCCGGCAGCGCTTACGCGACAACGTCGCTTACTTCACTGGCAAACTTCGCTCCATGGGTTTTGACCTTGGGGCCTCCTGCACGGCAATCGTTCCGATCCTGGTCGGCGACGACATCATTACGAAACAGATGACGATGGAGCTGCATCGGGAAGGCCTGTATGTCTCCGCTGTCGCCTATCCGGCCGTATCGAAGAACATGTCGAGGCTGCGGGTCAGCCTCATGTCGAGCCACACGAAGCAGGATCTGGACTTCGCGATCGAGAAGCTCGATGCCATGAGTCGCAAGTATTCGATGGTGAGCCGGCCGGTGGCGTGATCACGATACGAGCATGTAGCCCTGTCCGCGCTTGGTGAGCAGGATTGCGGGCTCTGCCGCGTCGTCGCCCAGGGCGCGTCGCAGACGCGAGATGAAGATGTCGACCGTGCGGGTTTCCATGCCCGGCGAGTAGGCCCACACTTCAGAAAGCAGTTCTTCACGCGAGACGTAGGTCCCGCGCTTCTTGTGCAGATAGAGGAGAAGGGCGAGTTCACGCTCGGTGAGCGGATGGGTCACGCCGCTGCGCTCGATGGCCGATTTGTCCGGGAACAGCATGCAGCTTCCGAGTGGAATCGCGACCGACGGTGTCTCGCGGTACCACTGGCCTCGTTGGATCATTCCTTTTACACGGAGCAGAAGCTCTTTGAGATGGAAAGGTTTGGTCACGTAGTCGTCCGCGCCGTAGGCGAGACCCACCACGCGATCGTCATCGCCGGCCTTCGCCGTGAGAAGCATGACCGGCTGCTTGTTGTTGCGCGACTTCACCTCCGTGAGAAATGTCAGTCCGCTGCCGTCCGGAAGCATGAGATCCAGGACGATCAGGTCGAAGGACTGGGCGGCGTAGGCTTTGCGTGCGTCGGCGATGGTGGTGACCCATTCGGTCTCGTGACCGTCGAAGTCGAAGTTCATCTTCAGCCCGCGGCCGAGATTCAGTTCGTCTTCCACCAGAAGGATCTTTGTCTTACGTGTTCCGACGTCCGCCATGTGAGCTGTATCCTTTTTACGATGGCAGAAGGGGAATCGCCAGCCGGAATCGGCAGCCTCGGCCTGACCCCTCCGAGTCCACCCACGCGCGTCCGCCGTGAGCCTGCGTGATACCCTTGACGATGAACAGTCCCAGTCCGGCGCCTTTTCTGACGCCCATGGCGTTGGAGGACCGGTAGAACATGCGGAACACTCGGCGCAGCTCCTGACGCGGGAGCCCAGGTCCGTTGTCCGCGATGGAAATGACGGCGCAACGCGCCTGTTCCTCGAGAGTCAGCCGGATCTGAACCCCGGGACGGCCGTGAAGCAGGGCGTTTTCTATCAGATTGTCGAGTGCGCGTTGGAGAAGTCGTGAGTCGGCCCGCACTTTGAGTGGGGGCAGGGCCTCGGAATGCAGCGTGCCGCCCTTGAGACGAACTTCCTTTTCCTTGCGGCCGAAATACTGCGCGAGAAAGACGTTCAGTTCGAGTGTTTCCGCGGAAATCCGCAGGCGGCTTCGCTCGATCCGCGACGCGGTCAGGATCTCCTGGATATTGGACTCCAGGCGTTCAGTTTCCTCGATCGCCGCATCGAGACACTCCTGGCGCTGCGCTTCGGTCAGCTCTTGCAGGCGGACCGTCTCGAGGTGCAGGCGGATCGTCGCCAAAGGCGAGCGGAGGTCATGACTGATGTGCGAGATGAAGTCTTTGACGGCACGGGTGTGTGACACCTGACGCGCGAAATGGATGACCAGCGCGATGACGCCGGCGAGGACCAGCACGAACAGCAGGATGCCCAAGACCAGGACTCCCCAGCTGAGCGACGGGACCCAGGTCTTCCACTGTACGAAGGAGAGAATCCAGAGGATGAGGCTGACGGTCCAGGCGAGCTGGATCACGACGATCCAGAAGATAGGTCGCAGCGTGGCTTTGATCAGGTTCTTCACACTACCGGAGTAGCATTTCGGACGCGCATCGCCAATGCCTTGTTTCGGAGGCGGGTGGTCAGCATTTTTTACATTCCTTTTACCGACCGTCTTCGCTCGGAGGCGCATAGTTTTGGGCATGAAGAAGATTCTCCTCACCAGTGTGTTCGGCCCCTTTGGCGTTGACGATGCCTTTGGACGTAAAGAAAACATCATGGAGCTGTTTCATAACCAGGTGACGAAGGCCCAAGGCCTCGCTTCGCTGCGGTTCCATCACCGGTCACTCGGGCTTTACTTCCTCGCCGAGAATGTCGAGACGCCCGTCGCGGTCCTGGATTATCCCAGCCGTGAGCGTTTCATCCGGACCCTCAAGAAGGAGCGGTACGATGCCGTCGGCATCAGCTTCATCGCTCCCAACTTCGTGAAGGCTCGCGAGATGGCACGGCTGGTGCGCGAAATCCAGCCGCATGCGGAGATCATCCTGGGGGGGCACGGCGCGGCCATTGAGGGTGTTGAGGACCTGATTGAATGCGATCATGTCGTGAAGGGGGAGGGTATCCGTTGGCTTCGCCGGTATCTGGGTGAGGACGAAAACCGTCCGTTCAGGCATCCCGCGCTGCCTTCCGCCGAACACAAGCGCATCTTCGGCGTTCCCATTCCTGGAGTCGCCGGACTGCTGATTCCTGGCGTGGGCTGCGTGAATGGTTGCCGTTTCTGCGCGACTACGCACTTCTTCGGGAAGAGCTACACGCCGTTCTTCTCGACGGGCGACGAGCTATTCGCTCATGCGAGCCGGGTCTCGGTTGAGCTCGGAAGCGACGAGTTCTTCGTCATGGACGAGAATTTTCTCAAGGACAAGGCGCGGGCGATGCGCCTTCTGGAGCTGATGCAGGAGAACAATGCTCCCTTCAAGTTCGCGGTGTTCTCATCAGCCGAGGCGATCGAGAACTTCGGTGTGGAGAACATGGCTCGCCTGGGGATCTTCTTCGCTTGGATCGGCGCGGAGTCGAAGCGTGAGGTCTACGACAAGAATCAGGGGAGGGATCTCGGTGCTCTCGTCCGCCGGTTGCGAGATCATGGAATCAGCGTCCTCGTTTCGGGAATCCTGTTCCTGGAGCATCACACGCCCGAGAACATCCGTGAGGACATCGACTATATCGTCGGGCTGCAAGGGGATTATACTCAATTCATGATGTTCACGCCGCTCCCGGTGACTGCGCTGTACCAGCAGTACAAGGCTCAAGGGTTGATCGACTTCGACCTGCCGTTCGAAGAGTGGCATGGCCAGCACCTGCTGAACTGGCGCCATCCCCATTTCACCCGCGAGCAGGCATCGGGACTGATTCGCGAAGCCTTTCAGACTGAGTTTGACCATCTTTCTTCGTCGATCTATCGTATGACCGAAACTGCGCTGCGGGGTTACCGGACGCTATCGCGACTAGCGGCCGGATCGCCGGGAGATTCCTGGTTGGCCCTGCGGCGGGACCAGCTTCGTGCTCGGGTGCGTCTGTTCTCCTTGCTGCTTCCTGTAATGAGGCGCTTTGCCCATGATGCACTCGAGCACGAGCGGGTCGTTCAGCTGACTTGTGAGATTCGCCAGGAAGTCGGCGCACCCACGATCGGGGAGCGTCTCTACCAGGCGGCCATCCGCTTGATAGCAGAGGTCCATGCGGTCCGCGTAAAGCTCTTCGGTGACATGCCTCAGCCGAGGGCTCGTTTGACGAAGTTCCGTTGGAAAACGGCGAGGTCCGAGGGCGTCGGCGCGGCGCGGCGCGCACCGTCAAAACGCCGACGTTCTGTTGCATTCGGCGTTACACAATCGTAAAAAACAGCCCCGGAAAAAATTGCCGAGCGGCCTTTTCGGCGCGGCGGGCGACAATGGTTGAATGCGCAGATTCATCCAGTCGCCTGTCTCTTCGTTCCTGCTCAACTCGATTCCGCTTTCGCTTTCGCTTCTGGCCGCCACCCTGGTCAGCGCGAACACGGACAGTTACGACTTCCGCGAAGAGACCATCTATTTCGTCATGACTGACCGGTTCGCTGACGGTGACCGCTCCAACAACGTGATCTGGGGCGACGAGACGCGCGAGCAGGGGAAGACTTCGAACGAGGACTCGGACCTGCGCTATTACCTGGGGGGTGACCTGAAGGGCATCGTCCAGAACATCGACTACATCAAGGGTATGGGATTCACGGCGATCTGGATCACGCCGCCCGTGAAGCAACCCGAAGGCCGGTTCGTGAACAAGGGGCATAGCTACGATGCCGCCGGCTATCATGGGTATTGGGCTTACGATCTGACGGTGGCGGACCCGCACCTCGTCTCCAATGATCTGTCGTATGCGGACTTCGTCCGGATCATGCACGATCACGGCATCAAAGTGGTGCAGGATATCGTGCCCAATCACGGTCACGGGCATGACGTCGATCCAGCTGCCGTTCGCTGGGGTGATCGGCTCGGCGAAATCAAAGACTCGGCCCATGGCATCGTGAAGAACTTCATCCCCGGATCT
>CAYOWB010000004.1:34869-42598 GCA_964407515.1 uncultured Bacteriovoracaceae bacterium
CGGATGGCTGGCCTTCAAAGCTGCTTGATCTCATCGACTTCAATGAAGATCATCCGGAGACTCGCGAGTTTCTCTCCAACGCTTACAAATACTGGATCGATCAGGGGGTGGACGCGTTCCGCATCGACACGGTCGCGTGGATGAACCAGCCGTTCTGGACTTATTTCACACGTGAAATGAAGGAATATGCGGCGGCTCGCGGCAAGCCGGCCTTCTTTCAGTTCGGAGAGTACTGGACGAACGGCTATGGTCAGCCTTTCGTGGACCTGCAAGCCAAGACCGACATGAGCCTGCTCGACATGCCGTCCTCGGCCATGGGGGGCTTCGGTCCGTTGAACGGTGTTTTCAAGGGCGGAAGTTACTCGAATGTCCGTTCCATGCTCGAATCGAACGACCCGCGCTGGAAGGACCCGGCTTATCTCGTGACGTTCCTGGACAATCACGACAAGCCTCGCTTCAACGATCGCAATTCGCCGCAAGAGGGGCCAAGTGTCGAGCAGTATCGGGATGCGTTGAACTGGTACTTCACCTCCCGCGGTATTCCGGTGATCTACTACGGCACCGAGATCCGCATGGAAGGCCCGAACGCTGACCCGGGGAACCGCCGCTATCTCGGCAATCGCATGGACCGGAATGCGCCCCTGTACGGGCATCTGGCGTTCTTGAATCGCCTGCGTAAGTCGTCGCCCGCGCTTCAGAAGGGCAAGCAGAACTGGCTCCAGGCGGGACAGGATACCGCGATCTTCACGCGTGTGTATGGCCGTCACACCGCGATTGTCGCGCTCAATAAGGGTTCCAGTGCTGTCGTTCAGACTCTCACCAAGGTGCCGCGCGGGCGCTTCCGCGACGCCGTGACGGGGGAGCCGGTCGAGATCAAAGCGGCTCTGCGTCTCGAAGTTCCGGCGCACGGCTTGCGCGTATTCCTCTCCGAGCAGAATGATGCCGACCAAAAGGCGCCGGTCCTGACGCTTGTGTCTCCGGTCGCGGAAGGGCCGTTTGAAGGAACGGTCCGCATTGAGGCGACGGCGACGGATGAGAACGGCGTATCGCGCGTCGAGCTTCTGGTGGACGGGGAGAGCATGGGCGAGCTGACCGAAGGTGCGAACGGCGCCTATACGATGGACTGGGCGTCTTCGTCCGTCCCGAATGGCGCGCATGTTCTTCGTGTCGTGGCCACTGACTACTATGGCAATGAGTCGAGCCGCGAACTGCGGATTCGGACACAGAACAAGGAGACCGTCCGGCGCATTCATTACCTGCGCCCGGATTGGAATGACGTCGACATCCACTTCAACAATGGGGGCGGATGGACGAAGCCCCCAGGCATGAAGATGACCAAGGTCGCGCCCGGACATTTTGTTTTCGAGATCGTGAGTCCTGTGGGAACCCGGGAAGTGCAGATCTGCTTCCATAAGCACGGCGCAGGGAATGAGCACTTCAACTGGGATAGCCGCGGCGGGAAGAACTACGTCGTCACTCAGGCCGAGGTCACCATTCGGGATGGTGCGATCGAAGCCACGCAAAGCCGATAGCCACCACTAAGACGAGTAGGGCAGTGACAAGGGCTGTGAGGTCGCTGAGGCGTTTCCGGCGCATGCGGTTCTCCGTTACACGAGTTTGAATCTTTCCGAGTCGATGTGTTCGAGCGGCACTCCGAGAGCGAGCAGCGCGCTCTCCACGGCATTCATCATGGGGTCAGGACCGCACAACAGATAGAAGAAGTCTCGGTAGCGCGCGGGCAGATGCCGGCGCAGGATCTCCTCGGTGACGAAGCCTCTTTCACCGCGCCAGTCCGCGGGAGCCTGGGCGAGCACATGGACGACGAAGAGGGGAAGCTTGGAACGCAGTGCTTCGATCTCTTCGTAATAGGGGGTCTGCTCCAGAGTGCGATTGGCGTAGAACAGATACGCCGGGCGGGTTTCGTCCCGATCCGCGAAGGTGCGAAGGTGTGACATCATCGGCGTGATTCCGATTCCTCCCGCGATGAATACGTAGCCTGGGTGATGCGGGTGCCGGTCCGTCGTCAGAGCGCCGAAGGGACCATCGACGTAAGCGATCTCCCCTGGTCGAATGCTCGATACGGTCGATGTGAAGTCGCCCAAACTCTTGATGGCGAACTCGAGCACAGGTGCCCTTTCAGCGCTTCCGGAAAAAGAAAAGGGATGCTCGCGGTCCGAAAAAGCTGACTGACGGAGAGAGATCCAGGCGAACTGTCCTGGATGAAAACGGAAACCGCAGTGCCCCCGGGGTTTGAGCACCAAGGTGGTCGTGTCGCCTCGCCCGGGGATGACTCGGTCCACGATGTAAGGCGTGCGTCGCTCTTGCCAGGGTTTGATGGCCCGAACGAAAGCGAGAATCGCGACGCAGGCGAGCGTGTAGACCGTCCAGACGGCTTTTTTCTCGGGCTGATTCAGATAATGACTGATCTCGAAGGCGTGTGCGACGCCGAAGCCCACGGCTCCGACGGCGAAGAGCCCATGAAGCCGTCGCCAGCGCTCATAGGAGAGTTTCAGTCTCTCGCGGTAAACGGACGTCACGATTAGCGCGAGGAGGCAAAGAAACGCGTAGAGCCCCCAGCGCGGGTAGAGCGGGTGATGGACGAAGTCGAGCCGGATCCAGACTTTCTCGGGAACGAAAAACGCCAACAGGAGCGGATGCGCGAGAATCAACGCGAATGCGACGATGGAGATGTGCCGGTGAAAACTGTAGACGACGTCGCTTCCGAAGGGGGCCTTCAGTCTCTTGAAACGTCCGGTCAGCGCGAACTGAAGGCCCATTACCGCCAGTCCGATAAAGCCGAACGCTACGGCCAGTTCATGGAGGAAGGCACGGCCTGGAGGGTGCGCGCCGAAGAGGATGATGCCGAGAGGGATGATCGCGAGAATGACGTAGATGGAAATCCACAGAAGGCCCTTGAGTTTCACGCGAGTTCTCCTATCACGCTCTCGAACGCGTGGCTATGGCTGGTAGTTGCGCGACGCGAAGTAAATTCGCGAAGAATCATCTTGTGGGCGCGCGTCACTGCTGTGTCGGGCGCAGGGGTGAAGTGCGCGGATTTTGTCGGGCAGAAAATTCCTAGCGCGTGCGAAAAACTTTGTTATCATCTTTTGGATGCTTTACCCCTTCAATCGTAGTCAGTCGCCCGCTCCACAAACAATTCAGGCTTTTCTGCAGGGAAGTGAAGATGCTTTCGCGGCGCTTTACAAACGATTCCTGGGGCCGATCACGAAGTATGTCGGCGGAAAAATTCGTGACACTGAACTGCGTGATGATCTCGTGCAGGAGATCTTCCTGAAGGTGGTGCGCGCGAGAGGGACCTATAATCCCGCGCATCAGTTCTCGACGTGGCTGTGGACGATCGCGCGGAATGTCGTGATCGATCATCTGAGAAAGGAGACGCCTGAGCCGCTCGACGGCGATGCCGTGGAAGAAGTCGCCTGCAGCCGGCCGTGCATCGAGACGCTGCTGAGTTTCCGAGAGAACCGCCGGCGTCTTTGGAAGCTTCTCAAGAAGCTGACGTTCCTTCAACGCAAGGTGCTTTTCATGAGGATCATTCGGCAGCTTTCTTACGAGGAGATCGCGAAGCAGCTGGGGATGAGCCTCGATGCGGTGAAGTGCCTGGTTTATCGTTCGCGACAGATCCTGATTCGCGAAATGCAGTCGTGCGTGACGCTGGGTTGAGGCAGGAACGTCACGCAACGCTCCTGCCCCTTGGAAGTCTTAATTCCCGATACGCTTCATTAGACAGGAGGTTTCGAGGATGATGCGGTCTTTCTGGAAACCGTTATCGAACGAGTACAGGGCGTCGAGGCGGAGATTGCCCCTTTCGAGCGAAAAGACGAATTCCTGTTGGTAGATATTATGGACCTCATAGCTGTAAGGGCGGCCGTAAGGATTCCAGGCGCTGCCCTTCTTGTCGTAGGTCATGTACTGCCACAAAGCAAAAGTCGGATGCCCCAGGATTGAAGGCTTCCAGCCGATCCGGGTCCAGAGCCGGGTGTTCGCGCCGAAAGGGTGCCCGCCGGTTTCGTCCGTGAGGCGGCTCGTCAGCTCCATGCGGGTGGTCCGGATCCACTCTCCATCGGTTGGCTCAGAGATCGCCTCGGTGGAAATCTCCAGGCCGCTGCAGCCGTTTTGCTTCACTCGAACATGAGTCTTTTCGGTCAGCACCAGTTCGTTTCCTGAGCCAAAGTTCACTTCTAGCACTTCGTAGGTCTTTGCGACCCGACCTTGATTACAAAGGTTGCGATCGAACTGATAGAGCCCAGAGAGATCGGGGCACTTCGGGACTGTGCGCGGGGGGCGGCGACCCGCTGCGTGGGAGTACGGCAGGACCGCGAGGTTCAGGAGTCCGACGGCTAAGATGACATATTTGGAATAATGCATGGCGGCGTTAATAGAAGGCCGTATGACGAATGTAAAGGAGTGAGGTGTCTGTTGCAGACGTTGCAACGGGAGGGTGGGCGAAGCGCTTGCATCGACTGGCGGCATGGCCGAAGTCAAAGATCCTTATGCGGTACTGGGCGTCGCGCGGACAGCGACGCAGGACGAGATTCGTGAAGCGTATCGGAAGCTGGCCAAGAAGCTTCACCCCGATCTCAATCCGGGAAATCAGGACGCGGAGCACAGGTTCAAAGACGTTGCTGCGGCTTATCAGCTGATCGGGACGCCTGAGCAGCGCGAGAAGTTCGATCGGGGCGAGTTTGAGGAACCGGCTGGACCCCCGCCTGGAGGCCCACGCCGCTACTACTGGCGTTCCGGGCAGGGGCCCGAGCGTTATGCCTCGCAGGAGGTTGATGAAGAGTTCCTTCGGTCTATCTTTGAGAATCTGGGGGGCGAGCCTGGCGGTGGGTATGCGTTCCATCGGGCCGGGGCGAGTCGCTTTGGAATGGGCGGAGCGGGGAGTGACTACGGCACCGGTACTTATCATGGTCCCGGCGTACCTCCGATGCGCGGCGCGGATCGCACGGCCGAGATGGAGGTCGACTTTCGCGATGCGATGCTCGGAGTTTCACGCCAGGTGCGGCTTCCTCACGGGGAGCGCATTGAAGTGCGAATCCCTCCAGGCGTTCAGACTGGTGCGAGAATGCGAGTGGCCGGTAAAGGGGAGCCTGGGGTTCAGGGCGGTGCATCGGGCGACCTCTTGATTACGCTCCGGGTGCGGCCGTCGGAACGTTTCCGGCAGGAAGGCGACGCGCTCTACGTCGATGTTCCGATTTCACTTCAGGAGGCGGTTTTCGGGGGAGAGGTGCGGGTCTCCACCCTTGAAGGGCAAGCGGTATTAAAGGTTCCTCGGCGCGTGAATACCGGAACCCGGCTCCGTCTTCGAGGGAAGGGCGCACTGGATCGTGCGAGCGGCCGGAGAGGGGACCTGTATGCGGTCCTGAAGGTCGTGTTGCCGGATCATATCGACCCTGAACTTGAAAGTGCTCTCAAGCGGTGGAGCGAAACGCATTCGTACAATCCCCGTGAACGGGAGGCCGCATGAAAGTCAGAATCCGAATCGAAGAGGCAGCGGAGCGGATGAGGGTTCCGCGGGAGTTCCTCGTTTTATGCATTCGCCAGCAGTGGATCATTCCGGCGGGGGAAGGGGAACTGGACGAGGATGATCTCGCGCGACTTCAGCTCATCCGTGAACTTCGTGAGGACTTCGGCGTGAATGAGGATGCGATTCCCATCATACTGCACCTGCTTGAGCAGCTCTACGCTATGAGGCGGGTGGCGGACCAGGCGCGGAAGCATGTGGCGTGAGGGAGAACGCGCGGAGGCGGGTCTCATGGCCAATGCCCGCGGAGGCGGGTGGCTTGAGCGGAGTGATCAGGATGGCTACTACCGCTGAAATGAGCGCCGGACCGGGAGCGGGGCTTCTGTGTCGGTGATTTTCGAACCAGTGGTTCGGATTTCGGGCGCACAGCGGCCTTGTGCTGGCGGTTTTCGAACCACTCGTTCGAGAATTGAGGGCACAGCAAAACCCCTCCTTCGGGGGCGTCTCGGAACCCTCCTTTGGGGCCTCGAATGGCTGATTGATTTTCTCGGAAAAATCCTGTAATTCTTGGCGATTATGTCATCTCAAAAGCCATTCTCGCCGGTGAGACCCGATGTTCAACTCCCCAAGCTCGAAGAAGAAATTCTGAGCTTCTGGGATGAAGGCAAGATCTTCGAGAAGTCCATTCGGCAGAACGAGAAGGCTAAGCCCTACAGTTTCTATGACGGTCCCCCCTTCGCAACAGGGCTGCCGCACTACGGTCACCTGCTCGCGGGCGTTCTGAAGGATGTGGTGCCGCGCTATTGGACGATGAAGGGGCACTCCGTCCCGCGTCGCTTCGGCTGGGACTGCCACGGCGTTCCGGTGGAATACGAAATCAATAAGACGCACAAGATCGAGAGCCGCAAGCAGATCCTCGCCATGGGAGTGGATAAGTACAACGCCGCCTGTCGCGGGATCGTCACGCGCTACTCGCAGGAATGGAAGAAGACGGTTCGTCGCGTCGGCCGCTGGGTCGACATGGAGAACGCCTACTTCACGATGGACGTCGAGTTCATGCAAAGCGTGTGGTGGGTCTTCCAGGAAATGTGGAAGAAGGGCCTGATCTACGAAGGCTACAAGGTCGTTCCGTACTCGATCGGCATCTCGACTCCGCTCTCAAACTTCGAGGCGAATCAGAACTACAAGCAGGTGCAGGATCCCGCGATCACGATCACGTTCCCCGTGATCGGCCAGCCGGATACCTCGTTCCTGGCCTGGACGACGACCCCGTGGACGCTTCCGTCCAACCTGGCGCTCGCTGTCGGTCTCGACATCGACTACGCGACCGTTCGCGAAAAGGCGACCGGTCACAAGTACATCCTCGCCGAAGCGCTGCTCAAGGCCGTGTTCCCGGAACGAGGCAAAGATCCGGCGAAGGAAGTCGAAGTGCTCCAGACAGTGAAGGGCGAGAAGCTCCTTGGGATGGAGTACGAGCCGCTGTTCACGTACTTTGCCGACCAGAGGGCCAAGGGCGCGTTCAAGGTCATCGCGGCCGAGCACGTCACGACCGAAAGCGGTACTGGCATCGTCCACATGGCGCCGGCCTTCGGTGAAGAAGACTATTACGCGTGCGCGAAGGCGGGCCTGCCCATCGTCAATCCCGTCGACGACGACGGTGCGTTCACGAGCGAGGTGCCGGATTACGCTGGTCGCGTCGTGAAGGATGCGGACAAAGACATCATCGCCGAGCTGAAGAAGCGCGGACGCCTGATCAAGCAGGATACTATCGTCCACAGCTATCCGTACTGCTACCGTTCGGACACGCCGCTCATCTACAAGGCCGTTTCGAGCTGGTTCGTCTCGGTGGAGAAGATCAAAGAGAACATTATCGCCGCGAACAAAGAGACAGCGTGGGTGCCCGAGCATCTGCGTGACGGCCGCTTCGGCAAGTGGCTGGAGGGCGCGCGTGACTGGGCGATTTCGCGTAACCGCTTCTGGGGTACGCCGCTTCCGATCTGGCGGAACGTGGAAGGGGAGACGATCTGCATCGGCTCCCGTGACGAGCTCGAGAAGCTCTCGGGTAAGAAGGTGCACGACCTGCATATCGACGTCGTGGACCACGTCGAGATCCCGTCGCCGACGGGCAAGAGTCCGCTCAAGCGCGTGCAAGGCGTGCTCGATTGCTGGTTCGAGAGCGGGTCAATGCCCTACGCGCAGTGGGGCTATCCGTTCAAGAATCGCGAGGAGTTCGAGAAGGCCTTC
>CAYOWB010000004.1:42639-57199 GCA_964407515.1 uncultured Bacteriovoracaceae bacterium
CCGTGGCTGGTTCTACACGCTGACGGTCATCGGAACAGCCCTGTTCGGCAAGTCGCCGTTCAAGAACGTCGTCGTCAACGGGCTCGTTCTGGCCGAAGACGGCAAGAAGATGTCCAAGAGCCTGCGCAACTATCCGGATCCCATGGAGGTGCTCGATAAGCACGGCGCCGACGCGCTCCGCTTGTACCTGATCAACTCTCCGGTCGTGAAGGCCGAAGAGCTGCGCTTTTCGGAGAAGGGCGTGACGGAAATCGTCCGCAAGATCCTCCTCCGCTGGTGGAACTCGTATTCGTTCTTCGTGAACTACGCGAACGTCGATGACTTCCGCCCGCGCGGGGATGCGGCGAAGTCACCGAACATTCTCGATCAGTGGCTGTTCTCGCGACTCCAGGCGCTCGTGGACAATACCCAGAAGGAGATGGCCGCGTATCGGCTCTATAACGTCGTTCCCCAACTCCTGCAGTTCATCGAGGATTTGACGAACACGTACATCCGCTTCAACCGCAGCCACTTCTGGCAGGAAGGCATGCCGGAGGACAAACGTTACGCCTATGAGACGCTGTACGAAGCGCTCATGACGGTGTCACGCCTCATGGCGCCCTTCGCGCCGTTCTTGGCGGAGTCGATGTACCGCAATCTCGTAGGCGTGAGTCCGTGGGAGAAGAAGGAAAGCGTGCATCTCGACGCGTTCCCCGAGGCGAAGCCCGGCATGCGCCGGCCGGACCTGGAAGAGGCGGTCGCCGCGATGGAGGCGCTCGTGCAGCTCGGTCGCGTGCAGCGCGAGAAGATCGGTGTGAAGGCGAAGATTCCGCTCCGCACGCTCCGGATCATCCAGCGCGAGCAGCGTGTGCTCGATAATCTCAAGCGGTTCGAGCCCTACTTCCGCGATGAGCTGAACGTCCGTGAGATCATCTACGACGCGAACGAAGATCAATTCGTTCAGATCAGCGCGAAGGCGAACTTCCCGGTTCTGGGCAAGCGACTCGGGGCGAAGATGAAGGCGGTCGCCGCGGCCGTGCAGAAGCTTCCGCTCTCCGAGTTGCTGAAGCTGGAGTCCGGCGAGACGATCACCGTTGAAGGCGAGACCATCAGCCGCGAAGAGATCGAAGTGCGTCGCGCGGCAAAGGAAGGGCATCCGAATCTCGCCACGCATCAGCTCGTGTCGATCGACCTGGATCCGACTGTCACTCCTGAGCAGACCCGCGAAGGTCTTGCCCGCGAAGTGCTGCGTAAGGTTCAGGCCGCGCGTAAGAGCGCATCGCTGGAACTGGATGCACGGATTCGCCTGGAGCTCTCTTGCGAAGGCGCTCTCCGCGAAGCGGTCGAGGCGCATCGTGAGATAGTCTCTTCGGAAGCGCTCGCGACGGAGTTCCACCTGGTTGACACCGTCGGCGGCTCGTACACCGAGCAGGCTGAGCTGGAAGAAGGCAAGGTCGGGATCGGTCTGCGCGTGCTGGGCAAGAAGTAAAGTCCCCAGCCCGGGTTACCCCGTTTCCAGCGCGGCAGAGAGTGCGGCGTGGGATGGCTTAGGCTTATAGAGCAGGTTGAAGATCAGTCCCTCCCCGAAACCGGGGAGTAGTGACGGGATCCACGAATACTTGTCGGTGAATCCCCAAAGTACGATGGCTTCGCAGGCGGGCTTGGAGAGGCATAGCTTCGCGACGCGGTGATAGGCTTCGGCTTGCCGGGCGAGCTGGGCCGGGGTGGCGTGCCCCGTGCTTCCAATGCGCAGACGATAATCCAGTTCCGTGATGTGGATCTTGAGTCCCAGTGCCGCGAACCGGTCGAAGTTGCGCGACATCGATTCGAAGTCGGGTGGGGCTGTTTCGTCGAGATGCATCTGCATTCCGATGCCGTGAATCGGAACGTTCTGGCTGCGAAGTCGCTTAAGCACGGCAAACACCCGGTCGGCCTTAGGGGACTCCTCTTCGATGTGAAAGTCGTTATAGAAAAGACGCAGCGAAGGATCCGCCTCGTGCGTCCAGCGGAACGCGGCTGCCAGCGATTTCTCGGTCGAGGTATCCAGCTCCAGCCATGGGGACTCCGGATTCGTCGGGTCGGGGATGGTCTCGTTGGCGACGTCCCAGTGCCGGATGACCCCGGGATACTTTTCCCTGTAATGAGAGACCGTGGTTTCGATGTGCTCCTGAAGAATGTGGGAGAGCGCGGCGCGGCTGTGGGGCGAGGTGGTCAGCCAGTCCGGCAGTGCACGTCCCCAGACGAAGCAATGCCCTCGCACGGTCATTCCGTGGCGGCGGGCGAACTCGGTGATGGCGTCCGCATCGGTGAAATCGTACTCACCGTGTTTGTACTGAATTGCGTCGAACTTGAGGGCGTTCTCGGGAGTCAGTGTGTTGAACTCACGCGCCAGAGTGGCGGCGTAGCGCGCGTCATCACGAAGCGCCTGTGCGTCCACGGCCGCGCCCATTAAGAGGCCCCTTTTCGATGCCGCGGATTTGAGCGGAGTGGGTGCTGTCTGTTCGAGTGTTCGACCCGCGCAGGACGTCGTCGCCAAGCCAAGAAGGACAGAAATGACGGTGAGGAGCGCGAATAGCGACCGCGGCATGCCGACCAGATTGCAAGTGGCTGTCCGACGCGCCGAGCCGGCGGCTTTACATCAATCCGCCGGACGGATACCCTGAAGTAGTCCCATGGAGGGGATAGCCTATGAGGGGAACTCTTGCGACCTTCTCGGTCGTGGCCATGATGGTCGTTCAACTGGCGCATGCCGATGCGGACCCCGTCAAACCGGCGTTTTGCTCCCGCACTTTCGAGGACATTAAAGAACTGGCTCTGGACCAGACCTCGCGCATCGCTTTCGCGAACACGGGCGGGATCGGAGGGGGCGGGCTCTGCTGGTGGCACTCCCGGCTGCAGCGTGCGTCACTCTATCTTGCGGTCTACCGTCCGGAGCGCGAGCGTCCCTCCGTGCGGGAGGCGAGACGTATTGTCGCGAATCTCTCTCGGATGCGCATCGTGGAAATTCCAGGCTATTCCAACTTCTTTGACTTCTCGCGTGACTACTCTGACGTCATCCTGCGCCGATTGTCCCAGTGGCAGCTGGAGGACGGAATCGCGGGTTTCCGATGGATTGACGGCCTGGTGGGGCGCACGCATATCCCGGCGAAACGCCTTAAGGCGAGAATGGACGACTTGTATCGCCGATACCGTGCGAAGCGAGAGCTGATGTTCCACAAGCTTCAGGTCCCGGGGATAGCCGCCCATGCCTGGCTGCTGGTGGATATGATGCCCAGCGTGGACTCTGATGACGATGGGTATCTTCTTCAGGTGATCGACAGCAACTATCCGATGCACACGATTGAAATCCGATACCGGGTGGGGGATACCTCCTTGGTCGTGCCCTACGATGGGGATTGGACGCTCGTTCCGTATGTCGACTACGGGATGGACCTGAAGCGAATTCGGGCATCCATTCGGAAGTACTGCGGGCGCCGGATAGATGCGGGTGCGTGACCGATGCTGGCAATTGATCCACAGATTCGAATTCCCTACACCGAGTTCGAGTGTTCGTACGTCCGGAGTTCCGGCCCAGGCGGGCAGAACGTGAACAAGGTGAACAGCAAGTGTGTCCTTCGGTGGAACGCCATGACGAGTCCGAGTCTCCCGGATGCCGTGAGACTGCGCCTTCAGATGCGGTTTGCCAGTCGCCTGACCGGCGAGGGCGAGTTGGTGATTTCGAGCGACCGATATCGCGATCAGAAGCGGAACTTCGAAGACTGTCTTGAAAAGCTCGCCGAAATCCTTCGCGCGGTGGCGCGGCCCCCCAAGATCAGAGCCAAGACGAAGCCTACACGTGGGAGCGTGCGACGTCGCCAAGAGGGAAAGAAAGCGCAATCGCAGAAGAAAGCGATGCGAAGGAAGGATTGGGATTAATCCAGTCCGCTATCTCCCAAGCGAATTCCGGATGCGATGAACTCGTCCATCTGATCGTGTGACAGCGTGTCGCCCTGCACGTCGTGCTTCCGGATCAGCAAGCGGGTCCGGCGGGGGCCTGTCTCGTAAAACTGTTTCACGACCCAAATATCGTCCTGAAGGGATGGGTACATGAAGCGAGGGACCGACTCGCTTTCGAGGAGTCGCAGGACTGCAAGCCGGAGAAGCCCCGGGCTCTTGCCGGCCAAGAAGCGTAAGAGGTGTTTTTCCCAGTCGGCGGGCACTGGTGCCGAGCAGAGCCACGGAGGAAAGTGCCGCGTAAGCCTCGCGGGGTAAGCGAAGCGGTGTCCTTCGTAGGTGCATGCAAAGAGGATCCGTAGAAGTGCCGTGTAGGCACCTTTCGTCTTGAAGCGGTGTTGGAAGCAACCGAACACGGTGTAATCCTCTTCGATGATGGCTTCGCTGGTGCTGAGTTGGAAGTCCAGCATGCGCAGAGGCACGGTGGAGACCGTGCCGCGTGGGGGCGGGAGAGGGGATGAGCGGACTCCGATGAAGAGATACTGCTCGGCATCCGTGCCGGCGATGTTGAAAGGCGGGCGCAGGGCGCGAAGCAGTGCGTACTCCTGTGTGAGCGCCGCCTGTTCATCCGTGCACTCCTGCCATCGGATTCGCGCAATCCGTTCCACGAGTTCGATCGTGCGGTCGGGGACGCCTCCTGGTTTCGCTTGCGCGTACTGCCTGAGTCGGTTCCGAAGTACCTTGGCCTTGCCGATGTAGAGGAGCGAGCCTCGGTCGTCGTACATGAAGTACACGCCCGCCTGCTTCGGGATGCTCTTGAAGAATTCGGCACCGAGGCGACGGTTGAGCGGATTCTCAAAGGTGTTTGGAGACCGTACTTCCTCATGAATCTCATGGCTGTTGAATGACGCAGACATTCTAACCGGGAAAGTGAGTCACAATTCAATGGGAAAGCCTGGCGGGCGGCCAGCGTTGACATGCGCCTGAAAAGGTAATATATTACCTAATATGAAGTCATCGGAGAGCCTAATCCTGCTGAGAGCGGAGGTGTTCGGAACGCTGTTCGCCCTGGCCCAGCAAATCGATGTACGCGCCGAAGCGGAACTCAAGAGTCTGGGAGTCACGACCAAGCAGTGGCTCTTTCTTGCACTGATGGAGAAGGGGCTGCCGGGTGGAAGCCCGACTTTGTCTGAAGCGGCCCGGATTTATGGCTGCAGCCGGCAAAACGCCAAGCAGATCGCCTTGCAGCTTCAGGCCCGGGGCTTCTTGAGGATCAAGCGTGATCCAGATGACGCGCGCACTCTGCGCCTGGAACTTACGGAGAAGATCCGCGAGTTCAAAAAGCCGGCGCAGGAGGCGCGGCAAATCAGGTTTCTGGCCAAAACGTTCGAGGTTTTCAGTGAGAAGGAACTTCGTACCCTGCGAGACCTTCTCGTCCGCTGGATCCGGTCTTATTCGGAGGAAGTAAAATGAAATCGCCTGAGTCGTTGTCCTTGGTTGCTTTGATGCTGTTTCCGATTCCCTGTTTCGCTTCGGTTCACGGAACCTTTGTCGAAAAAGTCGAGCGGGCATTTCAGACGCAGCCACGGCCCAGCGAGAACGACATCCTGACGGAGAAGGACATCGCGCATCTCCCTGAGCCGGTTCAGAAGTATCTGCGTTACACGGGGTCGGTGGGTAAGCCCAAGGTGATGAATGCCCGTCTGCAGTTCGACACTCTAATGTTCAGCAAGCCGCGGTTCGCGCCCATGCTCTTGAAGGTCGACCAGTTCAGCTTCTTTGGGGATCCGGCGCGTTTTTTCTTCATGAAGGGGAAGATGAGGGGATTGCCGGTCCGCGTGCTTCACGCGTATTCGCAGCATTCGGCCACGATGCAGGTGCGCATGCTCGGACTCATCAACCTCGTCAATCTCTCGGGCGAGCAGCTTTCGATCGCGGAAACGGTGACGCTACTCAACGATATGTGCGTTCTCTTCCCCGCGACGTTGATCGATTCCCGTCTGAGTTGGAAGGCTGTGGATGCGACGAGTGTTCAGGTTACGTTCCAAAATGGGCCTTATCGCGTCTCCGCGATGCTGATCTTCAACGAGAAGGGGGAGCTGATCTGCTTCTACTCGGACGATCGTCTGGCGCTGCAGGATGACGGCTCGCTGCGCAAGGCTCGCTGGTCGACTCCGCTTCGCGATTACAAAGAGTTCAACGGTCGTCGTGTGGCCTCGTATGGCGAGGCGATCTGGAACTATCCCGAGGGCGACTTTACCTACGGCATCTTCGATCTGACGGACATCCGTTATAACGTGCCGGGTCTGGAGTAGGGACGCGGCGTGCGTTGATTCTCTGGCAGCTTGCTGTTACCGCTGCACTGCGGACCTTTCCCAGTGAGGATGCGATCCATGAGAATGACGACGCTTTGGGTGACTCTGGCTTTTCTGTCTCTGCCGGCGATGGCTCAGCCACAGGTGGCGGAGCGGGGCGTAGCCCAGGAGGACACGCAGAAGAAAACGCGTCCCACGGCCGATGCGCAGAAGCAGGAGATGATGAAGAAGTGGATGGAAGCGGCCACTCCCGGAGCTCCTCATCAGGTGCTTGCTCCGCTCGCCGGTACTTGGACCTTCACGTCGAGGTATTGGGAAGCTCCCGACGCCCAGCCAGAACAGACGAACGGCACCAGTACGATGAAGATGATTCTTGGCGGACGGTTCCTTCAGCAAGAGATGAAGGGCAAGGCCATGGGCATGCCGTTTACCGGGATCTCCATCACGGGGTTCAATAACGTCACGGGCAAGTATGAGACGGTCTGGATCGATAGCATGATGACCGGGATCATGCGCAGTGAGGGTACGTATGACCCCGCTAAAAAGACGCTGAACGATGTAGGTGAGAGCGCCTCTCCGCTGGCCGAGACGAAGAAGGTTTCGTTCCGAACCGAGTGGAAGATCGTGGACAAGAATAACATGACCTTCACGATGTATGGCCGCGGCGCCGATGGAGTCGGGCCCGAGTTTAAAGAATCTGAAATCGTGTTCAAGCGAAAGAAGTAAGAGGAAGGATGAGGAGCTGGCATCATGCCGGCTTCTCAAATCTTCCAGGTCGCGCTAGTGTTGAGCCTGGGGGAATGAAGATGCCTCGTTCGAAATGCCGGCTCGCTTTTCTTTCTGTCATCCTGATCGTGTTTTCTGCTTGTGCTTCCGTGGAGCACGCGAAGACGGCTCGGAGCGAGGACCCGGCTCAGACTTTCATTTCCATCGCGGATCTCGACCGGACGATCCTTCTGGATATCCGATACGCCGGTAACCACAACTTCGTCGGCAGACCCATTCCCGGTTATCTCGCCCCGAAATGTCTTTTGTCCGAGCCAGCCGCCCTGGCGTTAGTCGCTGTGCAAAAGGACCTCCGGCCTTACGGGCTCACTCTCAGAATTTATGACTGCTACCGTCCTCAGAAGGCCGTGAACGCCTTCGTGGAGTGGGCGAAGGATCTCCGTGACGAGAAGATGCGCAGAGAGTTCTATCCCAGAGTCGAGAAGACCGCGCTCTTTCGTGACGGGTACATCGCGGAGAAATCCGGACACAGTCGTGGAAGCACGGTGGACTTGACGATCGACGGGCTCGATATGGGCACGGTCTTTGATTATTTCGACCCGCTCTCGCATACCGAGAATCCGAAGGTCTCCGGTACAGCGCGGAAGAACCGGTTGCTGCTCAAGACCTTGATGGAAAAGCACGGCTTCCGGAATCTGCCTGAAGAGTGGTGGCATTTCACCCTGAAGAACGAGCCGCATCCGGATCAATATTTTGACGCTGAGGTTCGCTGAACCCTCACGGCGTAGATCGACGCCGCGAACATGCTCAGCAGGACGACTCCCAAGACTCCACCAGCTCCTGGACTCGTGAAAGCGTGGGATGATCGTGCACCAAGAGTGTCGTCGCCGCCGTGCCCGGCTTCCATGCCATGCCGGCGTGAAAGCAGCGCAAGTAGGTGAGGAATTCGGACTGCTCGGTGCAGGCGCCTTGCCCCTTGTAGACCCCGAGATCGGACGAACGCATGGCCAGGGCTCCAGGGGTGTCGAGGTCGATCAGCGTACGAGTTTCATGCGATTCGGGAGTCCCTTCTGAAACTCGCGCGACGTGAGTCGCGAAGGAAAGCTGATCGCCTTCGTGGGTCGTTTTTTCGACCGAAGGCGCGGACAGTCTGAAGCCCGTGAGCGTGATCTTACGGCCTTCCTCGTTCTGCACGTGGACGGGAGTGTCCTTCAGGGAGATTGCGCAACCATCGGCCGTCCAGGTGATCGACCTGGGCGAGGCAAACTTGCGGCAGAGTGTTTTGAGCGTGTCCACTGCGCTGTGATGGACGGGCCTAAGAGCGTGACCGGCCCTCTCCATATGCGCAGACGTTTCCTGAGTTTCATCGGCCCCCCCCTCTAGGTGGTCGTTTGTTTCAACGATTCCATTGTTTCGGGGTGGGGGCAAGTGAGAGAATTCTGTTGTGAGTCGATTCCGAAGACGGCTGGTGAAACGGTTTTTCATTCGCTTCCACATGTTCCTCATTCTGGGGTGTACCGCGCTGTCCGGAGTATTGGTGAACTGGGTGATTCTACAGATTGGCGAGCCGCCGATCGTGCTCAGGCTTCCGATCGCGATTGCGTTTGCCTACGGCGTCTTCTTCGGACTAGTCCGGCTCTGGCTGGTGTATATCCGTTCTTCCCGGCCAGACCTGTGGACCCCCGATGCCGTGGTGGAGGATGGCGTCCCAGGGGGCGTCAGTAGCTCCGCGGGTGAAGTGTTTGTCGGAAAAGGTGGCGGATTCTCTGGAGGGGGGGCCTCAGGTCAGTGGGCTGAACAGGCCGTAGGGATGAAGGCTGAGGCGGTGGTGGCCTCGTCGGAGACCGTGGCTTCTACTGATGGCCTCGGTGTCGTCGCTGACCTCGGAGCCGCGGAGGAGGCAGGTGTCGTCTTGCTTGTGCTCGGGGCGATCGCTTTGGTGGTTTTCGGATCAAGTGTATATCTCGTGTACGAAGCGCCGGCGATTTTGTCGGAGGCGGCGCTCCAGATGGCGTTGTCATCGTCGCTGATTCGGGCGACACGACGAATGGACCAGCCCGACTGGATGGGCAGCGTGCTGAGAAACACGTGGAAGCCCTTCGCTGTCCTGCTCGGAGTCGCAATACTTCTCGGTGTATTTGCCGGTCTCTACTGTCCGACCGCTGTTCGGCTGAAGGATCTGTGGACGGGGTGTGGGGGGTAGTACGACTACCGTTTCCGCTTCTTCAGCTTCCACTCGATGCGAGCGCCAGTGCCTGGTAGGACCTGCGTTCCGTAGTAACTGAGGCATGAGTCTTTCAAGGCGCCATTCGCAGACGAGTCGGAACGTTCCGTTGGGAGATCGTCTCCGGAGCCAGCCCGAGCTGGCCCGAGGAGTTCGAGCCCCAGCAATACACGCCGTCCTGCGCGAGTCCGCAGCTGTGGTTCCAGCCCGTGGCGATGATTTCAGCACGAAACTGCTCTGCGAGGGTGACTGGCGATGGAGAGTCTTCCACCGAGCCGTTTCCGAGTTGACCTTTCTGATTCCGGCCCCAACACAGCGACGAAATGCCGGATCGGGAGGCGCAGACGTGAGAGCCCTTGGAAGCCAGTGAGGTGATGCCCATATCGAATAGGAGGGGTGTTGGTGTGAAGACCGCGTAACCAACGGTGCCGATTCCGATCTGGCCGTTGAAGTTTGCTCCCCAGCAGAGGACCTGGGTGCCCTGTCGCCCACAGGTGTGGAAAGAACCAAGGACGATCTCATCGAACACGTACGGCCCGCCGAGCGGCATCGGGTGGTAGGCGGTCATCGTGGAGCCCGTCCCCAGTTGTCCGTACTGATTGTTGCCCCAGCAGAAGAGTGCTCCGCCTTTCAATGCGCAGGTGTGAGACTCTCCCGCGACGATGGACTCTGCGTGATCGAGTTCCAAGACCGGCGTCGGAGTGAAGGCATGAGAGGGGGTGTCGCTTCCCAGTTGTCCAGAGTGATTCGAGCCCCAGCATTTCGCTCCTTGGAGGTCGATCGCACAGGTGTGGCGATATCCGGCCGATACAGAGAGGGCGGGGCCCTCGAGCGTCACTTCTGCCGGCAACTGATACACCTGATCTGCCCCGTTTCCGATCTGGCCAAAGTCATTCAGACCCCAGCAGTAGAGCTTGCCGGTTTTGATCGCGCAGGTGTGCGAGCCTCCCGCGCTAATCGCCGTGACGTCCGTCATCTCTGGAACCCAGACGGGGTTTGCGCTTTGCTGATTTTCGAACCACGGAACGCCGAGTTGCCCTTCATTGTTCCGGCCCCAGCAGGCGACCTTCCCATTGATGAGCGCGCAGGTGTGCGCGGATCCGGCGGCGAGCTGAGTCACTTGGTAATAGGTAAAGGTCAAATCTCGGGTCGCCTGATTTCCAGCTAAATCGGTGACGACGACGTGCAGTGTGTTCGCGCCTTTGTTGAGCGGAAGAATGCTCGTCATAGTTTGGCCCGGATGCGCGGTGAAGTCGCCGGCTGGGTTCCCGTTCAGGGTGACCTTGATCGTCACGTCGCTTTGCGCGTGGGCCTGTATGGGAAGATAGTAGGGGTTCATGAAGACTGGCTCTTCGGAGCGGATGTTGAGTCCGAACTCGGGAGTCATCGTGAGGAGATTGATCTTGGCGAGCTTCGCGACGCTTTCGTTTCCGGCGCAGTCGGTGCTGCGCACCTCGAAGGAGTTCTGCAAGTCCGCGAGTGTGGCGCTGGCGGTGAAGCTCGCCGCGGTACTTTGGGCAATCTGGGTGCCGTTTTGCGAGACGGTGGTCGACACCGTTCCGGCGCTCGTTACGGTGACCGGAAGGTTGAACGCCGGTGCTTTGAGATACTGGTTGTCCATCTGGCCGAGAGCGATCACGGGACCGGCCGGAAGGTAGGTGATCTTCGCGGTCGCGCTGGCGGTCTTGTTGTGCGCGTCTTTGATGGTCACTTCAAAGGAGTTGTCCTGATTCTGGGTGAGGGTGCTCGTGATGGTGATCGTGGTGGAGAAGGTTCCGTCGGAATTCTTGGTGGAAGCGCTCGACTGTACTCCGGTGGTGAGTGCGACTCCGTTGAGTTTCACCGCTGGCGTGACCGCGCTGGTGGCGGTGGTCGCCGTGCAGGTCAGACTGAACTGAGCCTGGTTGGTGCAGGCGGGGCTCGCCGTGAGCGTCAGCTTGGGAGCGGGCGTGGAGGTCGAGGGCTTCGGCTTGCAGCCGGTGAACGTCGTAACGCTCAAGATGCTCATTACAGTGAGGAGAGTGGCCGCGGAGGACAGATTTGCCAATAGCCTCTTCATCGAAAGCTCCCATCAGAAGTTTGAATGCCTTCGATAAAGCAGCCGGCATGCCATGCGGCCTGTTTGAGGAAGTCTCCGTTGTCGCGAGGTTAGGTGGGCAGGTCAGCGTAGACACATGCAGCGGCGGGGTGAGGATGTCCATTCGGTGGGCGGTGTGCTCCAGAAAGTCCGGTGGCTCTGGGACTAATTGACATAAATGGTCGAATGTTCTAGTCCTTCGGTCACATGAATACTTTTGCGTCTTTGAAACTGATCCCGTCCCTCCAAGAAACTCTGGCTGAAAAGGGACTCGTCACCCTCACGGATATTCAGAGCCGAGCGTTGCCCGCGCTTCTTGCCGGCCGTTCGATCGTCGGTGTGGCCGAGACAGGGAGTGGGAAGACGCTGGCGTATGCGCTCCCGGTGCTTCAGCTTCTCAAGACTTTGGAGAACGACGGTGACCCGGTTGAGGTCGAGGCCCAGCCTCGTGCAGTCATCCTCGTCCCGACTCGTGAGCTCGGCGAGCAGGTGACTCGCGTGTTCAAGCCCTTCATTCATACCACGCGCCTTCGGGTTCGGAGCGCGGTGGGCGGCACCGCGATCGACGTTTCCAAGCGCAACGTGAGCGGAAAGTTCGAAGTGCTCGTCGCTACCCCTGGCCGCCTGATGAAGCTGCTGCAGTACCAGGTCGTGAGCCTGGATGACGTCCGGATCCTGGTGTTCGACGAAGTCGACCAGATGTTGGATCAAGGCTTTCTTCCCAGCGCGACCCGGATCGCCAGCATGTGCCCGGCCGAGCGCCAGATGGCACTTTTCTCTGCGACTGTTCCTCCGAAGGTTCAAGACCTCATCCAAAGGATGTTCGCCGATGCGGAGGTGATCCGCAGCGAAGGAAGTCATCAGATCGTCAGCAGCTTGAAGACCGAGAATCTCAAGGTTCCGAATGGCAAACGATATCCTCTCCTGGAGAAGCTCCTTGCGCAGAAGGTCGAGGGCGGAACCATCATCTTCATGAATACGCGTGAGCAGGTGGACAAGCTCGCTCGCGACATGAAGAAGGACGGTCACACGGTTGCGGTCTATCGCGGTGAAATGGACAAGATCGAGCGTCGAAAGAACCTCAAGCTGTTCCGCGAAGGGAAAATCGAGTTCCTGATTTCGACCGACCTCGCGTCGAGAGGCCTGGATGTCGAGCACGTCGGAAGAGTGATCAATTACCACTTGCCGCAGCAGATGGAGAATTACATCCATCGGGTTGGCCGCACGGCGCGCGCCGGCCGCACGGGGCTTGTGATCAACTTTGTGACGGAGCGGGATGAAGCTTTCGTGGCCAAGCTCGGCAGTCTTCGCACGGGGAAATCAGCCGCCGCGAGGTACGAGGCATCCCGCGAGTGGCCGAGCGAGCCGGCGCACAAGCCGCCGGTGCCGAAGATCATCGTGAAGCCCGAGATGGCTAAGAAGATTCGGAAGATGTGAGGCCGAGGAGGTAGCGTCGCGCATGAAGTCTGTTCCTCGGTTCTCCAAAGAGTCGTTGTCTTTTCTTTTGGAGGCGTCCCGCCAGAAGAGCGAGACGTGGTTGGACCGCAACCGTGAACGGTACGAAGTGCTGCTGCTTGAGCCGCTGAAGCATCTGGCGGTGGAGCTTAAGTCCAAGCTCGGGAAGCTGGCACCCGGGTATCACTTCCCGCAAAAAGGGATCGGCCGCCTGAAACGGTCTCGTGAGCGGGCCAAGGTGGACGGGCTTTATCGGGACTGGATGCACTATTCGGCGGCGCGGCCGCGTAGCTCGCGGTTCGAGCATAATCCGAATCTCTACTTTCTTTTGAATCCTGAGGATCGGGATGATCCTGTGCTTCTTGCGGGCGGGCTTTACATGCCGTCATCCCGCCAGCTCCGCGCGATTCGCGAGAGTATCGCCGCTGATGCTTCCGCCTTCGAGAAGCTGTTTCGTTCACGGTCCTTTTCGGCTCATTTCCGGGGCGGTTTTGCGCGTGAGAAGATTTCCTCCCGCCCGCCGCGCGGATTCGATCCGGCGCATCCCAAGATGGACTGGCTGAAGCTGCAGGCCTTCTATGTCTGGAAGCCGTATTCCCTGGCTCAGTTCACGTCGGCGAGCTTCGCCGGCCGGGGGGTGGAGGATTGTCGGCAGATCTTAAGGTTGAATGAACTCCTGGATGCTGCTCTTTCGGGGAAGCCGGTGCATGTGGACCGGCCAGCCCGTCCACGTCGCACTTCAGGGCGGGGCGATGTGAGCGATCGGCTGGAGTCCGTTGAGGCCCCGAAATGGGAGATGGATTTTTGAGCGAAGGGGCCGGCTTGTCCGGCGATTTCCCGCCGCTGCGTCATGCGGCAGCTGTGCCCGACTCAATCGTCCGTATGACCGTCTCCGGGGGAATTTCTGCTTCGCGCTTCTTGCGCCTTGTGAAGATCAGCAGTCGTTGAGTCAGAGTGAGGTCGATATTCGACCGCTTGGGGATGACGCGGTAGCTGATGCGGATATTTCCGTCGTCCTCCTCAGTGATGCGGAAGTAGTTCAGGCGAAATGACGATGTGTAGATCCCGGGAAATCTTCCCACCGTGGCGCTGGTATGGACCACTTGCTTCAGCCAGGTGCCCGTGTTGAGGATGCACTTCCCATCGATGTGCGTGAGTGACGGCTTATGGGTGTGGCCGTAGATGAAGGCGACCACGGCGGGATCTTGTCGAAAGACGTTTTCGGCTGCCTGCGTGAACTGGCTATCCTTCTCGTCCAATAGCCCCTTGTGTTGAAAGACTCCGTACCGCCGCAGCGCCTTTCTCGCGTCGTTCACGATGAGATAGATGGGTACTGATACTGTGATCAGCAGCACAATGGCGATGGCGTTCACGAAGATGATGATGTCCAGAATCTGACCGGGAACCCGAGCGCCGCGCCCAGATCCGACCGGAACAACGTGAGGGGCATGATTCCGGCCATCTCCAGCGCGTACTCAATCAGAACGAACACGCTGAAAGTGAAGAAGAGCAGGAACGGAATGAGCGTCCAGCGGATGATGGGCGTCATCTCCCTGTAGAAGTAGTTGGAGAAGATCCAGTAAGGGACCTGCTCCTTCGGGAATACGGATTCGACATTGGCGAGCCAGGGGCTTTTTCCGTGCGTCGCGATTCGGCCTAAGTTAGCGCAGAACTCACTGCTGACATAGTAGCCGACAGGGAGGGCGTACGGGTTTCCGAAGTCGGGGATACGGTTGAATCGGTCATGTTGGTTACCGTGTTCGATCCAGAGCTTTCTTCCGCCAATGGGACGGGTGATGGCTTGCCTGGGCTCGACGTGGATGTTGTACTCGGCTAGGTCGGCGATGAAGG
>CAYOWB010000005.1:0-5334 GCA_964407515.1 uncultured Bacteriovoracaceae bacterium
TAGGAGTGCATAAACGTCCCATACGTGAACGAGACTAAGCAGGTGCCCACCCCGGGACCCCACGTTCGGAGAACTCGGCATAGAGCCGTGCCCATGGAGGAGCTGGCCCTCACGTGAACAGGGCAAAGCGAGTGCCCCAGGGGAGCGGGACTTGATGAGCGTGGGATGGCGACGCCTGGGCGGCTCAGGCCATCAGCGCGATGAAGTCGTCCCAGTGATTCCGCAGCTTCGCCTTCAGGCGCAAGATGGCCTGCGTGTGAAGCTGGCTCACGCGGGATTCGGTCACGTCGAGGACGCGGCCGATTTCCTTCAGGTTCAGATCCTCGTAGTAGTACAGTGACAGAACGAGGCGCTGCTTTTCAGGCAGATCGTGAATCGCCTCGGCGATCAATCTCTTCACGCCCGCGACGTTCACTTCGTTAAACGGCGTCGGTGCCTTGCTCCCCGACTCGCTTCCGTAACCGTGCAGCGTCCGCTTGTCCGCCTTCGAGAAGCTCGACAGATCGTCGAACGAAAGCAGCGACACGCTCCGGACCTGGTTGAGCATGTCATGATACTCTTCCTGCGAGATGCCCAGTTCGCCGCAGACTTCCTCGTCCGTGGCCTGGCGTCCCTTCTGCTGTTCGATACGCGCGTAGCAACGTTCCAGCTGCTTCGCCTTTTCGCGCACCGAGCGCGGAACCCAGTCCTGCGCGCGGAGTTCGTCGAGAATCGCACCTCGGATACGGAATTCCGCGTACGTCTTGAACTTGTTGTCACGTGAGGCATCGTACTTGTCGATCGCGTCCATCAGACCGATCACGCCGCTAGACATGAGGTCGTCCAGCTCGATATTGGCCGGCAAACGTGCGGCGATTTTCTGCGCGATGTACTTGATGAGCGGCGAGTACTCGAGAATGAGTTTGTCACGGCTGGCGTTCAACGGGGAGAAGTCTTCCTTGACCAGAGTGGAGGTGTGCGCCGACTCGCGTTCCAATTCTTCGGCGATTTCCTGCTGAATCGCGGCGGCTTCCTTCGCGGCTTCCTCGGCCTGCTTCACCTCTTCGACAGCGGCGTTGATCGCGGCTTCGTCCTCTTTCGCGGCCTTCACCGGCTTCGCGTTTTTAGCCGGCTTTGCCGTCGATTTCTTTTCGGGTTCTTTACTCGCGGCCTCCCTCTTCGGTTTAGAAGAAGCCGTTTTGCGAGCGACGTCCCTGTACTTCTGCAAACCCTGATTTAGACTCATCCGTAAGTCTCCCCAATTCCAATTCTAGCAGATGTCCACACGTTCAAGCCAGCTGCGTACTGCCAAAACCACTCGCTGAATTGCGCCAGAACTTTGGCGCTCCGGCCTCTTCTCTTCCATCACCGGCCTTAATGCCGTCTCCACCGCGGACACCCCCGTCTCGGAGATCGCCCGCCGTTCTTCCATCAGCCGCCGCAACGTATCAGCCTGGTCGGTCACAGGCTTCCTCCGACTCGCCAACACGATGACCTCAGAGATCCATGACGAGTGCGACGATCCGTTCCCCACTCGCCTCTTCGATGTCCTCGGGTACTCGCTGTCCCGTGGTGAAGTAGAGCATCGGCAACTTGGTTCTTTGCGATACGTTGTAGACCGCCCCATAGATCGCCGCCTCGTCCAACTTCGAAACGATAATGCCCTTCGGCTTGAACACCGAAAAGCGTCCCGCCATATCGTAGAGCTCCACGTCACGCGTGGTGGCGGACAGCACGAGATACGTTTCGGCTCCCGGAATCGCGCCCAGCAGGGCATGCATTTCCTTCAACGAGGCCGGATCTCTTTGCGAACGTCCCGTCGTATCGATGAGCACCAGGTCAAGGCCCTGGAAGTCGTCCACCGCCGCCTTCAGATCCTCGGGCGAGGCCGCCGAACGGAACGGCACGTTCAGGATCTTCGCATAGGTAGCCAGCTGGTCGAACGCCGCCACCTTGTAGGTGTCGACATTGATGAGGCCGACCTTCAAGTTCTTCTTCAGTATGACTTCGCTCGCGATCTTGGCGAGCGTGGTCGTCTTGCCGACGCCGGTGGGACCGACGATCGCGATCACCGACGGGCGACGCTCCCCTTCCGGCTTCTCGGAAAGCGGCTTCAACGCAGCCAAAGGCGCGTCCACCGATACCGAGTTCATGATCTCGAGGGCCACGTGGTCCAGAACTTCGTCCGCGTTCTTGGCGCGTTCCGACCCCAGCTCGAACCCGACCTTCTTGACGATGGCGAGCGCATAGCGTTTATCCACGCCGTTGATCACGAGCTGTTCAAACGACTCCTGGAGAACAGGCGTATTGAACTGCGCCGGTCCGGCGGTCATACGTCTCTCATCCTTCTCGTCCTGCGCCGTCTTGATCTCCACGAGCATCCGCTTGAGGTGCGAAATCTCCTCTTCCAGCGTCATGCGTTCCGCGTGATTCGCCGCCTTGACCTCCACGGCTTGCTGCACCTGAGGCTGGGACTTCGCCACCCGCTGCGTCGGGAGCTTCGCGGCCGTCGATTCATCGTCCGGGATATCGATATACCGGCGTTCGGTGACCTTACGCTGGGGAGCTGGCTTGCCCTTCCCCAGGTCGACGCGGTCTTGCGTCTGCTGCGCGACCTTGCTGAGGTGCTTGTCCAGGTAGGTATCGTAGAGGTCCGCCTGCCGGTCAGCCGGCAGCTTCTTGATCGCGTCGCGGCTCTTTTCCGGAAGCCGGGTCTCGGCGAAAGACTTCTTCGTGATGGCGCGCTCCGATACGGCGGCCGTCACCTCGACCGAGGCCTTCGACATCAGTCCGAAGCCGCGCTTGTTCTGCTTCGTCTGCAGAATGATCGCCTCGGGCCCCAGCTCACGCTTGATATGGTCCAGCGCCTCCTGGAGAGTCGATGCTTCGAATTTCTTAACTTGCATACGCCAACCTCACTGTATCCACGGCTTTCACGCGAACGTTCGGTGTGATCTCGTTGTGCGAAAGCACGGTGACATTCGGAACAAATCTGTCGATGAGGCCCTTCAGGTGCGGACGAATCATCGGCGAACAAAGTACGACGGCGGAACTCGACTGCGCCACCATCTCCATCGCCTTCTGATTCAGCTGCGCGACGAAGCGCCTGACGAACTCCGGATCAAGAGAGAGCTGCTGTCCCTGATCCGTCTGAATAATACCTTGAGCGACCGTCTCCTCGATCGTGCGATCGAGCGTGAGCAACTGCAACTCGCCCTCGGGCGTGACCAGCTTCTTGGTGATCGTCCGGCCCAGGGAAGTCCGGACATGTTCGGTCAGAAGCATAGGATCTTTCTGATGCGGAGCCATTTCGGCCATCGATTCCAGAATCGTGCGCAGATCGCGGATCGACACCCCTTCCTTAAGCAGGTTCTTGAGCACCCGGAGAACCGTACCGACGGGCAGCAGGTTCGGAATAAGATCTTCCACCACCTTCGGAGCCGTCTGCTTGAACGAGTCGATCAGCGTCTGCAGCTCCTGGCGTCCCAGCAGCTCGGCCGAGTTCTGACGAATGAGTTCGGTAAGATGCGTGGCGATGACCGTGGAGAGATCGACGACCGTGTAACCCGCGAATGTCGCGTCGTCCTTCTGCTTCGGCGTGATCCACACAGCATCGAGTCCGAAGGCCGGCTCCCGCGTCGGTACGCCCGAGACCGGCTCGAGCACATTGCCCGGATCCATCGCGAGCAGATGCCCCACCATGAGAGACCCAGTACCGATCTGCACCCCCTTCAACAAGACCTGATAGTCGCCAGGCTTCAGTTCGAGGTTGTCGCGAATCCTGAGGGGCGGCACCACGATCCCGAGTTCCAGCGCGAACTGCTTGCGGATATTGGAGATGCGCTCCAGAAGGTCGCCGTTCTGCTCGGCATCCACGATATTGATGAGACCGTAGCCGACCTCGAGCTCCAGGAGATCGACCGTGAGCAGGTTCTCGATCTTCTCGGAAGCCGGCTTCGCCTTCTCCTGCTCTTCCTTCTTCTTCTGGATCGCTTCCTTCTGAGTCTGCTTCCTCTGGAGCGTATAGCCAAAGTACCCGATGCCAGCTCCGAGAATCAGGAACGGGATATGAGGCAACCCCGGAATCAGCGCCATGAAGCCCAGGATTCCGCCCGTCGCCATGAGCGCCTTGGGCTGCATGGTGAGCTGCTTCTGGAACTCCTGGCTGTAGTTCGTGCTGTTGGCCGTGCGGGTGACGATGATACCGGCCGCGGTCGAGATGATGAGCGCCGGGATCTGAGTCACGAGGCCGTCACCGATCGTGAGCAGCGTGAAGGTCTGCGCGGCGTTCGCGACGTCCATGCCGTTCTGGAGGACGCCGATGATGATGCCGCCGATGATGTTGACGAGCACGATCATGATGCCCGCGATGGCGTCACCGCGGACGAACTTCGAAGCACCGTCCATGGCCCCGTAGAAATCCGCTTCCTTAGCGACATCCGCGCGCCGCTGCCGCGCGGTCTCCTCGTTGATCAAGCCGGCGTTCAAGTCGGCGTCGATCGCCATCTGTTTGCCGGGCAAGGCATCCAAGGTGAAGCGTGCCGCCACTTCGGCGACGCGGCCGGCACCCTTGGTGATGACGATGAAGTTGATGATCACCAGGATGATGAAGATCACGATACCGACGGCGTAATTTCCGCCGACGACGAATTCGCCGAAAGACCTGATGACCTCACCGGCGGCCGAAGTCCCTTCCGTCGCTCCGCGAAGCAGAATCACGCGCGTGGTCGCGACGTTCAGCGACAAGCGGAACAAGGTGGCAATGAGAAGCATCGACGGGAAAACACTGAAGTCCAGCGCGCGCGTCGCGTACACCGCCGTGAGCAGAAGAACCATCGACAGCGCGATACCCGCCGAAAGCAGCAGGTCCAGCATGAATGCCGGCATCGGAATGACCATCACGGCAAGGATCGCAACCAATCCTACCGCGAGCATCAAATCCGTGTTCTTGGTCAGCTTGTCCAGGAGTCCATTCCCGTTCATGCCCTAACCGTCCTTACGTCCGCCTATTCTTGAGGCGGTATACATAGGCTAGCACCTCGGCGACCGCCTGGTACAGTGCCCGCGGCACATATTGTCCGACCTTCACCGTCTTATACAGTGTACGCGCAAGTGGCACGTTTTCCACCAGGGGAACTCCGGCTTCCCGCGCGATTTCCCTGATTTTTTCGGCCACGAAGTCCGCGCCCTTGGCGACGACCTTGGGCGCCAACATATTGTCTTTTTCGTAGACAATCGCGATCGCGATGTGAGTCGGGTTGGTGACAACCACATCGGCCTTCTTGACGGCCGCCATCATACGCTTGCGGGACATCTCGCGCTGAATGGCGCGAATACGACCCTTGATGTGCGGAT
>CAYOWB010000005.1:5364-14789 GCA_964407515.1 uncultured Bacteriovoracaceae bacterium
TCTGCTCCTGCTTGGTGAGGCGCAGTTTCTTATTGAACTCACGGCGTTGCATCGCGAAGTCGATAATCGCGAACAAGGCCATGACACCCACGAGAGCGAAGAACATGGTCTTGGCGGAACTCCCAAGAGCCGCGACGAGCGTCCCCCCTTCGTCGTTGTAGTGGGCGGGAGCCCCGAGAATTTCAGTCTTCGCGATCGCATAGGCCACCGCCACGACGGTCACCATCTTGAAGATCAGCCGCAGCCCCTCCAAGAGGTGGTGCATCGAAAACATTCGCTTCAGCCCCGCGATCGGGTCGATCTTCTCGAACTTCGGCTGCAGCGGCTCCATCGAAAAGACGCCACCGAACTGTGCGATACTCCCCACAATTCCGAGAAAGAACCCGGCCAGACAGACCGGAAGCGCGACCGCGGCCGCCACCTTCAGAGCCTTCTGAAGCACCCCCGCAAGAACTCCGCTAGCCGCCAGATCCATCTTCGATGCCTGATCCACGCGGAAAGCCTCCCGCATGAACTCACCCAGCTGAGCCCCCATACTGGGAGCCATCGCGAAGACAGCGGCACCGCAGGCGAGAAGCGCGACAATACCCGCCAGCTCGCGGCTCTGCGCGACTTGGCCCTTCTTCTTGAAGTCCTCTAAGCGGTATTGTGATATCTCTTCTGAGAGATCTTCTGCTGATCTCTCTTCGTCGCCGCCCTCTGCCAAACCCTACCCCCTACTACTTCGTAGCTAAGGCGACCATTGCCGCCTGCATCCACTCTTCGATGCGTCCCAGAATGTTCCCCGCGACCGTCTGGAACTCCGAAATACTGAGCAACAGCACCACCAGTCCCACCATCGCGCTCACCGCGAACGAGAGCACGAAAACGTTGAGCTGCGGCAGCGTCTTGGAGATCACGCCGAAAGCGATATTCACGGTGAACATCGAGACCGCGATCGGAGCGGCGATCTGGATGCCGAACCGCAGCACCTGTCCGGTGAAATCAATCAGCTGCCGATTGAAGACCTCGGTCAACCCCGCCTTTCCGAGCCCCACGACGCGGTAGCTGTCCAACGCGGACCGCAGCATGAGGTGGTGGCCGTCGAGAACCAGAAAGACGAGCATTGCGATCGCCATCTGCACCTCGGCGACCACGGCGGTATTCGACTCCTGCTGGGCATCGTAGGTACTCGCCATGGCGAACCCCATGAAGTTACCCGCCAGATCCGCGCCCATCAGCACGGCGTCGAAAAGCAAGCGAGCGACATACCCGAGCGCTAAACCGAAGATGGCTTCCATGGCCACGGTGCCGATCAGCCCCCCGGGCGTGGCGGCCCAGATCTTGGCCTCGCCGATATTGATCTGCCCGCTCGCGACCAGGCCGGGAAAAATGGCGATGGAAACGGCAAGCGCGAGAAGGACCTTCACAGGGGCCGGCACGAAGCGGTCGCCCACAAAGGGCATGACGGCCATGAGCGTGCCGTACCGCACGAGCACCGCGAAGAAGCAAACCAACTCTTCTTCGGAGAAGTTGAAAAGCGGCTCACCCATTCGCCGGCGTTACCGATCACGTCGGCGGTAAAGCTCTTCATCACCTCGATCATCCAGGGCGCCATCACCGCGAGCACCACGATCACGGCGATCATCTTCGGAATGAAAGTCAGGGTCGATTCGTTGATCTGAGTCACCGCCTGCAGCACGCTCACCACGATACCGATGGAAAGCGCGGCCAGCAGCATGGGTCCGGCGAGATAAATCGTCGTCTTGATCGCCTCGGCCCCGACCTGCATCACCAGTTCTTCAGTCATGAACGCATCCCCTCAGGCTTGCTAACCGAAACTCTTGACCAGGCTACCCACGATCAGCTCCCAGCCATCGACCAGCACGAACAGCAGTAACTTGAACGGCAGTGAGACCATCACTGGCGGAACCATCATCATACCCATCGCCATGAGCACGCTGGCGACCACCATGTCGAGCACCAGGAACGGCAGATAGATCATGAATCCGATCTGGAAAGCGGTCTTCAGCTCGCTGATCACGAACGCCGGAACGAGCACGTAGCTCGGAACGTCGGCGCGGGTCTGGGGCTTCGCCTCCTTTGAGAGCGAGAGGAACAGCTCCAGGTCCTTTTCGCGCGTCTGGGCGAACATGAATTCGCGCAGCGGCTTCTCGGCGGCGGCAAAGGCGGTTTGCTGGTCGATCTTCTCGTTGAGGTAAGGCTCGACGGCGTTCGTCGAGATCGCCTTCCAGGTCGGTGCCATCACGAAAAACGACAGGAACAGCGACAGCCCCACGATCAGCTGATTCGGCGGCATCTGCTGGGTGCCGAGCGCGTGGCGCAGGAAGCTCAGCACCACCACGATGCGCGTGAACGAAGTCATCATGATGATGATGGCTGGCGCGAGCGACAGCACCGTCAGCATCAGGACGATCCGCAGCACCGCGACGAGATCCGCCGGTTTCTGGGAGTTGGCAAACGACAGACTCAGGGACGGAAGGGTCAGACCGGAAGTTCCCGGAGTGAATGACCCGCCGGCGTTGCCCTCAGCGAAGGCGGAGGCGCACGCGAGAAGCATTCCCGCCGCCAACGCGGCCAGAAGATGCTTCTTTCGTAGCGGACCGAGGATCCTCATATCCGCTTCATCCACTCGATCTTGTTTCTGATCTGCGCGCGCACGCCGGAGCGAGCCGTTTGAGGTACGGCCGACTGCGGGTTAGCGGCCGCGCCAAGCACGTCAGCGAACGCGCTCTTGCCGGACGCCGTTTTACTGAAGCCCAGGCCGATGTCCAGCACGGGATCGGAGTCACCGAGCGAATCGAGCGCGAGGTCATCGACATTCGCCTCTCCCTGCTCGGGCATGCTCGCGATCAGGTTGATCGACTCGTTCGTCACTCCGAGCACGAGCTGACGGCCCCCGATCTTCACGACGGCGATACTCTTCTTGGGGCCGAGGTAGTGGGTGGCCACGACCTCGATCATCTTTTGCTTTCCGAATTTACCCAGGATTCCTGAGAAACCCTTGTGATTACTGAGCGCGCCCAGCTTGCCGCCTTTGAACTTCTTGAAGAGCAGCGCGCCGCCCACGAACATCCCCGTCACGAGGATCAGCATTCCGATCGAACGCAACGGGCTCGGCAACGCCTTTCCGCCGGCAAGCTTCTTCTCCGAAGCCTTGATCGGGAGATCCTCGGAATCGTCCTTGCCCTTCTCGCCCTTCTCGCGCTTCGAGGCCGTGTTCGCCGCCGGAGCGGCTGCTTGCACGGGCTGCGGCTTCTCGTTCTTCATCACCCGTTCGAGCAGCGCCTTCTCCTCGCTACTCATTTCGTTCGCGGCCTGTTCGCCCTGTCCTCGACGTCCGGCCGGAGAATGATCTGCGACCTTTTCGTCCTCGCGGGTCGCCTGCGCCATGGAATGCGCGACTTCATCGCTCGCTCCACCGCCGGAGATACGAACGGTGATGATCTTCCCCTTCGGAACCACCTGAACCCGCCGCTGGTAGTCCTCGGCTTTTCCTTTCACCGAAAGACGGCAGCGGACGAGCTTGGGCGCGTACTGATACGCGAACACCTTGGTCAGGTCCATGCCCGACACCGAGGTGATCTTCGCCGGATACACGGAGGCGTCGTTGATGCTGATTTGGACGATGTCCTTGAAGAACTCGGTCTGAATCTGCCCGGCGGCCACTTTGCCGTCGAAAAGCAGATCCACCTGCGAGCCGTCCACTTGCACTTTCTTGAGATTGACGGCCGCGATGGCGCTCGAGCCGATCAACAGGCCGGCAGCGAGAGCGACGGCCCCAGTCATCCATGACTTTCTGAAACGATACGGAAACATCCTGTCTCCTAAGTAGTCTGAAACCCGGTTACTTCAGTTGCTCGATGCGCTCCACAGGAGAAATGATATCTGTGAGCCTGATGCCGAACTTTTCGTTGACCACGACGACTTCGCCGCGGGCGATCAGCTTCTCGTTCACCAACACTTCCAAAGGCTCCCCCGCGAACTTAGAGAGTTCGATGACGGAACCCTGTGCCAGCTGAAGGATCTCGCGGATAGCCATCTTCGAACGGCCCAGTTCCACGGTGACCTTGAGCGGAATGTCGAGAATGAAGTCAAGCGACTGGACTCCCTGCGAGCTGGCCTGCCTGGCCGGCGCCGCGGGCGCTCCAGCTTCCATTCCCTGGGCGGCATTGGGATCAACCGCCTGCGCCCCGGCCGCGGCGAGCGCCGCCCCGATATCCCCGCCTTCCAGTGAACCCAGCGGTCGGTCTTGGTGAGTTTGGCGTCGAACCGCGCGTCTTCG
Source organism: uncultured Bacteriovoracaceae bacterium (assembly GCA_964407515.1). GTDB lineage: Bacteria > Bdellovibrionota > UBA1018 > UBA1018 > UBA1018 > CAYOWB01. The sequence continues at coordinate 9,650 of CAYOWB010000005.1, forward strand.
GCGATGCGCGTGACCTGTACGGCACGATTGCCGCGCGAAACGCCCATCAAACATCTGAACTTCGGAACGCCCTCAACCAGGATATCCAGCTCGCCGTCGGCGTCCGCCGTGAGCGGAATGATGTCACCGACGTTAAGGTTGACGAGATCGCCCACCGTGATCGTGGCATTACCCAGGTTCACGACGACATTGGCCTCGGCGTTGCGCAAATGCTCTTCCATCTTGGCCGTCCACTCCTTGTCCACGTGGTCAGACTCGGTCTGGAAAGAAGCATTCAACTTGTTCTTAATCGACTCGATGGTGGAGTACGGAATCACCAGAGCGATCGTTCCGCTCGCGTTCTCGAGTTCCACCTCGAACGTAGTGGAGATAATGACTTCGGACGGCGGCACGACACCGACGAACTGAGGATTCACCTCGGTACGGACGAACGAGATGTCCGCCTTATGTACCGGGGCCCAGGCGTCCTCGAGATCCTTGATCGCCAGGTCCATCACCTTCTTCATGATGGACAGCTCGATGCGCGTGAATTCCTTGCCTTCGATCTTCGTGTAAGGACGGTCGGTGCCGCCGAAGTAGCTGTCGACGAGCGCGTAGGCCAGCTTCGACTCGAACACGAGGAGCGCGGGACCCCGCAGGCTCTCGAAGCGCATGATACACATGCAGCTCGGGATCGGAAGGGTGTTCACGAACTCGCCGAACTTCAACAGGTCGGTCGAGATGATGCTGATCGACGCGATCTTACGCAGGGAGTTCGACAGCGACATACGGTAGAGCCGGATGAAACGCTCATAGATGATGTCGAGCGTGGGCATACGGCCGCGGATGACGCGGTCTTGGTTGGTTAAGTCGTAAGGCGTGATCTCGGATTCCGGAATCGCGCCCCCGCCGATCTCCGGACTTGCCATCGGCTCTGCGTCCGCCCCGCCAGCCGCGGGCGCCGCGCCGCCGCCGGCGGCAACGTCGATATTGCCTTCAGCGACCGCGCTTAAGAGTGCGTCTACTTCGGATTGGGTCAGAACCTGATTCATAACTCAGCCGTCCTTAGCCTCATTATGCAGTCTCGTTTCCTTTTCGATAGCGACCCGCCCTCCTGGCGTCGTCCCTACCCTGCAACCGCAAAATTCGTGAAGAACACGCCCCGGATTTTTCCGGTCACCATAAAACCGTTCAGCGCGTTCTTGATTTCCTCTTTCAAATAATCCCTGCCCTCAGCCGTGGCGAGATCGGACGGCCTCTTGCTGTTGAAGAGGTCGATGATCGCGTTCCGGATCTGAGGCATCTTGGAATTCACTTCGTTCTCGGTGTCTGTATTCGGGACTTCCAACGAGATGTTCACGCGAGCATACTTCGGCGTCACGCTGCCCGGCGTCGCCAGGTTGATCGTGAACTGCTCAAGCGTGACCATTTTCCCGAAGTCGATGCCGACTTTCGCTCCCGCTCCCTCTTTCGCTCCACCGCCATGTCCACCGCCGTGTCCGCCTTCGGCCTTCTCGCCTTCGGCGTGAGCCGGCTCATGAATCGCGATGTCCTGTACCGAGGATGCTTTCTTTTCGCGTTGGAACGAGATGAGAAGAACAGCGGCCATTCCCATCACCGCGAGAATGTTCACGGCGCTGAGAATGAGGACGAGCTTCCCGCCCGAACCTCCGGATGAGGAAGGCAATGGTTGTGCTGATTCTGCTTCGTTCTTTTCTTCTGCGGCCATGCCTTGAAATTCCCCTCCGCTAGGAACTATTTTTCCACGCAAAGAAGCGCGGCACAAGCGGGGACTTTCCCGCCATGCCGCACAGGCTGGCTCAATTGAAGATATTCGCTCGAAAGCTCCGTCAATGATCTGACGAAGCCGTTCTAAGTAGCCGGGGGAACGGGATTTCCCCCTCCCCCGGCTCAATCCCCAGAACTGGCTACCGGCTTACCGGCGCTGCAGATTCAATACCTCTTGCATCATTTCGTCAGCGGTGCTGATTACGCGGCTATTGGCCTGGAAGTTGCGTTGCGCGTTCATCAAGCTGATGAACTCGCTCGCGATATCGGTGGTCGAAGACTCAATCGTCTTCGAAGAGACGCTGCCACGGCCGCCAGTCTGCGGCGCGCCGATCGTGGCCTGGCCCGACAGACGGCTCTCACGGTAACGGTTCTGCCCCATCTTGAAGAGACCTTCCGGATTCTCGAACTTCGCCAGCGCGAGTTGCGCGAGGTTGATGTTCTGGCCGTTGCTGTAGATTGCCGTCAGCATGCCGTCGTCGTTGAACGAGAGGCCAGCGAGCGTGCCGGCCGTGCTGCCGTCCTGGATCGTCTTGTACGCTTCGGAGTTTGTTCCGTACTGGGTCACCTGCAGGCCCTGACCGCCCTGGTCCTTGGACTCACCGAAGTTGAAAACGATTTCTTGGTCCGGAAGCGCGCCCTTCGTGAAGTTAAAGCCCGATCTGTCCGTAACCTGTTCCTTCAGGCGTCCATCGGTGTCGAACACCAACCGGCCTTGCGCCTGCTCGACCATGGTATCCTTCTGACCGCCGACCACTTCCTCACCCTTCGCCATCGCTCTCCAGGTCCAAACATTGTCGTCCGTCTTATTGAAGAACAACGTCACGACGTGGGCGGCGCCGGTCGAGTCGTAGACCGTCACGCCAGTCGCGAAGTGGCAGGACTGTTCGGGTCTGTTCGGGTCAAACTGCTTGGCCTTGTCGGCGCGAACGTCGAGGTTCATGAACAGGTCGACCTTGCCCGTCTTCTTGGCGTCGACCACGGTGCGATTGACCGCGATACTGCCCATCTTCGAAGTGACCTTACCGTTCTCGTCGGCCTGGAAGCCCTGAACTTTGTAGCCGTCGACGTTGATGAGGTTGCCGTCCTTGTCGAAGTGGAAGGCGCCACTGCGGCTGTAGCTCTGACCATCAATTCCGTCCAGCACGAAGAACCCGTCACCGGTGATGGCGAGATCGGTCGCCGACTCGGTCTGTACGATCGAGCCTTGCGAGAAGATCGGATTGACAGCTGCGAGACGGGTACCGCGACCGATCTGGTTACCGCCCAGAAGGCCCTTCAAGGACTTAGCAATGACGTCCTGGAATTCGGGGCGACTGACTTTGAAGCCGGTCGTATTGGCGTTAGCAATATTGTCGCCGTAGATCGACAGGGCTTCGCCCTGAGCAGCCATACCCGTGATGCCAGTATACATGGAAGAAAGGATACCCATATGCGAGACGCCTCCTTGCGTCTTGAGAGCGTCGGGACTTCAGCCCTTGCCCTCAGAGTTATTACGAGATCCGGTTCGTCATTCAGTCGGAACCGGCTAGGCTTCCCGCAATGGGTCCAGCCTAGTTTGCATAACGTCACGTAGTCGACGTTCCGTTATACGATCACTGCTCCATCGATATTGGTAAACACGTTGCCGGACAGGGAGCCCCTGTCGAGCGCCGTAATCACTGTCTTGTTCTTCACGCTCACGATAAACGCCGCGTTGTCCGTCAGGACCAGAGTCTCCTCAACGCCCTTGGCTGCCGCTTTGTCGATCGCGTCGTTCACCTTCGTCATCGTCGCCGGGTCGATCGAAATCTTCCGCTCCTGCAGACGTTGTGCTGCGTGCGCCGAGAACTTCAGCGGTGCGCGGACCTGATTGAGGTCGGTCTGCAGACCCGGCTGAGTCATCGTCTGCTCGAGAACGTTGTCGAACTCCCCTTTCGTGCCTTCAGGCTTCTTGGGTAATCTATCGGCCTGATCGACCTTCGACTGTCCCGGAACCGAAGTTACGTTCGGATATAAGAAAGTTCCGTTGCTCATCATCTCTCACCTCCTTTCGTCACCGTTCGTCTAATCGTTGTCGGAAAGCCCGTTCGGAAAACCTTTTTCACCGTCTTCACTCGCACGAGTGAACTGACGTTGAACTTCAGCTTGACGATGCGCTCCCGCCTGTGCTTGCGCCTGCTGCTGCTGATACTTCTGGATCGCGTCGAGCTGCTCCGACGAAGCCTTCATAGGATCTATATTGCTACTGCCGACGCCTTTTTGAAAGCTGAAGAAACTTCCACCTTGCTCGGAATTATTTGCCGACTGCGCTTCCGCTCGCGCGTTCGCACCACCGGGCTGAGCGAGACTCATGCCGCCCACCGGATGCGCGTTTCCAACCGCTTCGGCGAGTGAACGAGCGCCGGGAATCAGCCCCGTATCTCCGCCGCTCTCGATGCGGACGAGGTTCTTGAGCGCGACCTTGTCGGGGCGCGACGGGTCGCCGACGAGGAACACCGGCTCCGCGCCCTCGAAGCTCACGCCGATCACCTTCGCCTGGCTCTTCGTGTCGGTCGGAATGGGCTGGTCGTTTGCATCCTTCGCCGCGACTCGGAAGATATAAGTTCCGTTCTTCGCCGGCAGCGTGTTCGACATCACACCGTCCCACACGAACGTGCCGTCGCCCTGCTTCTGGGGTCCGATTTCCTTCTCGAGCACCACCTCGCCCAGCTCGTTCATGATCATCACGTGAGTCTCTTTCGACTCGCGCGGCAACGAAAACGACAGGACGTCGTTGTTGTTCTGGGTGTGCGGGAACCGCTCGCGGTCCACGGTCACGGTCTTCCCGATCAGGTTCGTCATCGTCAGCCGTTCGAGCGGCTGATTCTGCGTCGCGATCTTACTCAAAGTCTGATTCATGTTCTGCATCTGCTCGACGGAGGTGTACTGCGCGAGCTGCGATGCGAACTGCTCGGCCTTGAACGGCGAAGTCGGATCCTGATTCTTCATCTGCATGATCATGATCTTGAGGAAGTCATCCTTCCCCAAGGTCTTCTTGATCTCGCGCGGCTTCTCGGGCTTCTCGCCGTACTGAGCTTGAATACGCTTCCAGACGTCGCCGAATTTCGTGTTTTCCACCGGCTGCTGGCCACCACCTGAGGAACGAGGAGCAGACTCGGTCACCAACGCCTGCGCGTTCTCCACTCCGGGCCCCACGCGGGTTTGCGGAGCGGAATCCGCCGCCGGCCGTTGAGCTGGAAGCGCGGACGCCGCGTTGTTGACCGAGCCTGGTAACATCTACTTCCTCCTCCTTCGTCACTTCCCCGGGCTATCGCCCTGGGCGATCCTTCCTCAAGCCGTCACGTCCAACCGGCCACTCGCTCTCGTGCCGCCGGAAGCCGCTCTCGCGAAC
>CAYOWB010000005.1:14799-24753 GCA_964407515.1 uncultured Bacteriovoracaceae bacterium
GCTCCCTGCGACCTGATCGCCGTGGGCCGTGCCTCGGAATCGAACCTGCGTTCGGTCCCGTTGCCCTCTCTTTCACCCTGCGCGCCGTGCCGCGTTCCCTGGCCGTTCATGTCCCCGGCCATCTGGAACTGTTGCTGCTGCTGGCTCCCGCCGTCCATGCTGCCCGAGCTATGCGAGGGCTTCACGACCGACAGGTCCACGCTCGTCAGGCTCAGGCTTTGCGAAGCGAGGCCGTCCTTCAAGCTCGAAAGACTCTCCTCGATCACGGCCTTAGCCTTGTCATCGGATGCGCGGATCTGCAACTCGACGTTGTTGCCGTTGGCAACGACTCGAATCTGCAGTTCGCCGAGATGATCCGGGTTGAGCCGGACTCTCATCTCGCCGCCGCCCTGGGTATTCAAGGAACTGATCTCCGAACGGATGTACTGGAGCGACTCACTCGAGAGCCGGTCCTTCATCATCGATCCTTTGACCACGTTACCTGTCACCGTGGCGGCCGCCGCTTCAGCTCCGGAAACCGCGGTGCCCTGCTGGGCGCCCGCGGCCTTCGCCGCCGCGTCGTTCACCGCTCCTTCTCCGAGATCAAAGGACTTACCTTTGCGGCCACCTTCGATCACTTTGAAGTCGCGACGGACGTCCGTATTGAGCTGCATTCCGGCCTGGGAACTCTGTTGCATTCCCATCACCGGTTGCACGATTTGCGCGGGTTTGCGGGTTTCGCCCGAAACCCCCTGCAGGGTTTCGAGGAACTCTGCTCCGGAAAGGGAAGCCCCGGAGGCCACAGCCTTCTTCCGGCCATTGCCACCGATCCCCTTTTCGGCCGACTCGATCACGCCGTTCAGCTGGTTCAGCTGAGCCATGAGCGAGTCATCCGCCGGGTTCATCGCAACGTCGTACGCCGCGCCCGATTGATTCAGGGCCGCGTTCGACATCTGAACGTCGCTTCTCGCGCCGAGCACCTCACCGGTCTGCGGGGAGATTCCCTGGAGAGCCGGTAGAACCGGAGCTTCTCCCGTCACGGGAACCGCCTTCACATTACCCTGGGTGCCGGCTGCCTTCTTCTTCGGGATCTGAGTAGCTTCAGCTTTGAGCTGCGCTTCCATTTCCCAAGGCTTGAGTCCAGCGTTCGCGTTCACAGTATTCAGACTGGCGACTTTCGACGATCCGGTTCCCTGGGCTGTCGCTTTCGCGACCGTTCCGGCTACCGCATTCGGTAGCCCCGGAACCAGCACATTGGAACCTTCCGCTGTCTGGGCAGGCTGTTCCCCCTTCCCTTCCTCCTGCGCCGTCTTCTCCTTCAGGGAGTCGACGAGCTGCGCCTGCATCTCGGTCGAAACGACCGGAGCCTGCGTCGGCGACTGATTCATCGCCGCAAGCTGAGCCGCCAATTGCGGCGAGAGTTCAGCTGCCATACCCGCTTGCGCCAGCGCTCCTTCGAGATTACTCGCAAACTCCCCTTCCTGCGGCTTGCCTTTGACTTGAGACTTGTCACCGGCGGCCTGGGATTGGGATGGCTGGAGCGCTGCCAACACGTTGTTCATTTTGTCCAACATTCACTTCACCTCCTTTCGTGGACGATACCGTGGTCACCGCCGCGTCGATCGACGCGGGTTCAGGTCTGGCCCGGACCACTCCGGCCATCATTTCGGACAACCGGGACGAACGCCCCGGGTCCATGACATTCATGACTTTGGAAAGTTTCGGCGTATCCATCCGGGTCATCGCGGCGATCGCGAGACCGTCGTCCAGGTTCGTGAGCATCTGGGCAACCGCCTTGGGGCTCATCCCCTGGAACGTTTCGACGAGCTTCGAAACCTTCTCTTCATTTTCCTTCTTGAACGCGGCGCGAGCGCGGTCGATGTCGTCTCGGACCAGCTCGAGCTTTTTCACTTCGGTCTCCAGCGCGCGCTCCCGTGACTTGAGTTCCGCCTCGCGGGCGGCCAGTTCCTTGGCGCGCACCTCGAATTCCTCGCGGCGCTTCTTGAACTCCTCGATCACGGCGGGATCCGTGATGCACGACGACTGCGTGAACGCGATCGCCTCGGGCTTCGCCTCTCCCCTCGTATCCACGGGCACCGGACTGGCCTGAGCCGCCGGACTTCCGGAAGCCTGCGCGGCGGGCGCCGCCTCCCCATGCTTCTCTTCCTTGGCCGGCTGGTCGCCGCCCAGAACGGTCAACGCCGTACCGGCGACAAACGCCGCGACGATGAAAAAGCGTGAGATCAGACTCCAGCGACTCGTCATCCCGCGGCCTCCTGCAACAGACGCGCACGCATGACGTTGAGGTCATCGGCCTGCTTCTGCTCGTACTTGGCCGCCGCCTTCTTGAACTCCTCGAAGCGCTTGTCGCGAAGCACCTCCACCATGCGGGTCTGGCGACGTGCGAAGAGATAGTTGCGGAGCGCCTTCTCCATGGCGCGATTCGCGCGAAGAATGGCGTGGTCCGCCTGAACGATCCTCTGCTTCGTCCCGGCGATGAAATCGTTTTCCAGCAGGAACGAGGCGACGTTCACCGCTTGAGCGCCGAGTTTCTCGCGGCGAGCAAGAGACTCTTCCAGGTCCTTCACGAGAGCGGCGCGGAGATCCTTCGCCTGCTGCACCTGCCGTTGAGCGCCAGCGAGTAAACGCAGGGCTTCTTCCTGTTTACTCTTCCGGACCCTTTCGACAGTTTCGAACTGGAACTTAAATCGTTTCATGCCTAAATCCATTCTCCGCGCGTCCCGTTTGTCCCGCTAGACTGAATAGTTTTCCCAGGACGGCAGAATCCCCCCGGTGTTCGTGGGCAATTTCTGCATTTCGCCTCTTCAAGTACGCCTGAAAACCAATATTTGACATGCCGCACCATTTCAGATATTGGCCACGCACCATCACCGGGTGAGGAGTTTGGGCATGATCATGAAGCATGGTAGAATTCTGTTTTTCCCCGTCGCCGTTTTCCTGGCCACGCAGGTCGCGTGGGCCGACATCGAAGAAGATGGCGCCTATCTGGACCCGCCCTACACCGATCTCGTCCACCCCATCGTTGATGACGTTCAGGCTCGCGGCCAGAAAGACATGAAGACCAAGCGCTCAGACACCCTCGAGGTCATCGCGAAGCAGTCCTCGGTCAAGTCACAAGGTTCACGTGGCACCTGCTCGATCTTCTCGACGGTGGCTATTCTCGAAGGCACGCTCGATCGCAGCAGCGACCTTTCCGAGGAATGGCTCAGCTTCCTCATGTTCCGGAACACGACGACCGAAGGCTCGAACACGGGCCGAAACTACAGCATGCTGAAGAAGCACGGGATCACCACCGAAAAGCTGCTCCCCTACATCTCAGCTCGTTGGGACTCCGCCTCCTCGAGTTCACTCGCCGAGGCCCGTTGCGGCAAACTCGAAGGTTTCACGCAAAAGACCTGTCTGAATTCGCATTTCAACGCCGAGCTGCTTGAGGCGCCGGAAGCCGCGCTCATGGCCCCCTCCAGCGCCCTGCACGACTTGACCTTCCTCGCGGCACGCCGGGATGCTGCCGCCTTCCGCGATCAGCTCGACGGACGATGGCTGGAAAGCGCGCGGATCTACTCCACGACCGACGCGAAGAAGATGCTTCGCAACGGCACGCCGCTCATCCTGAACATCGACTTCTACTATGGCGCCTGGAACCACTCGCGCTGCGGCAAGTTCGGAATCGAACGCAACATGGACGACTGGAACAAGGGCATCATCGGACATCCGGAAGAGGGCTCCATTGATCGCGCCAAGTCGACCACCGAACGGGCCGGTCACAGCGTTCTCCTTGTCGGTTATGACGACACGGTGGTCGTGAAGAAGAAGATCCCGATGGCCGACGGAACCGTGAAAGAGTTCACCTACAAGGGCGTCTACTATTTCAAGAACTCCTGGGGCAGGGACAGCTTCGGACGCGACTTCGCGATCGATGGCTCCAAGTACCCAGGCTACGGAATGATCGTCCAGAAGTACGTCAACGAGTTCGGCGAATTCTATCTGCCGCCTGTCTCGCTGTAATCGGTTTGAACTGAACTCAAAAAGCTCAGTTCATCTCCTGGGCCGCCTGGCTTAGCCACCGGGCGGCCTTTTCTATTTCTGTGGAGCGAGGCTTTCGCCCGCACGGACGATTGAGTGCATCATGCCGATCGTCTCGCTGAACGGAGCCTTATCGTCGATCCCCTGTCGGAGGAACGCGTTGATCCGGTCATTCACGGCGATCGCCTGGTCGATCTTGGGGTTGGAACCGCGGACGTAGGCGCCGATGTTGATCAGGTCTTCGGCCTGGGCGTAAACGGCCATCCACTCACGGATCTGACCGGAAAACATCTGATGATCCTTCTGGGTCACGGCCCGCATCACGCGGCTCGCGCTCGAAAGGACATCGATCGCCGGGTAGTGATTCCGCTGGGCGATCTTGCGGGACAGGACGATGTGGCCATCCAGAATGGATCGCGCGGCATCGCCGATCGGATCGTCCATGTCGTCGCCTTCGACGAGCACCGTATAGAGGCCGGTGATACTCCCCTTCTTCGGTGCGGTGCCGGCGCGCTCCAAAAGCTTCGGAAGCGTCGCGAACACGCTCGGCGTATAGCCTTTGGACGCGGGCGGCTCGCCCATGGAGAGTCCAATCTCACGCTGAGCCATGCAGAAGCGGGTCAGCGAATCCATCAACAGGAGCACGTCCTTCCCTTGATCCCGGAAGTGCTCGGAAATGGCGCAAGCCATGAAAGCCGCGCGCATGCGCAGGAGCGGCGACTTGTCGGAAGTCGCCACCACGACGACGGAGCGGGCCAGGCCCTCCGGGCCGAGGTCGTGTTCGATGAACTCGCGAACTTCGCGACCGCGTTCGCCGATCAGCGCGATGACATTCACGTCCGCGGATGTATGTCGCGCCATCATGCCGAGGAGCACGGATTTACCGACGCCCGATCCGGCCATGATCCCCACGCGCTGTCCCTTGCCGGTCGTCAAGAGCCCGTTGATGGCGCGGATCCCGAGATCAAGCGGCTGCTTGATCATCTCGCGCTCAAGGGGATGCGTGGGCTTCTGATAGAGGTCGCACTCTTCCAACCGTCCCGCCACCGGGCCGAAGTGATCGATGGGGACTCCGCGTCCATCCAATACGCGCCCCAGGAGCTGATCCCCGACGCGAACCATCGAAGTACGTTTCCGGAGCACGACGAGGCTGTCGTTGTTCACGCCCGGAGCGTCCTCGAACGGCATGAGCAGAATCTTCTTATCGCGAAACCCGACAACCTCGGCGTCCACTCCCTCTTCGGAACGGGGATCCGGCGAGTTCAGGATCCGGCACACGCTTCCGACCGCGGCACCAGGAAGATGCGCTTCGTACACCAGCCCGACCGACTTCGTGATCTTTCCGGCCTCGTGATAGACCAGAGCGCGACGGATACGCTCATCGTACCCATCGGTGTCCATCGACCACGTCATTTCGCACCACCGGTAAGCGCGTCGTAGATGCCTTTGAGCTGGGTTTCCACGCTCGCGTCAATGGCGTTCCACTCCGTCTCGACCATGCAGCCGCCCCCCTGCACTTGCGCCGACGCCTCGATGTTGAGATTCTTCAAACCTCCAAATGCCTGATCGAGCTTCTCTTTGAGCATCCCGGCTGTTTCCATTTCGGCCGAGCTGATCTTGAGCCGGATGTTCTCGCGCACGCCGACCCGCTCCACCAGTTCCTTGGCAAGCCGGAGCACGTAGCTTTGATCAGCGGAAAGCTCCTTCAGAAGAACCATCTTGGCGATCCGGAACACCATCTCGATCAAAAACCGCTCGTTAGCGCGGAACAATTCCGACTTTGCCGCCTCGCACTCCGCGAGAAAAGCCTCGAACTGCTGGAGCCGTTGCGCCCCCTCCTGCTGGAACCGCTTGAACGCCTCTTCGTGGCCCTTCTTCAAGCCGTCCTGATATCCCACCTCCGCGGCCTGAGCCTTCGCCTCGTCGGCGACAGCGGCGACACGAGCGCGGACCTTCTCCTCGATGACCCGGCGCTCCTCTTCGTCGACCGACAACGGATCGCGCTGGAGCTCGCTCAAAGCGAAGCGGGAGTCTTTCCGGCTCTTGTAGTGCCGCTCCTCGTCCGTGGCGGCCAGGGCGCCGAACTTATGCTTCACGGCCGCATAGTCGCCATGTCCGCGTTCCGAGACCTTGTTCAGGGAGAAGTCGCGAATCACCGGAGCCCCACCCGTCTCCATCTTGATGACTCGGACCTCGCCGGGTTTCGCTTCCCCGCCCTTGATGTCGAACTCGCTCTGCTTGAATGGCGCCATAATCGATTACACCAAGGCGTCGGCCTCGCCTCCGCGACTGATGATGATCTTGCCTTCCGCCTCGAGCCGCTTGGCCACGTTGACGATTTCCTGCTGCGCGTTCTCGACGTCCGAGAGACGTACCGGCCCCATGGCCTCGAGGTCCTCGCGCAGGAGGTCGGCGGCTCGCTTTGAGATGTTCCGGAAGATCTTGTCCCTGATCTCTTCCGGGGCCGTCTTGAGCGCGATGACCAGCTTGTCGTTCTGAACTTCCTTGAGCAGCTGCTGCATGCCGCGGTCGTCGATGAAGATGATGTCTTCGAAGACGAACATGAGTTTGCGGATTTCCTCGGCCAACTGCGGATCCTTCTCCTCGACGCGGGCCATGATGTTCTGCTCGCTCGTCTTGTCCATGACGTTGAGCATTTCGGCGATGGGCTGAACGCCGCCGAGCTGCTGGGTGTCGATGGATCCGAGAGTCGCCAGCTCTTGCTTGAGTACCTCGTCGACCTGCGCGATGAGGTTCGGCGAGATGAAGTCGAGGTTCGCGATACGAAGCACGACTTCCGTCTGAATCGCCTCGGGGAGCCGCTTGAGAACTTCGCACTTCTTGCCCGGCTCCAGGTGGGCCAGGATGAGCGCGATGGTCTGCGGATGCTCGTTGACCAGGAAGTTCGCCAGGGTACGGGAGTCGACCAGCTCGAGCGCTTCGAGCGTCCGACTTCCCTCCACGACCGACAGCTGACCGAGAACCGTCTTGGCGCGTTCCTCGCCCAGGGTCGCCAGGACGAAGTCTCGGCCTTGCGCATGACCGAAGATCAACGTGTCTTCTTCCGCGATTTCCGCGTAGAAGGCCTCAAGGACGTTCTTGCAAACGCTGATCGGGACCTTGCTGATCTGTCCCATCGCGCTCACCAGGCGCTTCACATCGTTATCCTTCATCTTCTTGAAGACCTGCGCCGTCACTTGATTGCCGAGGATGTTGAGCAGCAGCGCCGATTTTTCGAGCCCCGTCATTTCCTCGTATGATTCGTACGACATCCTGTCGCCCTCCGCCCCTGGACCTGTTAGGCCGATTTACCCTTCGATTCCTTCGGATCCTTGCCGCCGACCGCGTCCTTATCGCCCTTCTTCTTTCCGTCACCGTGCAGCCAATCCCGGAGGATCAAGGCGGCCTTGTGCGGATTCGAATCGACGAGCGTCACGATCTTTTCCTTGATCATTTCACCCTCGACCTTTTCAGGGTCCACCTTTTCCGGCAAGACGGGCACGATCTCCTCAAGCTGCGGCAGCGCGCTGCTCTTCTGCATGCGCTCCAGCTCCTCGATGGTCTGCGGAAGGAACGTATCGACGCTGTCGATCGTATTCTCCGTCACCCACTTGATGAAGGGGCGGACGACCAGGAGGAAGAAGAAGATGATCGTCAGGCCGATCACCGAGTAGATGAGCATGTTCTGGATGTAGCTACGCCGCTCGTTCTCCGCGATCACGCGCTCCGCTTCCGCAAAATCCTCGCGCGAGAACTCCATGTTCTTCACTTCGACCGTATCGCCGCGCTTGCGGTCGATCCCGACGGCCGTCGCGACGATCGACTCGAACTCCGCGAGCTTTTCCGCGGACCACGCCTCGGTCTTACTCTGAGCAGCCGCGCCGTCCTTTGCCGGAATCTTCACGGCCTTCCCGTCCACCACCACGGCCACGGAAAGCTTCTTGATCGTACCCGAGGCCTTCTGAGTCCGGCGGATCGTCTGCGGCACCTCATAGTTGACGACCTTACTACTCGTCTTAGTGTCGCTTTTCACCTGACTGTTCACAGCCGGAGGCTGACCCGGCAGATTGGACGCCGCTCCCGCCAGTCCGGTCGGACCTGGCCGGGAACCTTCCATCGACTTCACGTCTTCATGGGTCGAACGCACGGCCGAACCGTCGGAATCGTACAGGGTCTGCGTTTCGTTCACGTTCGAGAAATCGAAGTCCGCGTTCACGCGAGCGACTACCCGTCCCTCGCCCACCACGCGGGCCAGCATCGCCTCGACCTTACGTTCCGTCTCCTGTTCGAACTTCGTCTTGAAGTCGAGCTGCGTCGCGGTGGCGGCCGCCAGCGGATCGGACGTATTCTTCGAGAGGGTCTTACCGGTAGCGTCCACGATGACGACGTCGGCGATGTCCATTCCTTCAACGGCGCGTGCCACCAGGTTGCCGATCCCGTACACCTGCTTCTCGTTAAGAACGGTCCCCGGCTCCAGATCCAGGACAACCGAGGCGCTGGACTTCTTCTGGTCCTCCACGAAGGTGCTCTTCTGGGGGATCGCCAGGTGGACACGCGAACGCTTCACGCCGGAGATCGTATTGATCGTGCGCATCAGCTCGCCTTCGAGGGCTCGCTTCTGATTGATCTTGTGCACGAAGCTCGTGGTCCCGAGTGACTGCTTATCGAACACCTCGTAGCCGGTTACATTCCCCTGCGACATTCCCATGGTCGCAAGCTCGAGCCGGAACTCGTAGATGCTTTCTTTCGGGATGGAAATCGTCTTTCCTCCGTCATCCACTTTGAATGGAATCCGTTTCTCGCGCAAAAGCCGGATCACCGCCGCGGAGTCTTCTGGATTCACATTTGTCATCAAAGGCTGGTAGGTCGTGTTGCCCGCCCAAAGGAACAAGGTCACCAGCACAGCGCCGATGAAAACCGCCGTGACACCCATGGCGACTTTCTTTCCGGCGCTGAGTCCCCCGAGGAACTCGGCGATCTGTCCGAAGACTTTTCTTAAGTATGGAACCACATTCCCCCCATATCAGCTCTGACTACCGAAACTAGACCTGCATCCGCATGATCTCGCGGTATGCATCGAGAATCTTGTTACGAACCTGCATCATCAGCTTCAAAGACGTATCGGCGCGCTCGACCGTGAGCAGCGTCTCGTGGATGTTCTTGTTCCGACCGGCAACCGTTTCCTTGATAGCCGTATCCGCCTGAACCTGGTACTCGTTCACCTTCGCGACCGAGTCATTCAGGATACCGGCGAAGGTCTTGGCGTTCTGTCCCGCGTCGCCGGTGGCCATGCCGTTCTCGGCCATGGCTTTTTCGACCTTTGTGTTCGACGCGGTCATCGAGGATTTCCCGAAAATCGCGTCGATATCGACGCCTTTGACGGCTCAGCCCAGATGATCACTCGGCAGGTTCGACTGCGCCTATCGCCTTCCCCGCTCCAACGCCTTCTGAGCCATCGCCTTGGCGGCATTCAACGCCGTCACGTTGGCCTCATACGAGCGTTGCGCGCTGATCATGTTTGCCATTTCCTCGACCGTATTCACGTTCGGCATCGCGACGTAACCTTCCGCGTTCGCATCGGGATGCGACGGGTTGTAAACCATTCGCGGCGGCCGTTCGTCCGGAACGACGTCCATGACCTGGACCCCTTGAACGTCTTCGTCGAGCTTGTTCTGAAGAATCTCGCCGAAGCTTTCGCGATCCGTTTGGGCGCCCAGGAGGACGTCCTTCTTGCGATACGGGCCGCCCTCGGGCGTCCGCGTCGTCTCGGCATTCGCTATGTTGCTGGAGATGGTGTTCATGCGCTTCGTCTGGGCATCCAGACCGGTCGCGCTCACTCTCATGGACGAAAAGAAATCCATTACCTGTTACCTCCCCCTTCGGAGATGCCGTACTTCAGCATCCCGAGCTTACGGTTCATCATCGTCATGG
>CAYOWB010000005.1:24845-33251 GCA_964407515.1 uncultured Bacteriovoracaceae bacterium
TCATCGTAAATCTCAGGATGGACGGGATCGGTCGCCCGGCGCACGATATGCCGCGGATCCGTCTCCATCGGACGAAGCTCCCCGCCGACGTTCAACGCCTCGCGAAGCGCGCTCTCGAACTCCACCGCCTTGGCCTTGTAGCCCGGGGTATCCGCGTTCGCGATGTTCGAGCTGATGACGTTCTGGTTCACCAGCCGCAGGTTCATCGCGGTATTCAGAGCGCCGATGGTAGGATCAAAACCGCTATCGATCATACTGCCTCAGGCTTCAAGACGCGTGCCGCGTAATGCTCACGATACTTCAGCCTTTTCCTCCTCCGATTCAGGTCTTGCCCGGCAGGAACTTCCGCGAGGGAGGTTCGAGCCGGGCAGTTTTTTCCTCTCGATTCCTCAGACGTTAATACCGAGAAGCCGATAATCCGACAGTTTGTTCCGCAGGGTCCGGATCGAAATTCCGAGCGCCTTCGCCGTGTGCGTCCGGTTTCCCTGATGGTACTGAAGCGCCTCGATGATGACGGTCCGCTCGATGTCGTCGAGCGTACGTCCCGGAGTCCAGCCTCCACGAACCGCCGCTTCCGCCATCTGCTCCGCCATCGTGGCATTGCCCGGACGGCGCTCGATCGAGATGTCCCGGTCCTCGATCAAGCCATGCGCCGCGGTCAGGACTGCGCGTTCCATCACGTGCTCGAGCTCGCGCACGTTGCCCTGCCACACATGCGAGTCAAGCAAGCGCAGCGCGGACTCGGAGATCGACGTGATGTTCTTCCCGTTCTTCTCCGCATGAAGCTTCATGAAGTGCTGCGACAGCATGCGCACGTCGCCGATGCGCTCGCGCAACGGAGGCAACGTGAGATTCACGACGTTGAGGCGGTAGAACAGATCCTCGCGGAACGTCCCTTCCTTCACGCACTCGGCGAGATTGCGATTCGTCGTCACGATGATCCGGACGTCGACCGGGATCGGACGGCGTCCGCCGATGCGGTCTACTTCGCCTTCCTGCAGGACGCGCAGAAGCTTCGCCTGGAGACGAATGTCCATCTCGGAGATCTCATCGAGGAGCAATGTGCCGCCATTGGCGAACTCGAATTTTCCGGCCTTGGCCGACACTGCCCCGGTGAACGCGCCACGCTCGTAGCCAAACAGCTCGGACTCCAGCAGATTCTCGGGAATCGCGGCGCAGTTGATCGCCACGAAGGGGCGGCTCGAACGCGTGCTGTTTTCGTGAACCAGACCCGCCATCAGTTCCTTGCCGGTACCGCTTTCGCCTTGAATGAGCACCGTCGCTTTACTCTGAGCTACCGTCTTGGCGAGTTGGATCAACTCCCGCATGCGCCGGTCCGCTGTGATGATTTCAGTCATTTCCTGCCCTCCTTGGCATCGTTCCTGACATCCGTGAATTCCGGGCCCGCCAATCGTTCGCGGGCCAACTTGCTCCAGAAGTCTTCCGTCTTGCTCTTAGCCAGGGTCTCCAAAAGGCCACGAGCCTTTTCCTGGTCCCCGCTTCCGCCCGTAAGCGTCAGCGCCTGCGCGTACTTGTACATGGCGTGATTGCCGCCGAGGCCTTCCTTGACCGCGAGCCCGTAAGCGGCGGCGGCCTCGCCCCACTTCGAGTGCTTGGCCAGGATGTCGCCCTGGGCGATCATCAGGAGTTCTGCCGCGGGAACGGGGGGCAGCCCCAAGGCGCCCCCACGTCCCTGCGTTCCCCCCTCGGAGGAGCGTTTCGCTCCACCCTTCAAAAGCTTTCCGTAAATTCGGGCCGAGACCATCGGATCGCCCGCACGCTCGGTCAGCGTCGCGACGAAATACTCGAGCCTGTCGGCGTCATCACCGTTCTTTCCATCGGTCGGCAACAGCATCTGCGCGCGGGACAGATGCTTGAGCGCCGACTCGTGCCGACCCTTCTTATCGTCCAGAAGCCCCAAGAGCACTTCGCGGTCGTAAGAAAACTCGGACTCCTCGAGCACGAAGCCGAGCTGCTCGCGGATCTCTGCGTCGGCGGCGGCGCCCTTCGAAACCCAGAGGGCTTTGGCGCGGGAGTAATGGCGCTCAGCCTCGGCCATGCGCAGGTCAATCTCATGACTGGCTATTTTGCGGTCGGGAGCGGTAGTCGCCTTGGTGTGTTCTTCGGCAAGCTGGATGGCCATCGAGCCCATGCCGAGATCCGAGGCGGCCTGCGACAGCTTCAGCAGATAGTCCATCTCCTCCGGGCGACCGGGCGGAATGAAGCCCGCCTTCTCGCGGTACAGATTGAGCGCCTCGTATCTCTTTCCATCGCTCAGCATCGTGAGGATGAGCTTCCGGAAGAGGGTTCCGAGCGTCTCGGAGAGAATTTCACGCGCCGCCGATCCCGTCTTACCTTCGAGCTCCTGGATCGCGGCCGACACCGCCATGTCTTCGCGCCCCATGCTGATGAGCGTCCGGACTCTCGCGAGCGCGCGGTAATCCTGATAGCGATCCATCAGAATGTCGCCCTCGCCGGTGAACTTCGCCGCTTCGGTTCCGAAGTAGCGTTCGGCGGCAAGCAGGTCGAAGCCGCCGTGGTCGTCACAGGGCAGAACCCGCGCGCGAGCCAGCGTCGCTCCCGGGCTGAACGGAAAGCGATTCACAGTATCGAGGAACCACTTGCGGCTTTCTTCGCGAGCCTTTGCACCCGGCTTCCGGCCGACCACCTCGCCCATCCGATACATCGCGCGCCAGGCGGACGGATGGTTCTCGTACGCGGCGAGGAATTCGCGATAGGCGCTCTCCGCGCGATCGAAGATCTTGAGCCAGTAGAGCGACTCGGCGCGGTTCACGAACACCGCGGGGAACTTCTTCATCTCGGTCTTGTAGTGCTTGATCGCCTGATAGTAGGCGGCCAAGGCCCGCTCGTACTGGCGGCGGATCAGGTAAATGTCGCCCATGCGGGCGGCCCCTTCGGCCTGCGCCTGACGATCCGGGCCGTTCATGATGACCCACTGGTATTCCTTCGCCGCGCGATCCGTCTGCTTCATGGCGTAGAGCGACTCGGCCACCCCGAGGTGGAACACCCAGTTCAGACGGTGCGAAGGATAGTTCTGGATCAGCCAGAGAAAGGACTCCATCGCGGCCAGGTGATTTCCCGACTCGGCCGTCTTCACGGCCACGTACATCCCCGCGTAGAGCGCCACGGACGAATCTTTCGCCACGGCGACGATGTCCTTGAGAATCCGCATCGCCTCGGCGCGCAATCCAAGACGGATCATCGCGTTGGCGCGGAGAAACTGCATTTCCAGCTTGAACTTCGAGTTTGGTTGTTCGGCATCGAAGAAATCGAGCGTCTTGAGAACGAGCGCGGGCTTTCCCTGCGAGTAGAGATCGAGCGCCAGACGCACGTACTTAGCATCCTCGCCGTCGCCGGTCGGCTGGAGGTACTTGTAGTTTTCGTCCGCCGTATTGGAAGAGAACCACCTCGAGAAGTTCACCGGCTCATGGAGCGGACCGAACGGAAGGAAAATATCCTTGGCTTCATCGAAGGGCTCCTGACAGAACCGGGTGGTATTCTTCACTCCCTGCCGGAGTTCCTCACTCGCCAGCCGGCGTTCACGACGCTCCTTCGTGCGCTTCTCGGCCGCCCGGAACTGAGCTTCACGCGCGGCACGGAACTTAGCCTGCTTCACTTCCGCCAAGGTCGGGCCCTTCTTGGGCCAGAAGTCCACGACGTAAGCCGGGAGAGCCTTGTCCCGGTAATCGAACCGTTCCATCTTGGGCTCGGCCGGAGCCTGCTCGCCCTTCGGGAAGCGCCACTTGCCAATAAGTCGCAAGCCTCCCTTCTCCTCGCGAACCGCCAGCGAAGCCAGCCGCGGGTCCCCGGCCTTCTCGGCCATCTTCTGGATCTCACGGCCCCAGGCTTCTTCTGCTCCCAGGGGTGCGCCCAGATCTGCCAACATCATTCCCTTGAAGAACAGCTCGAAACCGCCGGGCACGTCCTTCCATTGAGTCTGGGTGCCATCGTCGATTCGGATCACAAGCCGGCTATGGGTCGTGAAGCTCTTGAGATGAATGGGGCGGTCATTGCCGGGATCGTAGGATTGGGCCTCCGCGGCCATGAGCACGGAAGCGCGGATGGCCAGTGCCACCACCAGGAGACCGCGTATGATTGAAGATCTAGATGCCATCGAGCTTCCTGCCCAGGACGCCCGTCTTCATGACGGACGTTCTCCCCACCCGATATACAAAGCAAACAGGATGCCAGGAAATTTTGACCTGGGGACTGAGTTACCGAGAGGCAGAAGGTTCCGTTCCGTATCGGTAATTTCTCCCCACGCCTCAAGCGCCTCCCGGCAAGAAGATCCCGGCTTTTTGACCCCTCCGTCAGGAAACACGACAGTTTACGCCACGGCTTTGACGGTTTACATTAGGTGGTAATGAAACTCGGACCCTTGCTTCTGGCGCTACTTCTGACCTCTTCCGGCTGCGGCTACCTCATCGGAAACGTGGAACCGGTGGAAGAGAAATCCGAGCACTATCTCGTCATGGACCTTTCCAAGACGGATTCCGATTGGAAAAAGATCGATAACGGCGCACCGAAACCCGCCGAGCGATCCGAAGCCGTGGACATGGCTTTCCAATCGAAGAAGACGAACTCCATCATCTCAATCAATTCGACCTGCCGGCCGAGCCTGGCCCAGAGTGACCAGTCCCTGGAAGAGTTCACCCAGGTCCTGCTGCTCGGGATCACCGAGACCGACGGCCGCGAAGCGAAGGAGATCAGCCTGCGCAATACCCCAGCGCTGGAGACCACCCTTCAGGGCAAGCTCAACGGCGAACCCGTCAAGATCCGAACCGTCGTCGTGAAGTACCGCTACTGCGTCTACGACTTGATGTATTTCGCCCGCCCCGAGAACTTCGAGGCGCAGGCGGCCGACTTCGAGTTGTTCGTATCCTCACTGAAACTCGACTAAACTGCCGTTCCATTTAGCCACGGATACTGCTAGCCTCTTGATATGGCTTCAGTTTCAGAGTCTTCCCCCTGGATGACTCGCCTTTTCTGGCTTCTCAGTTCCCGCTTCGGACAACGGGTGATCTCCACCCTGCGCTTTGCGGGCGGCTTCGGCCTTCTCTGCGCGCAGATCCTGCGCGAGATGTTCACTCGCCCCTTCTACCCGCGCCTGATCATCGAGCAGCTTTTCTACATCGGCATTCAATCCTTCCTGCTCGTCGCGGTCACGGGACTTGCCACGGGCTCCGTCATGGCGCTGCAGTTCGGATACGGTCTCGCCAAGTTCGGCGGCACCCTCTACATCCCCAAGATCGTGGCTGTCGCGATCCTGCGTGAGATGGGTCCGGTGTTCACGAGCCTTCTCGTCGCTGGCCGCATCGGTTCAGGCATCGCCTCCGAAGTCGCCTCCATGAAGGTCACGCAGCAGATCGACGCGATTCGCGCGCTGGGCACGAGCCCGATCAAGCGCATCGTGATTCCCCGGCTCATCGCGAGCCTGATCGCGCTCCCGATCCTCACGCTGTTCGCGGACTACATCGGCCTGTTCGGGGCCATGCTGGTCGCCGACCGCGAACTCAACATCAACTCCGAATTCTTCTTCGCCAAGGCCGTCGAGACCATCAAGATGTACGACCTGCTCACCGGCATGGCCAAGACGACGGTCTTCGCCTTCTTCATCTCGGTCACCGCCTGCTGGAAGGGGCTGAATACCGAAGGCGGCACTCAGGGCGTCGGCAACACCACGACCTGGGTCGTGGTGACTTCAAGCATCTTCATCATGGTGAGCGACTTCTTCCTGACGAAGTTCTTCATCCTCACGGTTTATCCGAAGTTCTAGGACGCAGCGAATGGCAGAGCACGATACACCGAAGATCGCCCTGGAGATTCAAGAGCTGAAGAAGAGCTTCGGAGAGAAGACCGTTCACAAGGGCGTGAGCTTCGAGCTTCGCGACGGCGAGATTCTGGGCCTGTTCGGCGGCTCGGGCAGCGGCAAGAGCGTCATTCTCCGTTCGATCATCGGGCTCGAGAAGCCCGATGACGGCCGGATCGTATTCGAGGGCCGCAACATCGCCGCTTTGAACGAATACCAGCTCATTGAAGTCCGTAAGAAGATCGCCTACGTATTCCAGGGCGGAGCGCTCTTCGACTCCCTCACCGTGGAAGAGAACCTCTCTTACCCGCTTCGCGAACACACGAAGCTCAGCGAGGATGAAATTCATGAGCGGGTGAACCGCATGCTCGAGCTCATCGACATGCCGGGAGCCAACAACCTTCTTCCGGCTGAGCTCTCCGGTGGAATGCAGAAGCGCGCCGGCCTCGCGCGCGCCATCATCCTGCAACCCCAGATCATTCTCTTCGACGAGCCAACCGCAGGCCTGGATCCGGTGAACACCAAGCGGCTTCTCGACAACATCAAGAAACTCAAGGCCCAAGGCATCACGGGCATCTTCGTCACGCACGACATCCCGAGCGCCTTCGAAATCGCCGACCGAATCGCAATCCTTTACCAGGGTCGCATCTACATCAACGATACGGTCGAGAACATCAAGAAATCCAAAGATTCTCTGGTTCAATCCTTTGTCAGCGGGAGCATCGACCATGGCACGTAAAACCTTCGAGATGGAACTCAAAGTCGGCCTCTTCGTCACGATCGGCGTCGGCCTCATCATGCTGGCCATCCTGATGCTCGGCGGGGCAAACAGCCTCTTCACCCGGCACAACACCTACACGGCTCACTTCCCTTCCGTCGAAGGCCTGATCACTGGAGCGAAGGTCGTTCTCGGTGGCCTCAACATAGGCGCCGTGGAGAGCGTCGAGTTCGACACGCAGACCAAGAACATCAGGGTCGAACTGCGCGTGAAGCGCAAATACGCCGACCTGATTCGCAAGGACTCGAGCGCCGAGATCCTCACCCAAGGCGTTCTGGGCGATAAGTTCATTTCGCTCAGCTTCGGCTCGGAGGACGCCGCGCCACTCGAACCCGGCAGCGAAATCACGTACAAACCCACCAAAGACCTCGCCCAGTTCATCTCCAAGGGCGACCAGCTCATGATCACGCTGAACCAGCTCGCGGGAGGCATCGATCGTATCGTAAAGCAGTTCGAACAGGGGAACCGCGCCGACACGTTCTTCCAGGGGATGTCGACCACTGCGCGCAACCTCGGCCACTTCAGCGCGAAGCTCAATGAAGGGTTCGAAGTCGCGCAGTTCAACTCCGCGGTCCGGAACCTCAACGAGATCCTGCAGAAAGTGAATCGCGGTAACGGAACGCTCGGCGCCCTCGTCAACGACCCCGCACTCTACGATGACGTGAAGTCACTCGTCGGCGGGGCCAACCGCAACCGCATCGTGCGCAACCTCGTACGCAAGACGATCCAAGACGAGGAAGCAAAGACAGCGGAACCGAAGAAGTAAGGCTCCCCATCAACCTGTCTCTGGGCCACACTTACCCGAAAACATATCAATAACCTCGAACACTTACGCGGCACAATCCAATACTTGACCAGTTTAATCTACTATAGTATTTTCTCCCGCCATGAAGTGGTCCGTCGTGAAAGCTGGAGTGGGTTCTTTTGCGGTAGCGATGATTTCGGGAGCGATCCTGGCGGCACAGGCCGCGCCGGGTCCGATGCACGACTTGCGCGAACGAGTCGCTGCGGCGGTCCAGGCTGGTGAGGATCGCGCCACTCACCTCGCCCTCTTTAAGGCGGTGCGCGACTCGCGCTACGCCCCGAACGTCACCGAACTTTGCATCGCGCTCAATGAGCTTCCGAACGAGGAACTCGCCTTGATGAGCGACGCCATCCTCAAAGACGGAGCGCTCAGCAAGAGCCAGTTCCCCTGCACCCCCATCCTGAAAGAACGTCTCGCCGCATACTGGCAGGCCATGGGCGCCGAGTCCGGCCCAGCCTTCGACCCCGCTTCGCTTGAAGAGGGAATCGACCCCAAGCTGCGCATTCCCTGCATCGAAAAGGAGATCGACCCGCATGGCGGCGAGCTTCTCAAAGATCAGGACTTCAAACCGGGCGAAATCGCGATCACGATCGACGATGGCCCGGACCCCAAGCGCACCCTCAAGGTCGCCAGGATCCTCCGCCAGTTCGGCGTACGCGCGACTTACTTCAACGTCGGCACCTGGGCAAGTCACTACCCGGAAATCACACGCGAACTGATTCGCCAGGGGCATTCCGTAGGATCGCACTCATGGAGCCATCCGTGGATGACGAACTTCCCGCTCGAGTACAGCCGCGACAACATCCTGAAGGGTCACGAAGCGGTCACCATCGCTTCACGGGGCAAGCTGATGCCGTTCTTCCGCTTCCCGTTCGGAGCCTTCAACAAGCCGCTCACCCGCTTTGTGCACGAGCAAGGCTTGGCGAACTTTTTCTGGATCTTCGGCGGTCTCGAGCGGACCAAGATCCACCAGGCCGGCATGTTCATCGGTGA
>CAYOWB010000005.1:33261-39714 GCA_964407515.1 uncultured Bacteriovoracaceae bacterium
CCAGGTGCGCGCTGCCGGCGGCGGGGCCGGTGAAGATGGCCTCGCTCACAGCAAGGCCAAGGGCATCCTGCTCACTCACGACACGCACGACTCCATGGTCGATTCCATGCCCAGCTTCATGAAGTTTCTCAAACAAAAGGGCATGACGGCGGTCGTATTCGTCCCCAAGAAAAGATAACGGGAGATCGCCATCTTTCAGATTGACTCATTGCGTCATTTCGACGTAAGACCGGCGGACGGCTAAACAACCCCACGGAGCCCTCCCCATGTCCAAGTACCCCCTCTCGCTCGCCGCCCTCCTCTCTGTCACCCTCAGCCTTTCCGCCTGCGAAGACGTGAAATGCAAATCCGGAATCGGCTACGTCTCACTCCAGAACAACTCGGGTGAATCGATCCTCATCGAAGTCGCGAACGACACGGGCAATCTCCTCAGTAAAACCATCGACGCCGACTCCACCCAGAAAGAGTCCGTCCCCATCGACGCCTATACCGTCAAGGCAACCGGTGAAACGAGCGGACGCCTTCTACTGGAACAATCCTACGGCGTCCGCTGCAACGCGATCACCCAGGTCGTTATCAACCCGCTTCCCCGCTTCAACCTGGATGCAACCGTCACCGGAAACGGAACCGTCACCTCAAACCCCACCGGCATCGACTGCACGTCGACCACTGCTTCATCCGGCTGCCAGGCCTCCTTTATTACCGGGACTCAAGTCACCCTCATCGCCACTAGCGGACCGGACTCTCAGTTCGCGGGCTGGAGTGGCGCATGTTCGGGCACGGGGGATTGCACCGTCACGATGAACCAATCGCGAAATGTGGGAGCAGTGTTCGTACAGATCGCTGATCCGTTCACCGTCATGCTCTCGGGAACTGGAACCGGAAAAGTGACCTCGAATCCCTCGGGCATTTCATGCTCCAACGACGGATTCAGCTCCGATCAGGCCTGCTCCACGGAATTCATCCGGACCACTCCGGTCACACTGACCGCGACTCCAGGCCCTGACTCCGAATTCGTCAGATGGACCGGCGGCTGCGTCGGGACAGCACTCACCTGCACCACGACCGCTCAAGGCGCCAAGAATGTCACAGCTGAATTCCGGCTCGGCCGCAGAGGCCTGACCGTTTCACGCTCCGGAAACGGAACAGGCGTGATTACCTCCTCCTCAGGTGGAATCGACTGCGGGACCAGCTGCTCCGCCGAGTATGATCTTGGAACCACGATTACACTGACCGCCACCGCTCAGCTGGGATCGGAATTCGCGGGCTGGACCGGCGCCTGCTCGGGCGACACCCCTTCTTGCGAAGTGAAGATAGACGAGGCCAAGTCGGTCACGGCTCAGTTCAATCTCGCGCTCTACTCGCTAGGAGTCACGGTTCAGGGCAGCGGATCTGGAACGGTCCACTCCTCACCCCAGGGGATTCTCTGCGGACAGGGCCAATCCGCCTGCACTGCTGACTTCGAATTCGAAACCGTGGTCACCCTGACCGCGACGCCCGCCTCGGACTCAACCTTCGCGGGATGGAGCGGCAGCGGATGCTCGGTGTCTGGCTCAACCTGCACCGTGAACGTCGAAGAAGCCAAATCCGTGGTCGCCACCTTCAACAAGGCGGAATCTCTGACTGCCCCTCTCGTCAGCTTTCTCTCCCTCGGGCAGAAGAAACAAGGCCAGATCCAAGGACTAGGAATCGGTTACTACATCGCCACGACAGGACTGTATCCATCAGAGGAAGGTAGTGCCAACTCCGACGGCATCCCCTACATCGGGCAAATCATGATGTTTGCCGGGAGCCAAGGCCCCGGTGGGTGGCTCCCCTGTGACGGAAGACTTCTCTCCATTTCGCAGTATACGGCGCTATTCTCCCTCCTAGGGAC
Organism: uncultured Bacteriovoracaceae bacterium; assembly: GCA_964407515.1. GTDB lineage: Bacteria > Bdellovibrionota > UBA1018 > UBA1018 > UBA1018 > CAYOWB01. The sequence continues at coordinate 35,138 of CAYOWB010000005.1, forward strand.
TCAGTACGGAGGAGACGGAAAGACAACCTTCGGCATTCCGGACCTTCGCGCACGAGTGGCCGTTGGACGGGGATCGATCGTCGACGCACAAACCCCACCTACCGGGCAGGGCAACTCAGTCGTTCCTTTGATCAACTCCATCACGCGCGCTCAGGTGAGCACGGGCCAAGTCCAGGGACTCGGGGTTCGCTATCTCCTAGCCACCATCGGGCTCTACCCCTCCCGCGACGGAGACAGCACCTACGGCACCTTACTCGGCCACATCATTCTGTTTGCCGGCTCGGTCACCCCGAGAGGCTGGATTGAGTGTAACGGATCGCTGCTTTCGATCAGAGACAATCAGGCTCTCTTCAGTCTGCTAGGAACCTATTACGGTGGAGACGGCAGAACGACCTTCGGAGTTCCGGACCTCAGGGCCCGCGTCCCGATGCACCCGGGAAGCCTGCTCTCCCCTCCTACTCCTCCGACCTCCTCGACTCAGATTCCCCTGATCACCCAAATGCAGCCGGGCGCTGTCAACCAGGGGCAAATCGGAGTGACCGGGATCGGTCACTATATCGCCGCCGCTGGAACCTTTCCGGCCCCAGGAAGCAGCGAAATGAGCGAGGGCGCCTACGTCGGCGAGATTCGAATGTTCGCAGGGAACTTCTCACCAGGAAGCTGGCTCCCGTGCAACGGAGCCTCCTGGACCTCCTCTGAGAATCAGGTGCTTCACACGGTGCTCGGCGAAACCTTCGGAACCGGAGGATCGGGAACCTTCCGGCTTCCGGATCTAAGTGCTCGAGTTCCGATGGGAATCGGGACTCGGTAAGTCTCAAGTCCCACGCCTGAGCTGCCGATAACCTAATGATAGGAGGCAGTTCGATGGGTCGGGCTGCGGTGGCAAATAGCACCTTCGTAGCATTGCTTCTGGCGACGCTGCTTCATCTCGTCTCTGCGACAGCCGTCTTCGCCACGGTTGAATCGAATGAACCGTCTTGCCTCTCGGTCGGGCTCGAGGAGCTCACCGAGGCTCGGGCCACTCGTACAAGCAATCCGCGTTCGCCCCTGATTCAGCTGGCGCTCCGCAAGGCGCGCGCCCGTGACAAAGTCCTGCTGGAACAGTACGATCAGGCACCGCCCGAGAAGCGAGATCACGCCGCTCTCCTCCGCGAAGCCCAACACCTGTTCGCATTGCAAGGAATCCGCACCGGGCTGACCACCCTCAAAGACGAGAAGAGAAGCCCAGCCCTCGAAATCCTCCCCTCCGCGGAGCCAGGATCTTCCTGGATGAACGAACTGGCCTGGTCTATGAAGACCAAGCTCAAGACACGACTCTACTTCTCGCCCAGTGCGCTCGAAGGAAGCGTCGGCCATTTCGTCGGGCTTCGCCGGGAATTGGTCTTCAATATCGAGCAGCCGCTTCTCGACCTTCCGTCCGACACCCTCCTCCATGAAATCCATCATGCCTGGCGATCTTTCGGAGGCGAACGCGCGGAGGTTCTAAAAACCAAGATTATTCTGACTGAGAAGCTCGCCGACCAGATCCTTCCCTATCCTTCGATGAAGGCCTACAAGACCTATGTCCGCACGGATGAACTGAGTGCCTACGCGGTATCTCTGATCGCGGCGGCGCGAAACTCCACTGCCGACGACCTGGGTACGGTCATTGCGGACGCCTGGTTAGGGAAGGTTCTGGCCAAGAGAATCCAAGTCCCGCTCCAACGCCTCATCGATGCACCACTCGAAAAAGTCTCGATTGCAGTTGAAAAGACCGAAAGCGGTCTTCAAGTCAACCTAAGCATGGAAGGACTCACGGTTTCCTTCAACTACCACGAGAAAGAGGTTCATAATCTTGCCGCCTTGGCCTCCCTGCCTTTCAAGAGCATGAGCGAGGGCCCCCGAAAAAAAATCGAAGAGATCTGGCGCAGAAGAGCGAAGCACCTCATCCAAGTCTCCAAAGACGCAGCCGATCGCTTTGAGCGAATTGAAGCCCGCCTCGACCGACAGAAACGCCTGAGTGACGAAGATCGCGACTTCATTCGGCGCGAAGTCGGCCCGCTCAGGCAGGTACTCTCTTCCGAGGAACCGGCTACGCAGCCAGCCCCTTGAACGAAAAAGCCGGATCACCCCTGCGGATGACCCGGCTTCGTACACCACACGTGAGCTAGAACTTACATGTTGTTGAGGTTATCTTCCTCACCCGTCCGCTGCGAAAGCGGCGTGATCATGCCACGCTTGCGCAGCTTTTCAACGAGCGTCGTGCGATTCATCTGAAGCAGGTCGCTTGCACGATTCTTGTTGTTGTTCGTGCGCGCGAGAGCCTGATCGATCAGATGATTCTCGAACGCCGCAACGATGATCTTGAGATCCACGCCGGACTTCGGCAACACCATGCGCGGGAACTCCCACTCCGAGAGAGCGCCCGTTCCTTGGGGCTGCCCTTCCGCGTACTTACGGAAGATCCGGTGAGGCAGATCGCCGAGATCCACGGTTCCCGTACCCTTGAGGATCACGAGACGCTCCATGAGGTTCTCGAGCTCACGGACGTTGCCCGGCCAGTCGTAGGACATCAGAGCATCCAGGATCTCGCCTGAAGGAGCCTCGACGGTGCGGCCGGTCAGACCGTTGAACTTTTCGATGAAGTGACGAACCAGAATCGGGATATCGGTCTTGCGTTCGCGCAGAGCGGGCACACGGACCGGGATCACGTTCAGACGGTAGTAAAGGTCTTCGCGGAATTCACGCTTCTGAACGGCCTCCTCCAGATCGAGGTTGGTCGCCGCGATGATGCGAACATCGACTTCCATGGTCCGAGAGGAGCCGACCGGCTCAAACTGACGGGTCTGAAGCACCCGCAACAACTTCACCTGCAAGTGCAGAGGGAGATCGCCGACTTCATCGAGGAAGAGCGTTCCGCCATGAGCCAGTTCGAAACGTCCCTGGCGATTCTGTGTAGCGCCGGTGAAAGCACCCTTGACATGACCGAAGAGCTCGGCTTCCAGCAATTCGCTGGGAATGGCGCCGGCGTTGACAATAACCAGGGGTTTCGAAGCCCGAGAAGAACTCTCGTGGATGGCTCGCGCGACCAGTTCCTTCCCTGTACCGCTCTCGCCGGTCAGAAGCACCGTGCTGTCGGTTTTAGAAACCTTTTCAATAGTTTGGAAGATTTCCTGGATAGCGGGACTCTCACCTACCAATGGCGAACGATTTGCGAGCATCAATGCCCTCCTTGCCAATCCATGGCTTTCGAGTGCCATTCGGTCGTCGACCATCGCTCCGTGCGATGTCATGACCTTGATTAAAGGCTAAGCAGAAATTGCCGACCTGTCAAAAATTTTTCGATGCGTCGAGAAACAGTCAGCAGAACACGCGCTCAGAACGCGTAACCAAAGGAGAATCCGACCCACGCGGAAACGTTATCCCCTACGATTCCATAGCCAGTGGCGCGAAAAAGAAATCCCGCATCGCTGCGATTCTCATAGCCCAAGCCAAATACCGGCAGAACTGGACTCGACGAGAACTTCACCGCGCTCGTCGCGGCCTTCTTGCCATTGATGTCGTCCGAGCTCGTCAGAATCGTCGCACCAGCGGTGACGTAGAGTGATCCGGCCTGGCGCATGAAGTAGTAGTTCACATGAACGGGAACGAGCGTGAGCTTCTGGTTCGCATCCGCGCCGCTCGCCGTACGAGTCGAGACCTGCCCCACGCCCACTCCGGCGGCGAGATCGTCCGTCAACACGCGGTCGAAGAAGAAGCTACCGAGCAGCCCCTGCCCGAGAACTTCAACACCGACGACGTTCGGATTCGTCACGCGCGTGTGCTCTTCAGCAATAGCAGCTGACGCCGAGAGCGAGACCACAAGCCCCAGAACCAACACCGAATAGGACTTCATCATGTGATTATCCTCCGAAGACGAGACGAACCCAACGATCCGAGTGCAGGTCGCCGCGGAAGGCAATCCAGCTGATTGCAGTCACGACGAGCGTCACCGTAGTGAGCCAGCAAAAGTGCTGACTTGCGCTCCGCTTGCGACGGAAGTACCACCCCAATTCCGCGACAAGAAAAGCCACAGGAAGCGCCCAGTACGGGAAGAGCCGGGCAAGAGTGTAGATCGTATGCATCACTATGAAGTGTAAATGCAGACTGAAAATGAAGCCAGCCCGGAAATCGGGCTAGGCTCATTTCAAGCTACGGAGAACATTGACCTGATCCGTGTGTTCCCACGTGAACTCAGGTTCGTTCCGTCCGAAGTGACCGTACGCCGCCGTCTTGGCGTAGATCGGCCGCAGAAGATTCAGCGACTCGATGATACCTGCCGGACGGAGATGGAACACTTCACGGGCAGCGGTTTCAAGCTTCTTGAGCTCGACCTTTTCCGTGCCGAACGCGTTGACCAGAACGCTCACGGGTTCAGCAACACCGATCGCGTACGCCAACTGAACCATGCAGCGATCGGCCAGACCGGCCGCCACGATGTTCTTGGCGACATAACGGCCCATGTAGCAGGCCGAGCGGTCAACCTTCGACGGGTCCTTACCCGAGAAGGCACCGCCGCCGTGCGCACCGTGACCGCCGTAGGTGTCGACGATGATCTT